>JAOUGT010000098.1 GCA_029865485.1 Nitrospira sp.
GCCGTTGGGGATCCCCGTACACCGTGGCGGAGGAGCTGAAGACCAGCGTCTTGACCCCGCAAATGCCCATGGCCTCTAACAGCCGTAACGAGCCGATGACATTATTGTCGTAGTAGGACAGCGGCTGGCGGACGGATTCGCCGACGGCCTTAAGTCCGGCAAAATGAATCACGGCTTGCGCCCCACTTTCCCGTAGCGCCGTCACCAGCGCCTCCCGGTCGCGGATATCACCACGGATGATACGGAGTTGCTTTCCTGTGATCCGTTGCACCCGCTCGAGCGATTCGGGGTGACTGTTGCAGAAATTATCGAAGACGGTCACGTCATGTCCCGCTTGGAGTAGCTCAACACAGGTGTGAGAACCGATATATCCGGCACCGCCTGTTACTAAAAGCATGCCTCACCTCCAGTCGTCATTCGACATTTCCTTCCATGCCAGGTTAGCAGATTATGGAGCAAGCAGGAGAGAGAAAAGTAACACAATGCGGGTGATTGGTGGGAGATCGTGATGCTTCCTCATTCACTCTGTAGGTGGGAATGATAGATCGCTTCTGAATCTGATCTCCGGCTGAAATCCGTTCCGATGGCAAATGCAAGACTGCAACGGTAGGCAGCAATGATGGTGAGACAAGTGCATGTTTATTGAGACCCGTCGAGCGATTTGCGGGCGATGAAGTTTCTCCCGCTTGGAGTCAGCTGGACCTTGCCATATCCGTGACGCACCTGGGCACGAAACCATTCGGCTTGCAGCCAGCGGTGGATCTCGATGGGGCGATACAGCTGCTGCCGATGAGTCTCCTGACCACGGCCGGATCCTTACCGTACATGAGCGGATACGCTACGGTACTTGTTTCTGGTCGTCAAGCACCTGCCTGCTGAGGCCATTCATTTCGCCACCTCATGGCTTCTTGATATAGTGACCTTCTAGCGGAGACTGCTCGAATAGGCTGGAATGACTCCTTGCGATCAGGTGCGAAGACCGTGAAGAATCAGTTACTGTTTTACCTGCCGACAATCCTTTTCTCCCTCCTGTCTGGCTCCATGCCGGCGATAGGGGGTGTGGATCCGTCCACCCTTGTGATGGAGAAGGCAGCCGAACAGGCTAAAGCTGCCTGGGAGAGTGGGGCGACGACATCCGCGCTTGAGTTGCTCGAGCAGGCGATTCATGACCATCCCCAAGCGCTCGCCCTCGAACAGTTGCGCGGAGACATTCTCTCCACGTTGCGCGATCCAAAAGAAGCTGTGCAGGCGTACGACCACGTCCTGGCTGTAGACCCGAGTGCCATGGACGTTCGTTGGTCGAAATGGGCGGTGCTGGTTCGGTGGGGACAGGAAGCGGAGGCCATTGCAGAGCTTCGCTCCATCGTGCGGATTGATGCCAAGAATCCACTGGCTCACTGGCGGTTGGCACAGGAGCTTCGGAAGCTCGATCGCTTAGAGGAATCGCTGGAATCGTACAAGCGAGCGGTGGAACTCAAGCCGGAGTTTCTGGGTTGGCGACTTGCCCTGGCTCGTGCACACTTCGATGTGCTGGATTATCAAGCCGCCGATGCTGATCTGCAATATGTGCTGCAGCATGTTCCGTCCGGGTCTCCGCTTGAGCTCCCGGCCAAAAACCAACTTGCGCAACTCTATGAGTCGATGGAACGAGGACGGCGGTTCACACCGGTTCTGACGCCGACCGCTACCGCCACGCAGCTGAAAGAATGGGCCGCCCTTCGTTCGGAAGCCTGGAAGCTATTTGAGGCCGGTCGCTTTCAGGAGGCTGAGCCAGTTTATCGGAAATTGTTGGCACTCAACCCCGGCGATCCCATCGCCACGCACCAGTTGGGGCTGACGCTCATGCAACTCGGTCGTTGCGAAGATGCGCTCGCTGTGTTCGGGCAATTATCAAATCTCAATCCGAACGAGGAAGATTATGCGGATACGACCTATCGAATGGGTCAGTGCTATGTCGAGCTAGAGCGGTGGGAAGAGGCCTTCGTTCACTTTCAGATTCTCTATGACGCGGCCGTTGAGTTTGAACAAGCCAATAAGGATGTGCCTCTCCCAGCCGGTACGCGTGTGCTTGCCAAGGAGAAGATTGCCCGCTGGTTGGACAAGGTACGGCCCCATGTCCCAGAGCTGGCAAGACTCAAGGAAGAGGAGGCGAACGCGGAGAGGGAGTCCGGCAACAGGGCTCCTGAATTGCCAGAAGCCGCGCTCTATGCAAAAGCGGTTGAAACGCTGAAGCCACAGAAGACGCTGGATACCGGGGCGGCGATTGCCGGCCGAGATGCGGATTTCAGCTGGTTTCGCTTTGTCATTTCGTCCGCCAAGGTCGTGCGGGACGATTTTCCAACCGGCGCCCATGAATTCATTCCTCTGAATCCGGGGGACACATTTCCTGCCAGTCAACGGGAGATCTATTTGGTGTTTCGACTGGTATCAGATTCGTTCGATGCCGTGCCGCTGACCGCACGATGCGGGCTGGAAACATCCGACATGGTGGAAGATTCGCAGACGACGGTGCAAGATCACGTCATGACCACCACGAATGACCGATCCGGCTATTTTCTTCTCACCCCTCCAAAAGCCGGCTGGACACCAGGCCTCTATCGGTGCGGCCTCTTCGCTGGAGAGCAGACCTCTGCATACTCATATGTAGACGAAGTGCGGTTTCGGATCGTCGAAGCTCGCTGACTATCGAATCGATAGTTTTATCCCTCGAAGCTACTTCCCTGGTCCAAAGAGCTGAGCCACAAGCTGATCGCGACTAATGTCAAAATGGGTTGCGACATCAGTAAGAATGGCCGAAAGCGTTCCGATACGGAGCGGTGAATGTTGTGGGATTGTGATGTGGTGCTCGCCATGTTGAAGCGTCGTGAGGCGAAGATGGCTACCGGCTTGGCGAGTAATGGAATAACCGAGCTGGCGAAGCGCTTGGGCGAGATCATTTCCAGAGAGATCGCGAGGAAGCCTCATACGGCGATAACTTCTTCGCGAACATGGTGGAGGCGAACAATTTTTGGGCCCTTTCCTTCCTCAAAGTGACAGCGGACTGCATCCCTGACTTTTTCAGGCAATTCTGCCAGGGTATCCGCTTCAGTAAAAATAGATTGGCCTAGTGCGCGGGCGGTAAATCCACCATCAGGGGCTTCTTCGACAAGGAAGATCAATTCACTCATTATTAAGCCTCATCAAGTATTCCTTGGTCATCGTAGCCTGGTGCTGTCACGTTGTCTAGCCCTGCTGGATTCTTATGAGACTTCGTTGAGCAGCCAATTTCCCCTTCAGCCTCCACGTCGAGTATGTCGATAGCCTAGCCTAAGTGGACAAATGTCCCAAGAGCAGTAGCCCCAATTGATCTCTCATTCTACTCAGGGGTAGACTGAGGACGTGACTCCTCCCAAAACCCCTCCGACAAGAAATTGGCAGCTGAGTGGCATGATTGCGCGCTCCGTCGGCATCATTGCCATTGCCCTTGGGTTCGTCATCGGCATGTACGGTCTTGATCATCCTGACTCACCGTGGCTTCAGACTGCTCTGGGCTTACTTGTGACCGGGATGATGGCCCAAGGCTATGCACTCTATTGCTCGATCAAACGGATGCAACAACGGAACTCCTGATCGGGCTACTCTCCGCTCGCGCCACCAGCCAGTTTCCGCCAGCGGACTTTCTCATTCACCTGCGCTATGGCTTTTTGCCAATCTTAATGTGGATCGCATTCGGGTGTTCGTTCTTATGGTTGAACGCCTTGAGAGTGGCGGCAATGCCCTCCTCACTCAAGGCAGCTACTAAGGCATGAACGCTTTTGCTCCAATCGTCTAGGCGTGATATATGAATTTGTACCTCTATGCCGGTTAATATCACAAGTCCTGCTGCCGGTTTCCCTCGAACGTTTAGTTCAGCCGCGTGTCCCTCAATGGGTTTATGGACCCAGCCAGCTCTTGTAAGCGCGTCAGAAATATTCAGCATCAAGTCTATTGGTTCAGTATCCTGGCTGACAAAACAATCAAATGGAGTTTCAGAAAATTGTCTTAGCTTGTGGGCGATTCGCTCTTGTTGCTCTGGCGTGAGAGTTCGCGGAGCCTTAAGTTTGGCTAATTCTAGTCTGGTTTTCTCTAGCTCGAGCTCAAGTTGTTTCCCACGTTCAGTAGCTTCAGCTGTTAGCTTACGCTGGGTTTCTGTTTCGAGTTCTAATTTGCCTGTACGTTCACTTGAGAGAGCGGCTTCGCGGGACAACACCGCTGTTTCTCGGCGAGCTCCTTCGATTCCTTTGTTTGCTTCGGCTACCCTTGCCTCCGCTTGGGCTACACGTTCATTCGCTTGAGCAATCAACCTAGAGGATTCAATTTGGAAACGGCTAAGTGCATCGTCTTTACGTGTGCCAAGTTCAGAAGAAAACTTCCATGCAAAGAAGCCTGCTATTGCGAGTAATGCCGTGAGTAAGACGACCGTCACATTGAACCACCACGACCAGAATTCTAATGATTCTAAGGTCATGTCGCCATTATATCTTTTGGTCGTTGCCGTTGTCGCAGTACTACCCTCTGTCGATGTCATCATAAGGAGTATGGCTAATTAGAAGTCGGAATGGGATCCACCATGGGAATTTGCCGGTGACAGGATTGCGTGGTTCGTCATGCGCACTTTCCGAGGCAGAATCGGGTCTACCATACGCATTGACTTATAAGTCCTTCCCCTCCTCGGGGACGATCTGAACTGAGTGACAGGTCAGAGATTCCAAGGTTTCTTTGCCACCACCTTCCCGTTTTCCCACACATAGATCGGTGTCCCGTACATCTTGGCGGTTCTTCGAGCTGCTTTCGCAGCTCGAAGAAGTGCACGTCCAACGCCCTGCACGAACCGCGTGTTTTCCGACTGCTGCTTTCTCTTCATGGGGCTCACTTCAGCAGCTGTGGGCAAGTCCTGTCAGCCGCCCACTGTCCAAATCAGCCGGCGACCGGTTGCTGATAGTCCACTTCGA
The DNA here is from genome assembly GCA_029865485.1 of Nitrospira sp. Lineage (GTDB taxonomy): Bacteria > Nitrospirota > Nitrospiria > Nitrospirales > Nitrospiraceae > Nitrospira_D. The sequence continues at coordinate 4,971 of JAOUGT010000098.1, forward strand.
TGGTAAAGCCGAGATCTTCAATCATACCCCAGACTTCGGGCGCCGGGGCTCCTGGTGTCGTCAGGTAGCCGTTCACGAAGACGGAGTCGGCCGGATAGAGCGCCAGTGGTTGAAGGCTGCGCAGGTTGTGCTCGCGGCCGCCGGCGATGCGGATCTCTGTCCGAGGATGTAGGAACCGGAAGAGGCAGAGTACCTTCAAACAGCGCTGTGGCGTGAGGTTGTCAGCCTGTTCGAATGGGGTGCCGGAGACTGGGGTGAGCATGTTCAAGGGTATGGAGTCCGGCTTGACGTCTTGCAGGGCCGTCGCCAGCTCGATCAGGTCCTCGTCGCTCTCACCCATGCCGACGATGCCACCTGAGCAGATTTCCAATCCCGCCGCGCGTGCGTTCTTGATCGTCGCCAACCGGTCTTGAAATGTATGAGTGGTGCAAATCGACGCGTGGAAGGCTTCGCTGGTGTTCAGATTATGGTTCACGCGATCCACACCGGCCGCTTTCAGCCTCTTCGCTTGGGATTCACTCATCAAGCCGAGGGAACAACAGATTTGGATCGGAACTTCCTGTTTGATGGAACGGACGGCTCCTGCAATTTCATCGATTTCACGATCCAACGGGCTCCGTCCACTGATGACGATGCAGTACCGCTGGGCTTTCGAGGCAGCGGCTTGTCGGGCGCCTTCCATCATCTGTTTCTGCGGGAGTAGGTTGTATCGCTCGATCGGCGCCGTTGAAATGGACGACTGGGAACAGTAGTGACAATCTTCCTGACAGGCGCCGCTCTTGGCATTCTGCAACATCTGCAGACGGACGGTTCGGCCGAAGTATTTGGATCGTACTTGAAAGGCCGCATGTAATAACACGAGCAGGTCCTCATTTGGGGCGTTCAAAACGGAGTGACATTCTTCTCTGGTCAAAGGTTCATCATGGAGTGCTTTGTCCGCCAACATCATGTAGGTCATAGGTTCCTCAATAAATGATACGACAGATGATCTGTTGAGATTGAAGTTTGTTCAATGACGGGGCAAGGGACTGCAGCCTCGTTCGCCTAAGTATGCAGCAGGTACTGGCGGGAAACCTACACGGTTTCAAACGGAGAAGCAATGCCTCGGTAGGGGACAGACGGGATGGGGGACGGTTCTTTCTCCTGGTTGGTAGCAACCTGACTGGTTTCGATCCAGGGGAGGGCCGTGAGCGTATTCCACTTGGCACAGCGGCGGCACCGACCTGTCCATTCGACGGACTCCTGCTGACACTGGGTACAGATATAGGGCACCACCACACGTTTCTTGAAACTCAGCGCTTTCTTGAGGGAAGTAATGGCCTCTTCAAATTGCTGTTTCCTCAGATAGAGGTTGGCCATGATCTTGTGGTAGTCCAGCAGATGATCTTGCGGGCCTTCAATCGTTGACAGAAGATCGAACGCTTCATCCACCATTTCAAGCCGGTAGTAGAGCTTGCCCAGGTAGAACTGGAGCACGGGATTCTGCGGGTCCTGCTGTAATGCGTCCTGATAGACCCGGATGATTTCGCTGGGCTCGCCTTGATCCAGGAACAGTTCCTCCAGCCGATGGAGAATGATGACGCTTCGAGTGCGTGTGTAGACCTTTTTCAGAATCTCGACGGCGTCTTTTGTTTTCCCCTCATGGATCAGAATTTCTCCGATGCCGATGTAGGCGGGGAGGAAGGCACGGTCTTTCTTAATGGCGCCTCGGAAGTATCGGCGGGCCTTGTCGGGATGGCCGCGTTCGAGTAGCTGGCGACCCACTTCATACATGCATCCCAGGAGTAGTGCCGCCTCCGCCTGTTTTTCTGGGGCGGGGAGGTTGGCTTTGAGCAGGCGGTGCTGGACTTCGAGTGCCTCATTCCATCGCTCCAGGCGGATGTTGAGATCTCGTTTTCGGATCAAGGCGGTGAGGTTGTCGGGTTCGATCTTGAGAATTTGCTGAAGGGCCTGCAGGGCTTCTTCGTACCGCCTGGCTCCTTCGAGATCTTTCCCCAATTCCAGCAACACTTCAATATTCCGATCGTCCACCCGCTGCGCATGTTGGTGGAGTCGGATGGCCTCGGGAAAGTTTTGTTCCGAACGATAGATGTTCCCCAGCCAGAGCAGTGAATCAACTCGTGTTGGGTCGATTGCGAGGGCTTTTTCCAACAGCGCAATGGCTTCCGACGTGCGCTTCGACATGAACGCATGGGTTCCGTCTCGGTGAAGCTTGTCAACCTTTTCTTTGCGGCGGACGAGCCGTTGACTGCGCCAATTGAGGATGAGGTGTGCGGTCTGCTGCAGACCGACGACGAAGGTCGCGAGGACGGCTCCTCCGGCCATCGAGATCAACACCAGAGTGACCGGGCTGAGATCGAACTCCACTCCTGGGCTGGTGTGGATGACGACCGTACCGGGGTTCAGCTCGCGGAAGTAGCCATACACGAACACGCCCGCACTGATGAGAAAAATGGTGATCAGCAGTTTGAACATCGCTTAAACCATCTTCTACGAACGTGTTTTCCGGGTCAGCCGTTCCTTTACCTCAGGAGTCGGTGCCGAGGCCTTGTCTGAAATGGGAATCTGCCGTGCGTCACTCCACAGACGCTCGAGCGCGTAATGCGATCGGGCATCCTGTCGAAACACATGGGCGACTACATCGCCAAAATCGATGAGGACCCACTGGCCTGAAGTTGTCCCTTCAAGACTCAGTGGCCGTTGGTTTACACGAGAAAGTGCGTCAACGATCGAATCAGCGACTGCGCGCGTCTGCCGGTCGGATTCTGCCGACCCAAGGACCAGGTAGTCAGCGATTGAAGTCAGTGGGGCGACATGGAGGACTTGAACATCAAGGGCCTTCTTGTCGAGCATCGCCTTGGCGACGGCGAGGGCTGTGGCCTTAGATGTGCGTGCGATTACGGTCCTCCTGATAAAGGCTATGCTGAAGTATATAAGATTCGACCGAGGTGGGCAACATATTTGCCAGCGGTATGCCGGATTGCACCCTCTTTCTGATCTCCGAGGCCGAGATGAGACAAGGGGGGAGTGGTAAACAGGTGACACCGGATGAGCCAGGAACGGCGATGTCCACCTGGTCTACGGTGCCGAGATCCAATTGCCTAAGGGCTTGTGTATTCAGGTTGGACAGTAGGGGCATCTTGCTGAGGGATTGGAATGATTGTCCGGGACGAGGGACGACCACGAAATGACACAACCGTAGAAGCTTCTCAGGGGCTCTCCAGGTAGGGAACTCAAGAAATGCATCTAACCCAATGATAAAGAACAGTCTCCATGCCTGACCGTACTGTGCTTGGATCTCTCGGACTGTGTCTATTGAGTACGACTTCCCGGCCCGATTGATCTCAATGGCCGATACCTCGAAGAAGGGGATTGTTGCGATGGCGAGCGTGACCATTTCGAGGCGAGCCTGTGCGGGGGCCAGTGATTCAATCTGTTTGTGGGGTGGGTCGCCAGTTGGAATAAAGAGGACCTGAGAGAGTTGTAGCCGTTCATATACCAGATGGGCGATCGCGAGATGGCCGTTGTGGATGGGGTTGAAGCTGCCACCGAGAAGGCCCAGCTTGCCGTTTGAGGGTGAGGGGTGAGGGGTGAGGGGTGAGTTTTCGGACGCTTGTGACATCACTCAACACTCACCATGTCAGAGGATGACGAGATTGTCTCGGTGAATGACTTCCTCATACTCTTGGGGGCCGAACTGTTTGTGAATCACGGTCGTCTTGAGGCCTTTCATCCGGTCTAAGAGGTCTGACGACACGTTCACCAGGCCTTTGGCAAATTCCTTTCCGTTTGGATCGAAGCAACTCACCGGATCGCCGGCTTCGAATGGTCCGATGACTTCACGAATACCGGATGCGAGCAGGCTTTTTCCTCGTTGAGCGAGAGCATCAACGGCCCCTTGGTCGAGGTGAATCTGGCCACGCGGGCGAAGCGTGAAGGCGATCCAATGTTTTCGGCTGTTCAGGCGGCGTTCCTTGGCCAGAAACAGACTCCCACCGGTCCCTGCTGTCAGCGCTGTGGCAAGGAGCCCAGCTCGTTCTCCATTGAGGATTAAGGTGGAGATTCCGTATTGGCCGACCTTCTTGGCCGCCCGGAGCTTCGTGGCCATGCCGCCCGTGCCTTCGAAGGTGCTGGACACGCCGGCCAGTCGCTCGATATCGTCAGTGATGGCTGGGATGAATGGAATCAGGGTGGCCGAAGGGGTTTTCCGAGGATCTTCTGTATATAGCCCATCAACGTCGGACAAAATCACCAAGAGGTCTGCATCGGCCAGATGAGCCACTTCACTGGCTAGGGTATCGTTGTCACCGACTCTGATCTCCTCAACAGCGACGGTATCGTTTTCATTGATGATCGGCACGATGCCAAAATCAATCAGGGTCGAAAGGGTATGGCGGGCGTTCAGGAAACGGCGGCGATCTTCAAGATCCTGGTGGGTGAGGAGAATCTGTGCCACCTGGATCGAGAGACGCTCGAAGGCCTTTTCATAGGCCCACATCAGGCGACTTTGTCCCACGGCTGCCGCAGCCTGCTTCACCGGAAGGTTTTTCGGATATTCTTTTAGCTGCAGTTTTCTGATACCAGAGACGATGGCACCGGATGAGACGATCAGAATCTCCCGTCCTTGTCCTTTGAGTGCGGCAATCTCATCGGCCAACCGCTCAATTCTGTCGGGGCGTAGCCCCTCTGCGCGCGAGGCGATCAGACTACTGCCGATTTTGATGACGATCCGCCTGGCCTGCGTTAGGACTGTGTCTCGCATGGCAGCATCCGCAACATATCAACCTGCTTCCCGACATAGAGGATCAAGGTGTCCAGCCCCGTATTGGTGGCGGCGGAGATCGGGAAGCATGGATACCCCCGGTCCTTGCAAAAGGCTTGGAGTTGCTCCAGCCGTTCACCGGCCCCAACGACATCAATTTTGGTTGGGACGACGGCAAAGGGGCGTGCAGTCAGCTCCTGGTCATAGGCGGCGAGTTCCTGCCTGAGGGTCTCAAAGCTGCTTTGTGGCTCGTCGGTGGCCCACTCCGAGACATCGATCAGGTGGAGTAAAAACGCGGTCCGTTCGATATGGCGGAGAAACTGCACCCCCAGGCCTTTCCCTTCATGTGCTCCTTCGATCAAGCCGGGGATATCAGCCACCACAAAGCTGCGATCGGATCCCCATCGGACCACGCCAAGATTGGGAACCAGCGTGGTGAAGGGATAATCTGCAATCTTGGGACGAGCTGCAGAAATTGCAGAGATGAGGGTGGATTTTCCCGCATTGGGAAATCCCACCAGCCCAACATCAGCCAGTAGCTTGAGCTCCAGTCGCAGGGTACGCTCTTCACCGGGAGTGCCTGGCGTGCATTTGGTCGGCACGCGGTTGACGGATGTCGCAAAGTTGCTGTTACCCTTCCCGCCACGCCCTCCATGAGCGATCACGGCTGTTTGGCCGTCTTCGGTAAAGTCCGCGAGAATGTCTTTTGACTGGTCATCGTAGACGATGGTTCCGACCGGGACATTGATCGTGATGTCCTCACCTGAACGTCCGGTACAGTTCGAACCACCACCGTGTTTCCCATCTTGTGCCTCGTAGTGGTTTTGATACCGGAGGTCGAGCAGAGTCGTCAGCCGATGCGATGCAGTCATAATGACGTCACCGCCATGACCACCGTCTCCGCCGTCCGGGCCTCCTCGCGGGACAAACATCTCCCTCCGGAAGCTGCAGATGCCGTTCCCGCCTCGTCCGGCCTGTACCGTCACGCGTACTTCGTCGACAAACATGGGATGCTAGTTTCCTACAGCCGAGTTATGATGAGGGGATGTAGAAGTATACCCGAACCTGGTCCTAAAGAGGGAGGGAGAATGCCTGCCTGGCTCGTGAAGGGGAGAGTGGAAATAGAAGGCTAGGACTTAGCCGAGCTCGGGTACACACTGACTCTTCGTCGGCCGCCTCCACCTTCAAACTTGACCACGCCAGATGTTTTGGCGAAGAGCGTATGGTCTCTTCCCAGATCCACATTGAAGCCGGGAAAGAACTTGGTTCCGCGCTGACGAACGATAATGCTGCCTGCCGTGACCGTCTGACCGCCATAGGCTTTCACTCCCAAGTATTGGGGGTTACTGTCGCGACCGTTACGTGAGGATCCGCCACCTTTGTTTGTTGCCATGGTCTATCCTTCCCACTCTAAATTTAGGCCGTTGCAATACCGGTAATCATGAGCTTGGTGAATCCTTGCCGATGCCCACGAGTACGTCGGTAGTTCTTGCGGCGTTTTTTCTTGAATACGGTAATAGATCGAGTGCGTCCCTGACGCACAATTTCGGCTGTGACCTTGGCTCCTGCGACGAGTGGTTGCCCGATGAGGAATCCGGCATCACCATGTACGAGGCGGACCTGGGCCAGTTCTACTTGCGCTCCGACATCGCCAGGCAGGCTTTCAACCTGAATCGTCGTCCCAGCTTCTACCCGATATTGCTTACCACCTGTTTCAACAATCGCGTACATATCTCTTCTCCAATCTTGAGGAACGGTTCATTTAACATGTGGGTGCGGGAAGTGTCAAGCCTTGGAGAGTGTCGTGCTGGATCAGTGATCAGTCAGGTCCCCCTCTTTTGAGGGCTAGGATCATGTTCCGAGCACCACGTATTCTTGCGCCACCAAATCACGACCGTTATCGATACTGTGATGACGCTCATTCCTGCTGTGAGAGGATGATGAAAACATGGCTCCAACCGGCAAGTTTGTGATTCGAACGTATCACCGGATTCCCGTTCGGTGTGAGATTTATTACATGGGTGGTGACTTTCTCGGAAAGGGAACTGTCGTGAATCTATGTCGGAACGGGCTTCGTGTGTTGGGCGACTATCAAGTCGTGCCAGGGATGGCACTGACCGTTCGTCTCAGCCTCCCTGATAAAGATGAACCGGTAGAAATTCAGCGAGTCATGGTTCGTTGGGTGCGTGGTCTGTTGTTTGGTGCCAAAGTCGTGACGATGAGCCCGGACGGAGAAGATCGAGTCGGCACGTTCTTGAGTGCCCGACTTCGCGCCTACTGTGCCTCTTCCTAAACACCCCGTTGCTGTATGCAGGGAGCCTCTGCTCTCGCAGACTGTGGAGGATGTGCTCCACATGGTCGTACCGGTCGAGTCGTTCTCGAACTGGTTGGGGGTCCGTTTGCTTGACCCGAGGCCAGCTGCACGCTATAGTCCCTCACGCTGACCAACGCAGTACACTCATTTGTCCTTTGCTGGAGCTTGCATTCGTATGTTAGAGCCG
>JAOUGT010000285.1 GCA_029865485.1 Nitrospira sp.
AGCAATATGGAGTTGGGCGTAAGCTCGTTCGTGAAGTATATTTACTGCGCGGAAACGAAAGGCTCGCCGGTTTTGGCGGGTTGGGTCAACGCCCAAATCCTTCCACTGAGCGAGCGATCGTTGTCGACGGTGGTGGGATCACCGGTGGCATTCCGGGGGCGGTGCTTCCAGGGAAGATCACGGGAGCGATCGACACCACCATCGGTGAATTTACCGGTTCCGCCCCTTGCTGGAATTGTGAACCTCAGCCAGGCTGGGGCTATCAGGGACAAAACAAGTCAGATTATGGCACGGATGCTGCCAAGCCGAACCTGGTTAAGGGCGCGCAGTAATCACGTTTCGGCACGAAGGGTTCTATCTCTAGGGGGCAGCCGTAGCTGCCCCCTTTTTTTCTTGCGAACTGCGCATAGCTTGCCAACACGTATCGAATCATTGACGAGCTAGCTCGCGCGGTCTTCTTATGTTGAGTGAGTCTGTGACGATGAGCGAACAAGAGAAGTCGGCTGCTACCCCCACCTCCGAGCTGGACCTGCGCGGAGTCATCTGTCCCTATAACTTCGTGAAGACGAAACTGAAGCTTGAGACTATGAAGGAGGGAGAGGTTCTGTCTGTCCTCTTGGATGACGGCGACCCCATTCGAAACGTCCCGCGTAGTGTCGAGAATGAAGGACACACTGTCTTAGCCCAAGAGCGAATGGATCAGGCCTACCGAGTCTTGATTCGACGAGAAGATAACGACTGACAGGATGCCCCGGCTGATGCTTGTTTTCTGAGCTGGGGGAGGGCTTGCCACGAGCGAGCCTCTTGTGGATCAATACTCGACGCAACTCCCAAGCTACCCGTTTCGCTCACCACGATCTTTTTCCTGACACAACAATCGTGACGTCTTCCCTCTGTATACCGGAGAGTCGCTGATGTACCTGATATGCGGTTCCACGGAGAATCACCTCATTCGGTTTGGTCAGGTTGCAGGCTGCGACAACCAGCCGTCTCGGCGCAAGGCGAACAAGAGTTTTGAGAGCACGCGTAGCCGTGACTGGAGTGCCGTAGGCGACGGTTGGGACCTCTCTGTGTACCGCATCAGCCACACGTCGAGTGAGATATGGACCGGTACTCGGCAGTTGCCCTAGCACATAAAACGCCTCACAAGGGAAACCGGCAGCCGTCAGAGCGGCGATGGCGGCGGAAGGCCCTGGGATCGGAATTACGCGAGTGCCTTGTGCATGCGCTCCGGCCACCAACAGAGCTCCTGGATCCATAATCAGGGGAGAGCCCGTATCAGCCACGATGGCGACCCTGGCCCCCTGACGTAGGTGCTGGAGCAGCACGGCCACCTTTTCCTTCACATTCACAGGTCCGTAGCTGGTCACGGTCGCGTGGATCTGATGATGCGCGAGCAATTGCTGTGTGATTGGTGGGTCTTCAGAGGCCACAAGGTCAACAGATCTTAAGATCGTCAGGGCACGCAGGGATAGGTCATCAGGATGTCCGATGGGGACCGCCACGACATAGACCGCCCCCCTCCCATCCGGTGAATTGACCGAAGCCATTGACCCTCCAGCGTTTTCTTGACTCTGTTTAGGCGCCACCGATATAATTTCCCCTTCAACCGTTTGAACGTCGCGTCGGAAATTCAGCAGGGACATTCCCAATGGCAGCCGTCTGTTTCATGATTGCCCTCATCCTGTACATTGCGGCCACCGTGTCGTTTCTGTCCTACTCCCTCCGACGGTCTGAGGCCCTCTCAAACGTGTCGCTGGGCATCACCGCCGTCGGCTTCGCGTTCCATACGATCACCCTTATCATGAGAGTGACGGGAGCGTCATCGTCGGCTCCGCCGAGCTTTTCCGATGCCTTGTCGTTTTTCTCCTGGATGATCATTCTGGTGTTGCTCATCGTCGAGTTTCGTCATCGGATTCATGTGCTGGGATCCTTCATGGTCCCCTTGGCGATAGTCTCGCTCATCGCGTCGGCCGCCCTTCCGGAAAGCGAGCCGACGCTCCAACCGGTCTTTAAAACCTTGTGGTTTCACGTCACCCTCAGCATGCTGGGCACGGTTGGATTTGCCGTCGCCTTTGTGGCGGGAGTGATGTACCTCATCCAAGATCGGCTCCTCAAGTCGAAACAGTTCAACGTTCTCTATAGTAAGCTGCCGGCGCTTGATTTTCTCGATCATCTGAATCAGCAGTCGATCGTCTTGGGGTTCCCGTTGCTGACGTTGGGAATCGTGACCGGCGCCATTTCCGCCGAGCTGGCTCGCGGGTCATACGTCAGCTGGAATCCTGAGCAGACGTGGGCTGTCGTGACGTGGCTTTTTTACTTCGTCGTCCTCTTGGGAAGACTGACCATTGGCTGGAGAGCCAAGCGAGCCGCCTATCTCACTGTGATCGGTTTTGCCTGTGTCATCCTGACCTTGGTCGGTGTATTACTCAAGGGGCATAACGCCTTGTCGTAGGGTATGGAAGTGGTCGTGTTATGCATCTGATCGTCGTCGGGTTAAGCCATAAGACGGCTCCGGTTGAAATTCGAGAGCGCCTGGCTGTTCCAGAAAGCCGTCTGGGCGAGGCTCTCACCCGTCTCTGCTCGTACCAGGGTGTGAAGGAAGGCATTCTGCTGTCGACCTGCAACCGTGTCGAAGTCTACTCCGTGGTGGATGATGTCGATGTCGGGTATGGCCGGATCCAAGAATTTCTCGCCGACACGCATCTCTCGCTGTCGTCCGAACAGTTGACCCCCCATCTGTATTGGCATACCGGGGATCGGGCCATTGCCCACCTGTTTCGCGTGGCGTCCAGTTTGGATTCCATGATTATCGGCGAGTCCCAAATCCTTGGGCAATTGAAAGACGCCTTTGAAGTCGCACTGGCCCACAAAGCCACCGGTGTGATCATGAACAAAGTCGTGAAGAAGGCCATCTCCGTGGCCAAGCGCGTGCGCACGGAGACCAAGATTGCCGAGATGGCGGTCTCGGTGAGCTACGCCGCCGTTGAGTTGGCCAAGAAAATCTTTTCCGATCTGCATGAAAAGACCGTTTTATTAGTCGGTGCCGGTGAAATGGCAAAGCTGGCAGCGAAGCATTTGATCGCGAATGGTGTGGGGCATGTGCGGATCACAACACGAACTCCGCAACATGCAGTCGACCTCGCCGAGAGGTTTGGCGGGACGGCCGTCCCCTTTGATCAGTTCAAGGACGACATGGCTTCGGCTGACATTGTCTTGGTTTCCACCGGCGCAGCCCATTACTTGGTCGGGGCCGAGGACGTGCATCGGGCGGTCCAAGAACGCATGAATCGTCC
>JAOUGT010000099.1 GCA_029865485.1 Nitrospira sp.
GGATTGGACGTGCAGAAAAAGGCGATCGACTGGGGGTGTAAGTTGGCAGGCTGTACGGTGCATTTCGTCACGGAAGGGGTGGATGAAGGGCCGATCATCATCCAAGCCGCCGTACCTATCCTTGACGACGATACCGCCGAAACCCTCGCGGCCAGAATCCTCGTGCAGGAACACAAGATCTATCCCCGCGCCGTGCAACTGTTTGCCGAAGGCCGACTCAGAGTGGGCGGGCGACGAGTCTTTATCGACAGCGCCAAACCTGATGGTGAGACGATCATCAGTCCGTCCTAGTTCAAGCAGCAGAGTCTCCTTCCTAATCTTGCCTTGTTCCGGAGCGCTCCTTTTCTCAACCCTTCTAATACAGCATCGGTTAGACAGATTGTACCGTTTTGGTAGCCTGTCGCTGATCACGCTGACTTTGACCACTTTCGAATGTCCAGGGCGAGGCCCAGAAGCAAATCAGAAACGAGAAGGACATGTGAAAGCGCCCTGTACTGGAGAATGGTCAAAGAAACCCGGAACAAGGAGGCGTGGTCTGGAAGGATCGGGCTTCATAGGGCGGTAGGTTTCTCTCGCCTTTCTGTCATATAGTTAGGATAACGAAAAACAAAGGAGCCATTTGTCGGATCACGGCCTGAACGCCTTGCACCTTGAACAGGTCCCCTCCTACAATATGCTCCGTTCCGATTGCTGGGTTTTTCGTCATGCCGTTTGCCCTTCGCTATCACTACCGCTTTCCGGTCTTCAGCCTCGTGAAATACGAACGAGGGAACGGGACCGGCTACGGGTCTGTCATCAACCTGTCCTCCCTTGGTTGGCGCATCTCAGGGTCTTTGCCGCTGGAGTCTGGAGATGTGTGCGCGCTCAGGATCCGTCTTCCGACCAAACAATGGGTGTCGGTGGCGGAGGGGAGGGTTCGTTGGGTGCATGGGGGAGAATGCGGCATCGAAACGGTGGTGATAGACAACACATCTCAAGCGAGACTTAACGACTATATCCAAGCCCGCCTCAAAGCATTGTAAGAAATGAACCTCTCAAGTGGGGACCCATGGCTATTGAAGATGCTACGCTCTCCAAAATAGAGAGAAATTTTTCCCGTTGGGAAGCTGTTAGAGCAGGAATGGCTTGAATCTTTGACCAGTGTAACCGTGATTGACTAACCGGCCAACGGATTTGGTGGAGGGCAGGGGAGTTGAACCCCCGACCCCTACGTTGCGAACGTAGTGCTCTCCCAACTGAGCTAGCCCCCCACGCTTGGGATGCTGGGAGCGCGACTCTTGGGCCCCGCAGGGTTTGCCGCACATGATCGTGCAGGCTTGTTGCTGCGGTCGAAGAACGGGGAGGAGTATTGAATCGCGCTTCCCGTGGGCGGCATTATACACAACCTGTGGCCGAGACTCTAGCGGTACCTTGCTGAGTTTTTAAGAGGCTTCTTGCTCTGTGCCAATACATCGTTATCACGCGTGTGACTCAACGTGAGATGACGGTGCGGGGAATTATGGGAGCCGTTGGCGTTGGATTGTGCAAGTTCGTATGCTGAGAAAGAAGGTATCGTTGCTCTCCGGCTGATGATGCTTCCAGTCATGTATGCCGATCGTGGGCGCCTTGGCCTGAACCTTTGCGAGGGTGGGTGTAATCAGCTGTCTCGCGAACGAGACCGGACGGATCATACAGATTCCGGCGATTCCAGGAGTCGTTGGCATGAAGGTCTGCAGGGACTTGGTCGGAGTCTCAACGATAGAACACCGTGACTCGATTGAGAAAATCTTCTAGTTCCACAATACAGTGTTCGATGGTGGGAAGGTCTTGCCGCTTTGCTGCGCTCTCTATCCTTGCGCCGATTTCTGAGATTGCGTCAAACCCATAGCCACCACCATCGCCCTTCATGCGATGGCCCAGTGTCTGGAGAGTCGCGAAGTCGTGGGCGCCCACTGCGCTGTGAAGTGTTTGCAGATCCTTCCTTTTGTTTTTCAGGAAAATCGGCGCAATTTCTTCAAGATCACAGCTGATCTCCACACGTATGGGGATGGGAGCGTGGGGGGATCGAGGAGGTGTCATGCGATGGTATGCTCCCTATAGGCTTGAATGACCTCTAATAATGTAGACTTCTTGACGGGCTTGGTGACATGGGTGTTACACCCGGCCTCAAGAATGCGAGCGCCTTCTTCTTTGAGGGCCAGTGCCGTGAGGGCAATGATCGGTGTTGCGGGGAGGTCGTGGCCTCGTTCCCATGATCGGATCGCCTTGGTTGCCGCATAGCCGTCCAATACAGGCATCTGGATGTCCATCAAGATGATGTCGTAATGGGTGGTTTTGAATTTCTCGACGGCAATTTCACCATGGTCTGCGACGTCGAGGAGATAGTCGGTCATCTTCAGATAGGACCGAATCAGTAGTTGGTTGTCAGGTGAATCCTCGACAAGCAGGATCTGAAAGGGTCTGGTTGAAACACTCGACGATACTTTTCTGGTTTCAGACGGTGTCGCCGGCGGAGGGATGCCTTTTTTTCGGCCAATCGCGATGCCGATTGTTTGGAGGAGGTCGGCACGTCGAATCGGTTTGATCAGGTAGCCGCCGAGGCCAAGGTCGTACGTGCGGGCAATATCGTCAGCCCAATGGTCTGAGGTCATCATGACCACCGTCAGGTCCTTTCGCTCGAATGACTTGTTGAGCTGTTCCACGACCTGAAACCCGTCCATCTCGGGCATTCGGCAATCAAGAAGCATAATGTCATAGTCCTGATGCTGCGCTCGTGCATCGCGGAGTACTTTTAAGGCAGTCTCCCCGCTTGGCGCCTCTGTGACCTGAGCGCCACAGGCGCTCAATGTTTCACGAAGAATCTGGCGGTTCATCGGATGGTCATCAGCGACCAAGACCTTCACGCCGGTCAGCTCGATCGGCGGAGGGGGTGTCTGAAGGAGGGAGTCCGATTGAACCTGAAGGACGAGAGAACAGTGGAACGTACTGCCTTTCCCCACGCTACTCTCCGCCCAAATCCGACCCTGCATCTGTTCCACAAGCCGTTTGGTAATCGCGAGACCAAGCCCTGTACCGCCATATTGCCTGGTCGTTGAGGCATGGGCCTGTGTGAAGCTGTCAAAAATAGAGGCGAGTTTGTCGGTCGGGATTCCGATTCCTGTGTCACTGACGGAAATCCGAATCGCACCGGCGTTCTTCCGGTCAGGATCATTGATGACGCACACCTCAACGCTCCCGGTATCGGTAAATTTAATGGCATTGCCGATCAGATTGATCACGATTTGCGTCAATCGCGTTGGGTCGCCGATCAGGCGGCACGGCACGTGTCGGTCGATATGGGATGTGAGCTCGACCCCCTTCTCATTGGCCCGTAAGGCTAAGATGTCGATGGTTTTGTCCAGCACTTCGCTGAGGTCGAATTCAATGGTTTCCAATTCCAGACGTCCCGCCTCAACTTTCGAGAGATCGAGGATATCGTTGATGAGGTTCAGCAGCGTCCCTCCCGCACGTCTGAAAATCCTCAGATACTTTCGTTGATCAGGGGTCAGTGATGTTTCCCAGAGGAGGTCAGCCATTCCGATGATCGCATTCATCGGAGTTCGAATCTCATGGCTCATGCTGGCGAGAAATTCGCTTTTGGCGCGACTGGCCACCTCGGCAGCTTCTTTGGCGACACGAAGCGCCTGCTCTACGTGATGTCGTTCGACGGCTTCAAGTGCAAGCGTCGCGAGGGTTGCGAGCAGGCAACAGAGGTGGATGTCTTGTTGACTCCACCGTCGAGGTTTCCCTACAGACTCAGCGCAGAGTACCCCGACTAGTTTTCCTTTTCGCCTGATCGGTGCACTCAGTGTGGATGCAATCTTGAAGCGGGCGAAGTAGACGGGGCCCAGCGCGCTGGTTCGTGGATCTTGCGAGGTGTGTTCTACCGCCATGGCTCGACGTTCACGATCCAGTGACCGAAGATACACAGGATAGTCCTTGGATTTGAAGATGGTTCCGGGACTGGTGCGCTCGTGGCTTGATTCGGAAAGATCAAGGAGTATGAGTTCATCCTGGTTTTCAGAAAGTAGCCAGCTACTGGTTCGTTTGACTCGTAGGAGCTTGGAACAGGTTTCTGAAATTGCTCGGAACGCATGGACCAGGTCCCCACTGCTCAAGGCCTCACTTTGAGCCAGCTGATGGAGCGTGTTCTCGTACTGCTTTAGAACGGCAGTAGTGGTGCCTTTCGGTGACGGCCGACGCGAGGAGGGGACAGGGGACCGCTGTGTTGTGCTTGTCCGCTTGGGTGTGGATCGAGTGTGCTGGGTAGGCCTTAAACTCGGTGTGTGGGATTTTACCCGTAGATGTCGTGGCATGAGCCCATGACTACAGAAGGAATAGGTGACGCCTTGATAGGAGCCGTTTGGACTTCCTACAGACCGGGTCTGTCTGTTTCACCACCCTCACACGATCCAAACATTATGGGGCAACACATCATGCGTCAATTTTTAGCTACGTGTTCGGCGAATCTTGGACCAACGACAAAATGCTGGCGGATCTGGCTCTGTTACGCCCTTCCTGTTTGGCTTGATAGAGGGCTTGATCTGCAGCCTTCACAAGGTCCGTCGGAGAAGCGTGCCTGTTCGGGACCACACAGGCGTACCCAACGCTGATGGTCACGGGTTGCCCGTCGGCTTGTTGAATGCCCAGTGCCTCAACGCGGCGACGAAGACTCTCGGCGACTTGTGCGGTGCCGTCAAGCCCTGTGCCGGGTAGTACCGTGACGAACTCATCACCTCCATAGCGAGCAACGAGATCGCCGGGACGATTCACGGCACTCGAGATTGCTGAGCAGATCTGTTTCAGACATTCGTCGCCAGCGGTGTGTCCTTTGGTGTCGTTGTAGGCCTTAAATCGATCGATGTCGAACATGATCAGCGATAACGGCGTCGACTCGCGCAGAGACCGTCGCCATTCTTGATCGAGGAAATCATCGAATTGGCGTCGGTTGGTGATGCCGGTTAATCCATCCAGGCAGGAGAGTCGCAGCAACATTTGATTGGCTTCCTGCAGTTGACGCATCACCTCAAGGAGTTCGTGCTCCCGTGCTCGGCGGCGGTCGATCTCGTGAACAAGTCGGAGTACCGATCGGACTCGTGTGAGGAGCTCGATCTTATTGATCGGTTTGGCGACATAGTCCATGGCACCGGCGGCGAACGCCAGCTGAAGATCGACCGGGTCGGTCTTCATGGTCACCATGATAATGGGGGTGTCGCGGAAGCGTTCAACGGCCTTGATCTGGCGACAGGCTTCGATGCCGTTCATTTGCGGCATGAGCATATCCATCAGAATCAGATCAACACGTGCGAGGCCTTGTTTCCCTCCCTCCAGCCCGAGCTGTTTGAAGGCGGCGGCTGCGCAGTCTGTTGCAATGATATGTTCGTAGCCTGCCGCAGATAGAATGGTCTGGAGCAGGAGACGATCATCCGGCGAATCATCAATGAGGAGGATGCTCATAGGTGTACAGGTGTTGCAACAAGATGTGAACAGAAAGAATCCTAGCAGCTAGTCTTGGTAAACACCAGGATAAAGCTTTTTGAGGCAGGGTTGGCAGATGCCATGGCTGAACTCGGCTTCCGAATGTTCACCGATATATTCCTCGATCTGTTGCCAGAAGCCGCCATCGTTACGGATTTTTTTGCATGAAGCACAAATTGGAATCAAACCGCGGAGCACTTTGACTTCCCGTAGGGCCTGCTGTAATTCTTCGTTGCTTCGACTGAGTTCCATTTCACGCAGTTTGCGGCAGTCCATTTCCTTCTTTAGGGTGAGGGCAGAGGTGACTCGTGCGAGGAGCTCAACACTCTTGACGGGCTTGTTAATATAATCCATGGCTCCGGCGGAAAAGGCTTCATGCAAGTTCTCAAGGTCGTTCTTGGCTGTGACCATGATGATCGGAATGTCGCGAAGCTGGGGCCGTTGTTTGATGCTTCGGCAAGCCTGTACACCGTCGATCTCAGGCATGAGCACATCCATGAGGATCAAGTCGATGTCGGGTGCCGACTGCATCCCCTCCAGATTTAAAAGTGAAAAGGCCGCCTGGGCGGACTCTGCCCCAAGAATCTGATTGTGGCCTGCTTTGGTCAGAATGGATCGGAGGAGCGCATAGTGATCCGGGGAGTCGTCGACAATGAGAATGGCCATAGCTCTTACTCTACGGCTGAAATCGACTGAAACTGTAGCCAGGATTGGACCGGTTTCGTCTGGCGCGTAAGGTATGGGGAGGTTAGGAGAGCTTTTGCTTCACAAGCTCGCTGACTTGCTTGCCGTCGACCGTCTGTCCTCCGAGACGTGCCATGACGGCCTTCATTACGGCTCCCATATCCTTCATCGACCGGGATCCTGTATCTGTAATAACAGATGCGATCAGGAACTCAAGTTCTTCCGGTGAAAGCGGTTTAGGCAGATAGGACTCAATGATCTCAATTTCTTGACGCTCCTTGGCGGCTAATTCTTGCCGTTGCGCCTTCTCAAACTGTTCAACCGATTCGCGACGTTGTTTGACGAGCGTGGTCATGACTCGGCTCATTTCAGCGTCATCGAGATCGCGCTTCAGTTCCACTTCTTTGTTCAACACCGCAGCTTTGATCATTCTGATGACATCCATACGGAGCTGATTGCGCGATTTCATGGCGAGTTTGAGGTCTTCGGTTAGGCGGTCATAGAGCGACATGAGGAGCCTCTCGGTGGTGACAGAGTGTGTGGTGTGGAGCATACCCGCCTTGTTCGAGTGAGTCAACGAGGGGGATTCACAACGGTATTCAGCGGAACAGGTGGTATGATGCTCAGGATGAATCACCGTCAAGACTAAGGAGGATGAGGATGTTCAAGAATATGACGAAGCGGAGAGGAGTGAGGTATGGCGCGGCGGTTGTCGCCATGGGGGTAAATATCATCAGTGTGACCGGGTGTTCGACGGATTCGCCTAAACCGGCGTCAACCATGACGCAGGAACAGGTCAAGAGCAATGCCGACAAGTCGTTTGAAAGACTGAAACAGGAAGAGAAGAATCGTACTACGGGTTCAGGGCCAGCGCCTTACTAATTGCTGCTGGTCGGCCGCCGCGAGAATTGTCGTAACGATTTCAGCATCGGTAATTCCCAGAGCAACCGGCGGTGGGTACGTTGTTCAACTTGTCGAGGTTCGTGAAAGGTCCGGAGGAGTGTCGCTGACACGATCAGACGGAGTAGACCGGAGAGAAAGAAGATGAGCGGAAGATTGGAGACCGGTTCCAAGGTGAAGGTTCCCACTTGAAGTCTGTTCGGTATCGCCGTGATCAGGAGGCTCCCGGCTATGGTCCCTATGGTCCACCCGACGGCGTTGACGATGCTTGAGACGGCGACGGCCTTTGCACGATCCCTTGGCTGTACGGCATCAAAGACATAATTATTCAACCCAAGCCCTAGTCCCGCCCATACCACCCCTCCGAAGAAATTGACAGTGACAAGAAACAGCCAGGCACTGCTGAATAGATACAGCATCGGCAAGAACGCGACGAGGAGTCCGGTGAAGGTAAGCAACGCCTTGTTGCCAAAACGATCTCCGAACTGCCCCCAACTCGGAAGGGTGAGGAATTGTCCGAGAATTCCTGCTGCGACCCAGGTTCCATATTGCCAATGGGCGAGGTGGAGGTCCTGAATGAGGTAGAGGACGAAGAACGGACCAGCAATTAGCACCGCAGCATGCATGAGGCCTGAAAAGAGTAAGAAGTGGCGAAAGTTGTGGGAGACGCCGGTTCGAAGAAAGTCCAGAAATCCGGTTGGATTACAGCGGGGGGCCTGGTGGGGGGAAATGGTGATTGTTCTGAGCAGAAAAGCGGAGGCGCTTCGGCTGAGCCCTGCCGTCAGGAAGCAGATCGTAAAGCCTATCCATAACAGGTCTCGTGTTTCGCAGAGACTCAGTAAGGCCCCTGCCAGGCACAGCATCAGAAGACTCGTGATGGCCACCACTCGTGATCGCCTGGCGAAGTACGCGCCACGTTCATTGGGATCAAGTAATTCGGTGATGAAGCTGTTCCAGGCAGGGGAGGTGAAATGGCTGCAGGTGAAATAGATTGCGACACCCCCGATCAGAAGCCAGGGGCCATGTTCCGGCCAGAGTAAGGGCAAGACCAAGATTGGAATCCAGGAAACGGATTGACCGAGAATGCCCCAGTAGACTTGGGACGCCTGGCTAGGGAACCAGTGTGAGACTTTGACTGAAATGAGCTGAGCCCAGGTACCGAGAAGCTGGGGAATGGCCGAGAGGATACTTAATTGAAAAGGGGTCGCAGAGAGCAGAAGGGCAAAGGCTGAAAGGTAGTGCTCACCTCCGCCTTGAGCGACGGCTTGGAAGAGCCCATCACGAATGCCGAAGCGCCGACCGGATTCAAGAGGGCTTAACGCTGTAGGGCGGTCATCACACGTTTGTTCAGCAGAAGGCGAAGGGAGCGCGGGGTGATCAGTCATACAGCAAAGCTCCCATCACTCTACCACAGCCAGGACCTGGCACAAGGTTTCAGCAATGATTGTCTCATGGATTTGACCAGTAGGAGCCATGCCAGTACCATGCTCCCTATGATCTCTGCTGCTGCGGCAAGGCGATGGTCGGAACCCTGCATGGTTGCCGCTGTGCTGTCTATGGTCTGGTTCTGTCAGCAGGCAGCCGATGCGAAGGATCTCCTACCGCTCAAGGAGCAGGAATCGACTGAGGTTGGATCAACTCAGAGCCCGTCATTTGATGATCAGCAGCATGGTGTCCCGCAGTCGCTCTTTACCTGGATCAAGATGGCGAAGGGATTTGACGTGGAATGGGATACGTTTGGCCGAAAAGGATGGTATACCCAAGATCCGCGTCTCAAGCCAATCGAACCTCGGTCTGTATTCACACCGGAGACTCCAGCCATTTATATTGTATTTGAAGTGGCCCCACTGGAAGACCCGACCCAATTTGGAGTGCAATGGTATCGAGAGGAACCAAACAGTCAGATGCGTCAGGAACAGTTAGGCAAGGATGTCTTGGAACTGCCTGGCCATGAACGGTATGGCTATCTGGAGATGACACGATCAGGCGAGCGGTGGATCGTGGGTGATTACGTGGCCAAGGTTTATATCGCGCCGATTGGACAACAGCCGTTCCATGCCGTGAATCAGGTCGGTATGATGCGTTTTCGTGTCGTGCTCTCAGAATGAACCGCACATAGAGACATCCCTCATCACAGGAGATATATGGGAGAGCGTCTGAAGATTACCGATCCGGAAAAATTGGCATTGCTCTATGAGCGATTCCGGGATGTTTGTTTGGTTGAAAAAGAGGTCTGGAAAGAGATTTTTATGCCGCGTGATGTTTCGCAGGGTCCGGTGCGAACCAATATTCAAGAACGGTATGAGGTCGAGATCGACGATCCTGAGGTTGAGGATGCTCTTGAAGCGAATATCGTACGTGGTCCGAATGCGTTAGGAGCTGCCATCCAAGAGTATCGGACACATCTCATATTTTATCGGAATGTGTGACGCCCACGAGGTTGTGGGCGTCACGACCGGAGGCTGTCGTTAGGCCGTTATTCGCTGTAAGGCGTCGATTCGTGCCTCGATCGGCGGGTGTGTTGCAAAGAGATGCATCCATCCCGATGAGTTTCCGGCAATCTTCATCGTTGCCAGCGCATCTTGGCCAGCATATTCGAATTGAGCGCGGTTTACCCAGCGGTCAATACCCCGCAGGGCATTAATCATGGCCTCCTTGCCATAGACCTTGGCTGAGAAGGCATCAGCTTCAAATTCACGGCGGCGAGAATGCCAGCTCACGACCAGCATTGCGAGGAAAGACAAGACGATCTGTAGGAAGATATACACCACGAATGCCAGAATGGGATTGCCTGAGTTGCCTTCCTCCCGATCTCCTTGCGGTTGCCCAACGAGTTGCGAGAGGAAGTTACTGATGTAATAGACGAAGGTGTTCATCAAGCCGGAGAGGACTGTGGTGGTAAACATATCGCCGTTGTAGACATGGCCCATCTCGTGGGCAAGGACGGCCTTCACCTCATCCTCTTTGAGGTTCTGCAGAAGACCCGTGGAGACGGCGACCATTGAATTATTCTTACTTGGACCGGTTGCAAAGGCATTGGGATCAGGAGAGTCGTAGATCCACACTTCCGGCATCGTAATGTGGAGCCGTTGGGCAATCTCCTGAACTGACCCGTAGATGACCTGCTCGGCATGTGACCGAGGCTGGGTGATTTGCTCACAGCTCAGCATGGCTCGCGCCATCTGTTTGGAGAAGGCTAAGCTGATAAAGGCGCCGCCAAATCCGATCACCAATGCCCAGACCAGCAGTTGCTGGTTATAGATTCCCCGCACATCGATGCCAAAGGCGGGTAAGACCACGTTGACCAATAGAGTGGCTGTCAAAGACAGGGTGATATAAATGAGAAAGTTTGCAATCAGAAACAGCCCAATACCCTTCAGCCATTTCATCGAAATCCTCCTTCGCGATAAGCGTTCGCTTACGCACTCAACGTAAGACGGGACCGTTCCTATTATACACAAATCGCTTTTGAGAGTTGGAGCATTCGGACATCATTGCTTCCAACAAATAAGTACGCCTTCTTGAAAGTCAAGGTAGGCGAAGTGCCTGAAAGTACGAAGCAAAGTTGACCATTTCTTACCGTTCCTGTTAGAAAGTTCTCATGCAACTCCAATTGGAAGGCTTTCATCTGTCGGAGAGCGTCGAGCGGTTACTTGGTACCGGTCTGGGGAGACAGACAGGCTGCCGGCTGTCCAGATGTTGGCCTGAAATAGGTTGAGGTGCCCTGGAATAGCCCTTCCCGTGTAAAACTACATTAATGGAAGAGCTGTCGGTTGCCGTTCTGTCTGAGGAGCGGTCGTGGGTTGGGATGACTTCCAGAGAGACAAGAAGGTCCGCCCTGTGGGGACAGGCACGTGAGGCTCGTGTCCTGCCGTTGAGGGGGATGGCTGGAAAAGTGTAGAGGAAGATGCCTGATGCAGTCTGCTTCAGCCCATAGCTTGTCCAACAAAGCTACCTTGCTCCGAGACCTTCTGAAGCAGGTCTCACGTCTGTTTTATACGACGTTGGTTGTTGTGCCGGCGGATGTCCGAGAGCAAGTCGGCGTGGCCTATCTGTTTGCCAGAGCTGCCGATACGATTGCCGACACGGAACTGATCGATCGTCCTCGTCGTTTGGGATTTCTCCATCGCCTCAGAAACCAGTTTGCCGGTGATCGGATCGATTGGGAACAGGTCAGAACCATCCAACAGGCCGTTGGGCCGCTTCAACAAGATTCCGCTGAGCGAGTGCTGCTCGAACGGTTGGACGAATGCTTTGAGATATTTCTTGAATTGTTGCCGGATGACCGGCGGAAGATTCAGCAGGTCATGATGACTTTGACGCAGGGCATGGAGATGGATTTGAGCACGTTTTCCGGTGCTTCTACGGCGGATCTTGCCGCGCTCAAGACCCTTGATGACCTGGACCGCTATACCTACTCAGTGGCCGGTTGTGTCGGGGAATTCTGGACGGCATTAATGTGCGCCCATCGTAAGGCTCTTGCAAATTGGGACGTACAGCAGATGTCTGAGCGAGGGGTGCGATTTGGGAAGGGGCTGCAGTTGACGAACATCGTCAAAGATATTGCCCATGATCTTCAGAAAGGGCGATGCTACATTCCGGAAACGATGCTGAGCGAGGTCGGACTCACGCCGCAGGACTTGCTTGCTCAACGGTGTTTGTCTCAGTTACGGCCCGTGCTGAGCAAGTTGATTCGCATGGCGGTGGAGCATTTAGATCAAGGTTGGGCCTATACGATGGCGATACCGCGCCATGAAACCAGATTACGGCTGGCTTGTATGTGGCCGATCCTGTCCGCCGGAGAATCGCTCAAGCTGGTCATGCATTCTCCTGATCTTTTGAATCCCGCCGTGAAAGTCAAAATCCCTCGCAGTAAGGTCTATCAGATTATGGCAATGACCACAGGTACCGTTGCCTGCGGATATGCCGGGACTGCGTATTGGGGGCATCTTCGTAAACAGATTATATGAGTGCCGGAGTGCGGTCACCCATTAGAAGGCTCCAGTCAAGTGGCACAGCTCCATTGTCCGCAACGTTGTTCTGTGCAGTTGCGTGGGTTCTGTTCAAGCCCCGGGCACTGATCAAGCCGCGCTCGTGTTTTCTCTAGTT
>JAOUGT010000286.1 GCA_029865485.1 Nitrospira sp.
TGCTTGAGCGCCGCATCGGTGTAGCCCCAACTGGTCACTCCTACCACGATGTTGGGAGTGGCAGAGGTGCCTGTTCCGGTGCCCACTGGCTGAATGCCAAAATTGTTGAGCCATGGTCCACCGCTTGATCCGCCTGTCATCCGTGTCCCAATGATCGTGTTGCTCATGAGTGTGGCCGATGCGACAAATCCCTGTGAGTCAGTTCTCTGCATCAAGAGGCCCCCATCAAGGGCGACGGGATAACCGAGTTGGGTCACCTGCGTGAGGCCGGCACTCGTGAATCCCCACTGGTTCCACCTGTAGCCATACCACCCAGTACTCGTGCCGGGATAGGTGGGATTCGTCTGAGGAGCTAATTCGATGACAGCGATGTCATCTTTACAGACCACACCGGGCACAGTAGGGGCACATTGAGTCGCCGCCCCGTTGAAATATCCAGTTGGGATCCATACGCGCGATGCGGCCCAGACTCGGTAGGGGGCTTGCCCTTGCCGATACCCCGGGACAAACCTAAAGTTCGCAAATAGTTTCTTTGTTCCATAGTCGGTGACACAGTGAGCCGCTGTGACAACAAGGCCTCGCTTGATCAGTGAGCCTGAGCACACAAATGTGTCGGAGCCGATCGTAAAGAATAATTTGCCAGTGGCCCGATAGGGATACGTCGTATTCGTCGGAGTCGGAACTTTCGTTGGGCCTGAGGTGAGATCTGCTCGCGCTGTACTAAAGGGATGAGTGGATAGGCCAAACTGCTGGGACTGGAATTCCAGCCCTTCCTGCGCGTCAAGTGGGCTCAGCGGCATTCCAAGTTCAACAGGATCAGCGGTCCCATCACCCTCAAACCCCGCTGTTTCTCCGGCATCAACCTCACCAGAGGTCTGGACGGAGGATTGGAATTGATTGACCAGATTTTGAATGAGATCCTGCCCGGTCTGTGCAGAGACGCTCATAGGAGCTTTGGGAAGGGCACGTACTCTGGCTGTGATAAAGTCGACATTCTGCTTATTCGTTGGAGTGACCTTCACCCCTGTCACTCCTCCTTTATTGATGATTTCTTGAGCCTGTACGGATGTGGCTGCGATGGTCAGCGTACATCCGAGTATGGTGATTAGTCGTGTGATAAAAAAGAATCTTTGCCTCATCTGCTACTCCTTCTTGTAAGGTTCCAATATTATGTACAGAGTCGTTCCATACATCTCGCCGCACGTTGGGCTACGTCATCTCGTTTCACTAACTCGCGCTAGGGGATCATGCATGGGGCACCGCCCCTCGCGTATGTCTCTGGCTCACGTGAGGAATTTTCCATGGCCAGGCAATCCGTTCTGGGACTCAGTGGGTTGCACAAGGGCGCAAGGGGTGTTGCCGTTTACAACGAGAGCCGTGTCCACAAATAGACCGTATCCCGTGGAAAACCCGCTGACTCGATGGGATATGACAAATGAGGGGATTGATTCTGCCCATGACCCTGCGTAATTTCAACAGTGTAAATGTTTGTGACTGGCGAGGGAAGCCCCCTTGGAAGAATGCTTGGATTGAGTGGCTGGGAGGGCGCGATGCGGTATTCACATCCGGCTGATGTTGAACGCGAGTTGCAGCGTGTTGGAGCTGCGGCAGGGTCTCCAGATCGGGGGTATTACAGCTTCGATATCGGCGAGTGGCATGTGGTTGCCTTAAACAGCAACACCGAGCCAGATTGTGGCTTGTGATCCCTCGTCAGCCCAGCTGTCATGGCTGCGTGAGGATTTGGCTGCACATCATGCACTCTGCACGCTGGCCTTACTGGCATCATCCACGCTTTTCGTCAGGCCGGCACCAGAACAACAAAGTGATGAGCTCGATCTGGGAGGCGCTTTACGCTTCGGGAGTCGACCTTGTGCTCTCCGGGCATGATCATGACTATGAACGGTTCGCGCCATTGGATGCAGAAGGCCGGGTCGACAAGATTCGCGGGATCCGCTCGTTCATCGTTGGGACTGGTGGTGCGAGACATACTGAGTTCGGCACTATCAGGAATGGGAGCAAGGTGAGAAATAGCGAGACGTTCGGTATCCTCAAGCTGGTTCTCCATCCGATCGGCTATGAATGGGAATTTGTGCCTGAGGTTGGGAAAGCCTTTACCGATAAGGGCAAGGGACGCTGCCACTAGCCTGCAGTAGTCATCGTTGTTGGTGACAAAAGCGTCTCGGCATCGTATCTTTCGAAGCATCTCGGTTTACGGTTTGAAGTTTCATGTTTCGGGTGAGGTCTGTACACCTGGTAACGTTGAAACTGAAACCTGGAACTCAGGATCGTTGGACCGAACGAGGAATATTCTTGCAGTAGGAGTGGTCCTTCATTGATGTGGGGCAGGCCATTCGGCGCGAAGATCATACCGATCCAATCAGATCTATAGGTCAGGGGCATTCTGCTGGATTGCCTCGGTGGTGAAATCAAGTAGAGTATCCTCCGAGTTTCATGCGTCACACTCGCGCAAGCGGCAGACGGATGTGGGCATCAAATTCGAGCTGTTGGCGAGAGAAAGGAGGTCGGTTCTCCACGAGGCGATCGAACTTGTTCACACAACGGATATGTGTGAGGAGGTGATGATGAAGGCTCTCTGTTCTGTATTGATGGTGGTTGGTCTGATGCTGGCGCTGGGAGGAGTGGTGGCGGTCTTCAACTTTGATCGCCCTTCCGACATGTTTTCGTTGGCCTGGTGGATGATCGTCGGTGGATGGTCTCTTGTCTTGATCGGGATGGGCATCGACATCCTGCAGTTGCTTAAGTTCAGGCCACGCGAGCCTTCGTATATGCTCCAACCAGAGGTCGAGCGGGGGAATGGCGTCGAGCACAACGTCACTCACGTGTGAGGATTTCAGTGCAGAGCCTGACTCGTCGTTGAAGGTTCCAGAATGGATTACTTGTGCCGCACGCTCTTGCGAAGTCTCGCCTCACGAATTAGACATTTCCGCTGTTGGGCGTTCCGCCCGTGTAGACTGACTGTCAGTTGAGTCTCTCCAGAGTAAGCCCCCTCCAAATTTCTGACTTGATATAGAACGATCGCTGCCGAGACGTGGCCAGCCGACGAGAGAACGTATCGGGGAGCTGCGCGAGACAAGCCTGCTGACGTATCAGCGGCAGAGTGCTGTCCCTGCTCTTGTGAAAGTCGGCGTGCAAAGTTTATCATGACGCCCGCAGGGAGTTGGAACCTCTTACACATGGAGCACCGGGCATGAAAAACGATCAGAATACCCAGTCGACATCGACGCGCATTGAACGAGATACCATGGGGGAATTGGCAGTTCCA
>JAOUGT010000287.1 GCA_029865485.1 Nitrospira sp.
CGATCGAGACGGCAAAGAAGAGGGCGTTGGCCACAATGTTAAACCGCCACAGCCCCATCCACACCGACTCAAACTCCGGGGTCATCGAATCCAGCCCATGCGAATACCCGAAGGTCCGCTGGTACAGGACCCAAAACACCCCGATCGCCAACATCGCAAGCCAGCCGATCTTCACCGGCTTTGAATCGTACCACTGCGAAACGTCATACCCGATGTCCCTGGTTGTTTCTGATGATGCCATGATGTGCTCCTCCCTCTATTAATGGTAGCAGTCTCGCTGTTGTCCCTCTTCAGACCATACAAGCTCGTCTGGCTGATTCTGTGCACGAACGCGATGCCATCGTCAGCTCTAATGTGTGTCTGGCATATCACCGCCACCGCTTGTTGTGCTTGCCGGAAGGTACAACCAATAGTCGCAGATACTGCACTGGCTTTGAACTGGGAACTGACCTAGGTTCCACGAGGAAAATCCCCGGAGCGTGCAGCAACACAATCCGTTACTCCGACCTAATTGCAGGGGCCTGCGCGACGATATGATCCTAGCCGGGATCAGTCAGGAGGGCGCGGATGTCCCAAACGGATTGGTTTTGTCGTTTGACAGGGAAAGTGCGAGGTAGTCTTGAGGACACCCTTTCTGCATGGTTCAGAAGCTCATGAACTCATGGAGATCAAAGACAGGACCCGCTGAGAAGATCTCTATGACTGCCGGCCATCATGTGCCACGAAAGGGCACCGGGGAAGCACTTGCATAAGCAGCCGGCAGAACGTACAAGTATCCATAGAACAACTGGCTGAACAATAGTCATGCGGTCGGTGAATCGACACGAGAAATTGGGTAGAGAAACGAAGCTGTTGTGAGACCGATGGACCATGACACCATGATAAACGATAGATACCGAATGCCACAGCCCATCTCTACAATAGGAGCGAACTCCTTTCCGAAATGCTCCTATCGACACGGTTACGATCCCCCGCAGGCTCTCTGGCTTTCTCCGTCTGGAACGATTGTCACTGTTTTTAAGAAAGCGGTTCGGTTGGTGCATGGCTAGAAGGAGCCGTAGGCTTCCTCCGATAAGCCTGACGTTTTGCTAGGTACCCCTTCTCCATGCCCTAAGCATATGTTGGAGGGCAACGACCATGTTGAAATACAGAGGCGTAAGCTGCGTCCTATTGATCTTTGCATTAGCAAGCTGTGTGACATTCTCGAAGGCGGACCAACCGCCGCACAGTCATGACATCAATATTAGCGGCCAGGATTCTATTACTCCAAGTGACCTGTATGCGGCCGTTGGTGAGGAAATTCGGTGGCACAACACGCTCTCCGTTCCGATTCACCTGGGATTGCTCGGGGTGCAGCCGATAGCGGAAACCGGTTGCGACAAGGGATTCACGACCTGGTTCGGTACGATGAAGGATATGACAACCATTCCACCGGGCGACTATGTGAGCCTTTGTTTTCTCCGAGCTCGAACAGTCCGGTACAATGTCTGGACGGATCTGGCGGACCCGATCCGTTCAATGAGCCCGACGGCGGTCATCCATCTTGATGAGACACCCTCATGAGCAACGACAATTTTCGAAGCAACAGGTTCCTGGGGAAGGAGGCGGTGATGAGAAGAACGGTGTGGAACGGTCTGATGGTCGCATGTGCCTGTGCGTTCAGCCTTACGGTAACGCCCGGCAGCGAAGCGTATGAAGAAATGGTTGTGGCTGAAGGCGGATCGCTTTCGGGAACGGTGCATCTTCACGGCAAGATCCCGATGCCGAAGGGGTACAATCTTACGACGGTGCCGGACCCGATCTACTGTGGGCGGATTTCAGATGGGAACGGATGGAGACTGCTGCAGCCCTTCGACGTGGGACCGAAGGGCGAGTTTCGTCGCGTCGTCGTGTATCTTGCTGGCATCGACAAGGGAAAGCCGTTCGGTGCGTACACGCCACCAAAACTCGAGGCTATCGATTGCCGATTTGACCCGTTTATCAACCTCGTGCGCGATCACCATGATGTCGTGGTCGTGAACATGGACCCTGCCTTTCATGACATTCAAGCCTATGAAACATCGAACCTGGGCCCTCGCGTCTTGTTCAACGTGCCGTTGCCGATCAGCAAACGATATCCTCGCGAAGCCGGGTTGAGCGCGCACTTCCATAAGCACTATGAAGGGACAACCGTGACCCAACCGGTTAGGATGACCAAAGACAGGAAGATTTTCACCATGCAATGCGGATTTCATCCGTATATGGAGAGTTGGGCGTTGGTCGCCGATCATCCCTACTACGCACTGGCCGACAACGAGGGGCGATTCCAGCTGACCGACATCCCGCCCGGCACCTATACGGTGAAAGTCTGGCATCCGTACATCCGGGACGACATCGAGCAGACGATCACGATTGAACCGAAGAAGCAGACGCGCGTGGCGCTGACGGTCGAGGCGCCGACCGGACGGCTCTATGCCAACCAAATGGTCGAGAACGCCTACGTGCGATACTCAATCACGGAGGATGTGCAGAGTCAAATCGTACCGACCTTGGAAAAACAGCAGATCACCGGTGGCGAGTGACCTTGGCTGACGAGATAGAGTGGTTCTGAGAAGCACCTCAGCGCTGCTTCAGATACCGGAAGAATTCGGAGTCCGGGCTCATCACCAACGTCGACCCATCTTTGAAGGCGCTCTTGTAGGCTTCCATCGAGCGGGTAAATTCAAAAAACTTCGGCTCTTGTCGGTAGGCATCGGCGTAGATCCGAAAGGCTTTGGCATCGCCGCCGCCGCGAAGCTCTTCTGATTCTTTATAGGCTTGGGCCAAGATAATTTCCCGGTCCTTTTCAGCCTCTGATCGAATCTTTTGCGCTTCTTCCGCGCCTTCCGCGCGATACTGTTTGGCCTGCCGCTCCCGCTCCGCTTGCATGCGTGCGAAGACGGCTTTCTCGTTCTGTTCCGGCAAGTCAGCGCGCTTAATCCGGACGTCTTGAATCTCGATCCCGTAGACGGAGGCCTTCTCGTTCGCGCGTTCGGTCACCACCTTCATGATGTCGGCGCGTGTGCTCGACACGATCTCGAGCAGTTCGTGGCGGCCCAATTCAACACGGAGCTCGGAATAAATGATATCGTTCAACCGTTGGAGCGCCCCCCGCTGACTTTGGAACGCTTGATACACTTTCAACGGATCGGTGATCCGCCATTTGGCGAAGTTATCCAGGAGCAGCGTCTTCTTGT
>JAOUGT010000101.1 GCA_029865485.1 Nitrospira sp.
GAGGCCAGGTCTGTGATCACGGCGGTCAGAGCCAGCCCTGCGTGTTCAAACGCTGCTTCCTTCGTCATGCCGATTCCTCGCACACCGATATCAGCCTCGTGCGGGAAATGTTCCCAGCTTCCCTGCATAATCTCTGAGCGAGTGGGGGGGGGTGTCACCGATGGTCCTCCTAGGCATGAGCGCGCTTTCATTCGACAATCTCGATCTTTCGATAATGTCGAGATGACAACTTACAGATAGGGCATGTGTCGGGCGGGATCTCGGTCATGGTCGATCCGCAGACCTGGCAGACGAAATACGGGCCGATGTGTTCGTCGATCGTCCGGGCGACCCGTTCAAAAAAGCTCGGCGACCACCGCTGAATCTTCTTGATGATTCCTTGGTGTTGTTTCTCCGATTCCCAGGCATAGTGTGTGGCGAGAATCGCATCTTTCATGCCTTCGGCTTCCAATTCTTGTAGGACCTCAGGATAGAACACATCCACCGCATCGATCTCTGCGTCGGCTGCCTTGATGAGATTCTCCCGGGTCTTTGCCGGCGAACCGGCCGGTTTGCTGACGGAAGGCAGTTCGACGCCAAGACGCGAGAGAATCTTCCCGAAGTTCTGTGCGTGGATCAGCTCCGCCGTTCCTAAAGCGATGAATAGATAGGCGATCCCGATGTAGCCCTCAGCTCTTGCCACTTTCCCGAAGGCCAGATACTCATAGTAGAGGGCCATCTCGCGATCATAAGCGTACTGCAGCACCGCGATCGTTTTTTGGTACTTGGCCGTGGCCCATGCAGAGCGAGGGGAAGCCCCTGCAACAATAGACGCGGCCACCATCGCTCCCACAATCATGAACTGCCTGCGAGTCATCTGTGTGGACCCCCTAGATTGCGGCTTGCGTAACTCTGAGCCAGCCTGCGGGAACGCACGCACCATCGTTCTTCCATTCACGAGAGATTGCCTGTTGCGGATGGCCTGACGCATCGATTTTCTCCTCTTCCTATTTATTCAATCATGACCATCCCGACGTGATTCTCGAACTCGAGCTTCACTCCGAATGCCCCGCACTTCGTTTTCATCGTCTTCTTCAAGAACAATGCTTCCCGTTCATTAGCGAGGCGGACGCCAAGATCTTCGATGCAGGTCGGATGGAGCCTGATACGCGCAAGACGACCTTGCTCCACTTCCAACATGAATAGGAATGAGAGGTCGTTGCGCTCGCCTTTGTCGACCATATAGTCATCAACAAAATCGCCGGTCGAATAGAGAATGACCTTTCCTTTATAGAATTCGATCCCCTGAGGCGCATGATTGGAGTGGCCCCAGTAGAGGTCGGCGCCCATGTCGATGAGGTCGCGTACGAGTGCCCGGATCTCCTTCGACGGCGCACCCCAGTTAGGGCCGACGTGCGCGCTAACAATCACGAAGTCGGCCTGCCCTCGTGCTGACAACAGCGCTTGAGTGAGTCGTGATCGGTATGGCTCCTTCAACCCGCGATTGCCGTACGCGATGTAGTTCACACCCGGTTTCGTCTTTGTCGCTTCCCATTCCGGCTCGTTATCCGTCAGGGCCACGACGGCCACCCGGCCTTCCGACAAGTCGAGCACAAGAGGCGTCAGCGCTTCTTCTATCATGGCGCCAGCGCCGGACCGTTTGATCCCGGCTTGGTCAAGCAGCTTGAAGCAATCCAGCAAGGCTTCAGGACCGTAATCCAGCACATGATTGTTCGCCAGAGTGACGCCGTCGATCCTCGCTGCTTGCAGGAACTCAATGGCGCGGGGCCTGGCGCGAAAGTGAAAGGCTTTCGTAGTCGGATGCCATTCCTCTCCCCGATCGCTGATGACACATTCCAGGTTGATGAGTCGGCAGTCAGCGGCAAGCATGATCGGGAGGACATCGCCCCAGAGCGCCTCGGGACGCACCGAGCGGTTCTGTATGACATATTGATCCACCAACCGTCCGAGCATCACATCACCGGTCAATGCGATCTTCATCGTTGCAGCACCAGATGTGTCTCCCGCAAGACTCGGCCGGTCTGATGCAATACGGCACCCACCTTGTGAGTCGCTCTGAGCCTGTTGAATTCAGCTCCCGATCATGCACCTACCGACTCTGAATCCATTGCCGTTCGATGATGCTTCCAAGCCAGGGCTTCGATGCGGATCTTGACCTCTTCTGGATCGCTCACGCCTCGCAGAGACAGCACACGGTCGCTGCTTCGAGCGTGAACGAGCACCATGCCGATCCCAAAATAATCCGCCACCATGCCTTGTCGCACCTCTATGTTTCTGACCTCGTTCAACAGAATGAATTGAATCTCGCGTCCCGTATAGCCGTTGCGCACCGTGATCTGATCCCTTGTAAGTTCGTAGTGCCCCCAGTGCCGCAGGAGCGCAGCACACGCAAGCAGGATTCCTGCCCCTATCACCCACATTTCCCAGCCGCCCACACCAAATCTATGAAACAGCGCCCCACGTATGGCGGAAAGGGCGCTCAAAAGGTAGAGCCAACTGAACTGTGCCCAGGAGGGAAAGCTCTCCCAGATCACTGGAGGCTCCGGCTCCCGCTGTTCTATGAACTGCGATATCGTCATCGCGCCGCCATTAGAGCCATTCTCGCTCCGCCTTGTCAGCCTGTTCGCCCCACAAGGCACTGAGAGGAATATCTGCAAGTGAGTACGCGCCGGGGTCGAGGTCAGGCAACGCACGGGCCGCCGCGAGCATGACTTCGGCCGTCACCACCGCTTCGTCGAAACGGCCCTCCAGCACAAAGTGCCGGCGACCAAGCCGTTGTGAAGAACCCCGCCGGTCGAGGACGACACCCCGCCCCTCCTGTTCGAGCGAGGCAAGATTCTCCAGGGGAAATATCTCTGTCTCCTCGCCAAGAAATAGCGGATCGGCACGAATGGCCTGGGCCACCAGATCGGCGTTCACGCCCTTCTCCAACTCGACATAGACGTACCGCTGCAACCTGCCGTCCGCCGCTCGGACTTCAGTACACAGCGCATCTTTCACACCCACGACGCTCTTAGCCATGACAGTGTGGCGAAGAGTAATCCCAGGCCGATGCGTCGTCTCGGTCACCCCTCCGGGCGTGAGCAGCGCCAACCAGGATCGAAAGACCGAGAGCGCCCCCGGATCCCAGCCGGCTCCGACGACGGCCGGAGCGTTGTGATGAAAGGCCAGCTTGTGGATCGCCTCCTTGTATGCGTGAAACGATTCTCCATGGAGGATGGCACAGTCCACGATCGGAATTCCATGTTGGAGAATCTGAGAGGCAGCCTCCATGACGGCGTTTGTCGGCACACAGATCAAGGCTCCATCTACTTCCCTCAGTTGACCCACATGACTCAGCAGCGGAATATGTCGGAGGTGGTCAGGCAGGCAGTCCCTCCACTCCACTGGCCGGCCGACGAGCGAATGCCCCCACTGTGAAAGCATGGCTCAGAGCGATGAGCTCCGCGCAGGTCTGCCCGATCCTGCCGAGTCCTACAATCGCGAGCCTCAAGGGTTTCTTGGATGGTATCATCAGTGATGAGCTAGGACGAGGGCGGAAACTTTCTCAGACCCATCCGTCCTGCCAACTCATGAAGCTTCTCGTGAATGGACTCATTGTTATAGGCATGGATATCAGCGAGAGCCTCACAATAGGCCGTGAGACCTTCCAGCCAGACCCGCTGATTTTCACAGCTGTCGGGGCCCTCTCGCGCCAATGCAATCTGCCGCGCAGCTTCCTTGAGCTTTTCTGCTGCTTCCTCCACATGGCGGGACACCGTCATGGTACCTCCTTCCTCCGTCACGCTTCTCTTGTGCACAGATCACGTTCACGTACGTTTCTGCCGGGTCAAGATCGGTTGATGACTTGCGTTGACTGCATTGCCCCCAACAAGCAGCATGACATGGATTGATCCCCCCTCGTTAGACATCGCACCTGCTCTTTCAATCCATGAGCAAGTGAGGTGCCGCTCGAACTTCATGTCTGTAGTACATGCGGCAGAAGCTACTTTTCAGAGAGAACTCGATGAGATCAAAGAGCCAAGAGGAACAGAACTCCCGTTACAAAGAGGCGTACATCGTGTGAGCTACTTGGAATGACCGTGACCTTTTGCTACACCAGTACGCTCCTCCTTGTTGCAGATTTCCTCACAGACCTTCTGTCTCTCACTCATCCATCTCGTTTGACTAACAGGTTTTCAACAAGTTGCACCGTTCTTCGTCGTCACATCGCCTGGCTCCCTTCTTGCCAAGTAGTCGGGGTACGGTTGGCGAGATCCTGCACTGAATCATCGGTGCCGGGAGAGGAAGGATGGTTTCATATGAGAACGAAAGCCTACCTACTCTCTGTTGCTCTGGTATGTGGATTGGCGAGCCTGACCATCCCTGTTACCAGTCGACCCGCAGAAACGATACAGCGAACGGTCCAGGGTACTGTGGTCGCGACGGACGTCACCGTCGACCCTCCGACTATCGTGGTGCAGGTATTGCTCCCTCATAATGAAGCGCTCGTCGTCGGAGCTCGTGTGCCGACAGATGCGAGGATTGTGAGAGGGAAGCAGGCCGCTCGGTTAGCTGACGTGAAAGTCGGTGAGAAAGCGGATATCACGTACGTCAAGACAGCCGATGGCTTGATTGCTCGATCCGTTCACCTTCGATAACGAGGAGGAATGATGTCGCTCAAGATTCGGCGTCAGTGTGACATGCTCATTCTGTGGCTGATCGTGCTCACAATTGTGTCGGGCTGTGGTGGTCGGAGAATCACAACCGCGGTGGAGGATCAAGCTTTTCGACCTGGCCCCTCCCCTGTACCTGTGGATGAGGTCACGAAGGTCGTACCGCCAACGAGAGTGGAAGAATCGGAGGTGCGCCTGGCGGAACGGTCCTCTGCACCGGAGCCTCCTGCCATACCCGCGCCTCCACCGGCCGAACCGCCGGCCGAACTCTCGGACGTGTATTTCGATTTCGATCAGTATGCGATCCGCGGGGATGCGCGATCAGCATTGAAGCGCAACGCCGACCTCCTCAAATCCCAACCGAACCAAAAGCTCGTGATCGAAGGCCACTGCGACGAGCGAGGCACGAGCGCCTACAATCTTGTCCTTGGGGAACGGCGCGCCCAGGCCGCCAAACAATATCTGCAGGACCTTGGCTTGGCCCTATCTCAAGTCCAAATCACCAGTTACGGAAAAGAGCGGCCTTTTTGCACCGAGCACAGTGAGGCCTGCTGGCAATCCAACCGGCGTACGCATTTCAGGCAACCATAGCACAGGCGTTGCGGAACAGGTCTCCCGGGCCGGTGGAGACAAGCCACTCGCTTGAACCTATATATATTCAGGGAGGGTCCAGTGAAGCAGGTACTAATGCGACTCATCGGTGGGATGGGGCTCGTCACTCTCGTAGGATGCGCCGGGACCGGCGAGGTGACTCCCTTGCGGCTGCACGTAGTCCCAACAGGTGCTGAGAAGACCGTGAAGCCGGCTGAACCCACGAAGGTGGCCATCGGCGAGTTTGAGGATGTACGGAGCGTTCAGACAGGCCTGGGGGTACGGACCCATCTCTGGGGGGGCGTGAGCTATTTTGACGTCCCTGAAAGCAAGCCAGCTGAAACCGTCGCCCACCTGTTGGCTGACTACCTCACAGCCAAAGGCTGGAACGTCGTGAAGCAAGGCGGAATCGAGCGCGCCGACGTCGTCCTGACGGGAAAGATTCTTGAGCTGTTCGTCCATGCGAAAAGTCGGGTCGGCTCTACGGCGATAACGACAAAGACCAAGCTGGCCATTCAGGCAAAGAACTCGTCAGACGACAGCATCGTGCGCATGACGTTGAACGGCGCGGGATCTGAACAGGTCTTTTGGTTTGACCCGGAAGACCTGGAGGAAGTCGTCAACGAAGTCCTAGCCGACAGTTTCGGCAAGTTGGTGCAAGACACAACCGTCGTCAATCGGATGCTCCGGCTCAAGACTCCATGAAAAGACGACTCCCATCGAACCCTGGGCAGTACCTGAAGCAGAGTTGAACCATCTGCTCAGTCCTTCAGTGAATCAATGATCCGATGGATCAACCTCCCGTAAGAGGGTCCTCATGTATCGTCGTGTGTTAGCGTTCGACTTCGACGGCACGCTGGCTGTAAACGGGGCTGTCCCTCCAGAAATCGAAGCAGCTCTTGAACAATGCCGAGCCAGCGGTCATGTCCTGTTCCTCGTGACTGGGCGTCGCTATGAGACCGTTGCGCTTGGCCATCTGGCGGATCTGTTCAGCGGTATCGTATGGGAAAACGGTGCGGTGCTCTCACATACGGCAAGCGGAGAGACCTACCTTCCATTCGGGCAACTTGACCTCCGCCTACTCAAGGCCATGGAAGAAGCAGGCATTCCCTTCGAACGGGGTCTGGCCATCGCTGCGACTTGGACACCCCATGACCAGGCTCTCTGGCGCATTCTAAGCTCACTCGGTAGCAGCACCTCGCTCGAATATAACAAGAGCGCAGTCATGGTGCTTCCGCCTGGAGCGACAAAAGGTTCGGGACTCGAACGACTGCTTAGCCTGTGCGGTCTGTCTCCCAGAAACCTCGCGGCCTTCGGGGATGCGGAAAACGACCTGTCGATGCTGACGCTCGCGGAGGTGTCCGTCGCAGTGGCCGATGCGGTTCCCGCCGTCATCGAAACAGCCGATGTCCTTGCCACGGCGCCAGGCCCTCAAGGCGTCCTTGAAGTCCTCAGAGAGTATCCATTGGGCGGCAAATTTCTCGATATCCCACTCAAGCGGGAGCGACCGATCCTGCTGGGGCAAACAGAATCCGGCACAGCCATCCATGTCCCTGCGGCTCGACTCGCCGGCCTTAATCTGGGAGTCTTCGGCGATTCGGCAACCGGTAAGTCATGGATGGTTGGCTTGATTGCAGAAGGACTCCATCATGAAGAGTATCAGGTTTTGCTGATCGACCCAGAAGGGGACTTCCGCGGGCTGAGAGTCCTTCCTCGCTTCGTGTCGATCACAGGTGACCGGGCTTCGCTTCCCCCACCGTCCGCAGTCGTCTCGCTTCTTGAGGAAGGAGGCGTGTCGTTGGTCCTCGACATGAGCCGGTATCCAATCACTTTGCGCAGCCACTATGTGGCCGAATTGCTGCGTGCCTTGCGTCCCGTCCGGGAACAAAAATTCCGCCCCCATTGGATTGTCCTGGATGAAGCGCAGGAATTCCTGTTTGAAGGTAGCGAGGTTTCCTCGTTGCTCCATCCCGTTCTGAACACAGGAGGCTGGGCCTTTGTGTCCTATCGTCCTGATCGCCTCAGCAGCTCAGTCCTTGAATCTCTGAATCATCTCCTGTTGACCCGGATCACGGACCATGCGATCTGGGATTGCCTGCGCACTCAGTGCACCACGTGCAATTTGAAGGGAGCCAATCTGAATGAGATCCCGATGGGGAGCGCCTTGCTCTGCGGCGGCGACATCGTCCGCATGCGCCCGGCTATTCGTCGAGTTCCTCACGTCCGTCACCTCTATAAGTACCTCGATATCCCCCTCCCACCAGGCAAACGATTCGCGTTTCGCACCGAGAAAAGCTACATAGGCATCGAAGCCGCCAGCTTGTACGAACTGTGCCGGCTGATTCCGACGCTCCCGCTGGAGAGCCTCGAGTATCACGATCGGCGAAACGATTTCGTCAAATGGGCCGAATCGACGCTCGGTGACGCGGCACTCACCTCACGCCTTCGCAAAGTGGCGAACCGACGCTATCAGGGAGAAGAACTCAGAGCGGCACTCGATCAGACCGTGTCCACGCATTACGAAGAGATCCGCCGATTGCGGTAACTTCGTCGAATACGAGGATCGTACTCATGCCCAGGCGATGACTTCCGGTCTAGTCTGTTGTCCGAGCAACTACGAGCGGTCCGAGAAAAGCCGTGACTTTACCGGCTAAGGCCTGAAGTGCGAACATCTGGTCACGATTTCTCCTTCGCTCATCCCGAACACACTGGCTGCGTAGATACCGCCGAACGCAAAAATGGCGAGCAGGGGTAGCTCCAGATAAACGCGGGAACCCGCGTCGTCCTGGAAGATCGTGGCGCGCAATTGCCGTAGGTGAGGGCCTGATAGAACCCGCCAGAGACGTCGCGGTATGGCTTGCGGATCATGGGGGAGAGCGTGCTGGCTGAGTTGTAAGGAGTGCCCCCCGAAGAGGCGCACTCCTTCCTCCGGCAGGTCAGACAAACGGTGCCGATCGTCCTCATCGACGAAGACCTCCTGCCCAGCAGGATTGCCCGACCCCCATGTCATAGAGCGCGCCGGGTTGATAAAGAAAAAAGGGCAGGCGGTTTGCGCCGCCTGCCCTCCCTTCACTACGACCCTACGAGATCAAGGAGCGAGGTCGACCTCGCAGCCTTCCGCGAAGGTCACGGTGCCGCTGAATTCAGACTCAGTGGCCTTGGTCTTCTGGGTGAACCGGATCTCGAGCTTCTTGGTCTCGCCCGGTTTGATCTTGCGCTTGTTGACGTCGGTATTGGTCCAGTCATTATGACCGATCGTCACGCCCGACGTGACGACCAGATTACTCTGGTCGCTCTTGTAGATGGTGTCACCTTCGCGCTTGACCTCCTTGATTTCCCCGCGAGCACTCGGGAAGTTCAAGGTTAGCCCGTCCACCGTCACATCCTTGTTGCCGGTATTGGTGAGCTTGTACACGATCTTGTCATCCGTGAGATCGTAGAGCACCTCGCTCACCGTGCAGGGCAACGGCGGTAGCACGGTTACAGTTGCCGTGGCTTTCGCTTCGCACGAATCGCCACCGGTCGCCTTCGCCACATTCGTCGTGGTCCCCGAGATGAGTGCCGACTTGGTCAGCGTCTGACTCTGACCAGGAGCCAAGGAGAAAGGGCTCTCATTGATTTTACCCAGCTTGTCGTCGGTCACCTGAATGTTGCTGACCGTACTCGATCCCGCGTTCTTCAGGTTGTACGAGTACTGAACGTTCTTCCCCACTCCAATGCCGTCCTCGGCCACCAAGGTCAGGCTAAAGTACACATCCCCGACGATTAATGGTTGCGAGCAGGAGGTATGGATGCTGTCGGTCTCTGTGCCTCCCGTGTTAGTCAGCGAAATAACGCTTTGAGTCTGCGTCCGTGGCATGGTGAAGGTGCCACCCGGAGAAACATTGAGCGCGCTGCCGCCCGGGAACGTTACGTTCACCGGCTTAGTCGAATCGATCGTCCCGCTGCAGCTCGTCTTGCCGGCAGCTTGACTGTTGCTCTGGGTCGAGCAGCCCCCACCGGTATACTGGAACGTGAGCGTGCTCGGCTTGTAGGTACCGCCCGTGCCGCATTGTGGCGGCTCCTCCTCCTGAAATGAGCAGGAACTGGTCGGCGTCGTCGGCGTTGGGCTGCAGGTCAGCACCTTGCCTTCTGCATCCACCAGGCCATCCAACAGCCAGGTGTTGATCCAGGTGCCGGACTTCGCTTTGCCGTCGCCCTCAAACTTACCGCAGTCCTGGGCCTTTCCAGAGACTTGTGGCTGCGACAGGTTGGTCGAGGTCCTGCCATCCATATCTGCATCGGAGCAGGAGACATGGAAGGTCGACTGCCCATTCACCGCACCACCCGAGATATTGAGATACAGATCGTTCGTGGACCATGGTCCACTGAAGGTGACCTTGTCCCCAGGATTGACTACACCGCCCGGGGCATTATTGTTGATGCCGCTGATGCTGATGGGCGTCTCACCGCCCCAGATCATCGTGAACTGCTGGAGCTTCCCCTTGCAGGACGCCCAGTCCGTGCTCGGCGGCTGCACGATCTCGCAGGTCTTCTTGAGTGTGAGATCGCACGCGGCCTGCTTCGGATTGCAGTAGTGACTTGGATCAGAATCCGTAACCTTCGTGTTGCTGCTTTCACCATAAGCTGTGACCTCACCAGTGTTATCATACGTCGGTCGGCCGTCACCGCAACCTTCAATGACACGTGGTGGGTTCAGCACAAGCTGCTCCGCACCTTGAGTCGCTTCGCAGTCCATGGACCCACCTGGAATGAGGTAATCTTTTGGACAAGCAATCGGACCTATCCGATTATCGGAGACAGAAATCTTAACGAGCTTCTCAGCACCAGTGTTGGTCACCCGGTATGTCCAGGTAACAGTGAGGCCTCCGGGTATTTCAGCGACAGTGTTGGTGCCAGGCGTGAAGTTGCCATTACCAGGTGTTGGTACACCCTTGGAGTTATCCCCGTCATGCCCGTTCGTAAATTTTTCGATCTTCACCCTCGGTTTCGGGGGCTCAGGACATGCGATGGGTAGAGTGACGTTGTTGATTATGTCAACGCTGTTGACCGTACCGCCATTGGCATCCTTCAGCGTGGCTTTGCCGGTGACCATGGAAATACCATCGCTTGCCAAGGTGAATGATCCTGATTGCCACACACCACTGAAGGTCCCATCCACAGGAATCTTACCTGCAACCGTGGTCGGAGAACCAGTAAAAGGCGGCTGTGGCGTGAGGATAAACTGGTACTCGACGGAAGAACCCTTATCAGCCACGCCCTCTACGGTGATTGTGTAGCTGCTGCAATCCAACTTCTCAATTATTGCTGATTTTATATAATATGTCCCTCCAGCCATGGCTGGAGTCGCCCAAATCGGACACAGTCCGATTATTGTCCCCACAATCGCCAGACATTTACGAAGCATAGGTTTCCCTCCATTTTCTCGCGCCTAATTGCGCTTTGACCGTTGTCCTAGTCCGGACCCCGGCCTTTCCTTCACTGCTATTCATCCAGAAATCCGGTTCTCTTAGACAGTTTCGCGTTCCGGCACTCGGCTAGAAACACATAGCCGAATCCCGCTTCTATCCTTGCCGAATCACTCGATACCATGCTGACCCATCGCTCTTTATTAAAGGCAGGCGCATGCATCGCCCCCCCTCGTGTCGAGACCGGTCAACGACATCAGGGGCCGAAATTCACCTGACATCCCGGCGTGAAGCTGGCCGTGCCGGTGAAGCACGTTCCGTTCGGGCAGTTGGCTTTCGGCCACTTCTTGGTGAAGAAGATTTCCAGCTTTTCGGGCGCACCCGGGCTCAGTTGTCGTTTCGTCACATCCGGATTGGTCCAGGTGCTGATCGTGACACCGGGGTCCACCGGCGGGACGCTGGAGCTCGACTTGAAAATACTGGATCCGCCGAGGCGAATTTCCTTGATACCTGAGTAGTTGCTCGGGAAGTTCAACACGAAGGTGTCCAGCGTCACGCTCGTCGTACCGGTGTCGGTGAGCTGGTAGACCACCTTGTTGTCCGCGATGGACGCGAAGCTCTCGCTGACCTCACACGCGGCCGTCATGTTCGAAGGGACCAGCCGGATCCCGGTCGAATGCCAGAGGTCCGAACCATCGGCCGCCGCATGCGGCATATAGGCTTCATGCCACCCGACGATGTCCGCATTCTGGATGAGCTCGCCGTTGTTGTACGGGACTTGCATGTTCGGCCCGTAGGTCCAGCCGGTGTCCTCGGTGGGCTGATAGAGCCGTCCGAAGACGGTGTTATGGGAGTAGGCAGTCACCGGCGCCGTCGTGCTCCCGTCCGGAATCGAGAAACCTGAGAACCCAGGAAGAATGTCCACATACAGGCCGCTCGCCGAATCTCGCACGCGCCAGCCGTGGTTCGCGGCACTCGCGGCATTGCTGTCGACCTCCGTGGCATTGGTCTCAAACCCCGTCCCCGTGTTGTGCTCGATCAGGTCGTTGGCCGGGCCGTCGACGTCCAAGTCGATGCGCCAGTTCGGGTAGTGGATATGGTCAACGACGCACTGCAGGCCCTTGCTGTA
>JAOUGT010000102.1 GCA_029865485.1 Nitrospira sp.
TGGGCCGGTACGTCAATGGCGACAACAACGGGAGCCTTCAAGTAAGGAACGCCCGTGGAACCATTAAGTTGGACTTCTTTATCACGAAACGGTTCTTTTGGTACTCGTCGGCTTATGTGGAAAACGATTTCCTCCAAAATCTCAAGCTAAGAACGGCCATCTCCAGTGGACCGGGATACCAGTTCATCGAGCGTGGAGACTTTAACGGAATTTTTAAGGATATGACGTTCTACGCCGAAGCCGGTCCGACCTATTTCAATGAAGACTACCGCGACAATCGGCTCACCGACGATCGGGCAAGCTTTCGCGCACGCGTGGCAATGAAATGGGACTGGCCGCTCTTCGATGGTCGGATCACACTCTATCACTACAACGAAATCTTTCCTTCGGTCCAAAACGCGTCGGATTTCTTTTTCACAATGGATAACGGAGTCCGCATGAAAATCTTGGCCGGTCTGGCGAGCGGGTTCCAGGTGACCACTCGATATAACAATCGGCCGCCGGCCGGCACGGGCGATACCGACAATCTGTACTTGCTCACGTTAGGTTATGCGTTCGATACCACCCGCAAGCGCTAGCATTTTGTGGGATAGGAGTTCCAAGAGTTATTCGAGGAGGGCATCATGTTAAAAGAATTCAAGGAATTTGCCATGAAGGGCAATGTCCTGGATATGGCAATCGGTGTCATCATCGGTGGAGCATTCGGCAAAATCGTGTCGTCACTTGTCAGTGACGTCCTGATGCCACCGCTCGGCTTGCTGATGGGCAAGGTGGATTTCTCCAGCCTGTTCATCGACTTGTCTCGCACCGCACCCCCGTCGCTGGCCGCTGCCAAGGCGGCAGGCGCCCCCACGCTGAACTATGGGGTCTTTCTGCAAAGCGTGTTCGACTTTATCATTATCGCGTTCGTCATCTTTATGCTGGTGAAGCAAGTCAATCGGTTTAAGAAGGAGGCGCCCCCACCGGCTCCATCAGCGCCGCCGGAGCCGACCAATGAGGAGAAACTGCTGATGGAGATCCGCGATTTGCTCAAGAATCGTCACTAGGAGTCGGTTCAACCGTCAATACCAAGTCTTGTGAGGCATCAGTCTCACAAATCGGGGAATAAGGAGATCATCATGCGAATGCTCAAGACCGTCATCGTCATGACAGGACTGGCTGCCCTCGTAGGTTGTTCTTCATCCGCCAAACACCACGGTTCATATATTAAGCAGCCGGAAGTCTGCATCGACAAGAAATGGTATGGCTATCATCTGGGGAGCGGGTGTCCTTCAACCACGAAGGCAGTGGTGTCTGATCCCACGGCGGACCGCCTGGCGGCTCTCGAGCGGGAACGTCAACGGTTGGCAGACGAATTAGAGGCGGCGCGGAGGGACAAAGCCGCATTGAGTAGCCGCGTGAGTGAACTGGAGCGGCAACTGGCCGATCGCGAGCACGAGCTCGCTCATCTCCGGTCTGGCGTTGGTGATCATGACGCGCTCTCGAGCCAGCTTTCATCAGCCAAGGGCGACTTGGGCCAATTGCAAAGCGAACGAGATCGGCTCGCGGCCGAATTAGCGGCAGCACGGAAACAGCTCGGGGATAATGATCGACTGGCAGCGGACTTGGTTGCAGCAAGACAGCGAGTTGCAGATCTGGAGGCCCAACTGAACCAGAGCAAGCACAGCTTGTCTCAGGCGGAGCGGGATCTTCTGAAAGCCCTACGCCCTGAAATTTCAAAAGGGACGGTCTCAGTCAATCAATCCGGTGATGGGCTCACCATTAATCTGGCATCGAGTCTCTTGTTCGATTCCGGCCAGGATCAGCTGAAGGGAGGTGGTGCCGATGCGTTGAAACGCGTTGGGACCGTACTCAAGGATTTCCCGGAAAAGTCGGTGCACGTGGCTGGGTATACCGACAACGTCGCCATCAAGGGGGCACTCGCCAAGAAATTCCCATCGAATAAGGAACTGTCGGATGCGCGAGCGGAGAGCGCCGCTCAAGCACTGAGGGATGGGGGTGTATCCAATCTGACGGCGGTCGGCCATGGTGACAGTGATCCTGTAGCGAGCAACAACACGACGGCGGGTCGCGCAAAAAATCGACGGGTTGAAGTGGTCGTCAAGTAACAGATCAGTCCAGCAGTTCCTCTTGGAATAAGGGGTGAAGGGCTCTTCTCATTATGGGAAGAGCCCTTTTGCATGGTCCTATGCCCAGACCCTCTTATAAGCCGAGATCAGTGAGAGAGGGGTGACTGTCGGGTCGTCTTCCCAGTGCCCAATGGAACTTGCATTCCGTCTCCGTAATGGGAAGGTCATTGATGCTGGCGATGCGTCTGCGCATCAGGCCGTTCTCATCAAACTCCCAGTTCTCGTTCCCGTAGGAACGAAACCACTGTCCAGACGTATCGTGCCACTCATAGGCAAAGCGCACCGCGATACGGGCTCCGTGGAACGCCCAGAGTTCCTTGATCAGGCGGTACTCCAGCTCGTTCTCCCATTTGCGTCGTAAAAAACTGACAATCGCCTCACGACCTGTCAGAAACTCTGAGCGATTTCGCCATACGCTATCAGTGGTGTACGCCAGCGAGACTCGTTCAGGGTCGCGCGTATTCCAGGCATCCTCAGCCATTCGGACTTTCTGAGCTGAGGATTCAGCATCGAAGGGAGGAAATGGTGGCCTCGGCTGCTCAAGGGTGTTCACGATGATTACCTCCGCAAATTATTCTCAATGAAGCCAGTGGGAACACATCGTTCACTGTCTGCATCGAGCGACGGCGACTCTTCAGCCTTGCCCCATGTGAGCACGTCCCCAAGGGGCGCGTGCATCACCTGGTCAATCTTGGCCACTGGATTTCAGATTGCGGTTGAGGAATTCACGAATCAGCTGTCCGATCTCGTGGCCGTGCGTCTCCAAGGCGAAGTGTCCGGTATCGAACAGGTGCATCTCCGTATTGGGGATGTCGCGCTTGTACGGTGCTGGACCGGCTGCCACGAAGATGGCGTCGTTCTTGCCCCACACGACCAACGTTGCTGGCTTGTGTTCACGAAAATAGGCCTGCCAGTGGGGGTACAGTGGGATGTTCGTGCGGTAGTCGTAGAATAGATCCAGCTGAATCTCCGCGTTGCCCGGTCGGTCGAGCAGTGCTTGATCCACCGTCCAGGTATCGGGACTGACCAGTGATGCGTCCCTCACGCCATTTGTATACTGCCACTTCGTCGCCGCAAGCGACGTCAGCCACCGGATTGCCTCGCGCTCAGTTGATCCTCCCGTGCTCCAATAGGCCCTGATAGGATCCCAGAACTTCTCGAGGCCTTCGTTGTAGGCGTTGCCGTTCTGCACGATCAGTGCGGTAATTCGCTCAGGACTCTTCGAGGCCAGGCGGAAGCCAACGGGTGCCCCATAATCCATTACATACAAGGCATAGCGATTCACGCCCAGTTGGCGGATTAACGTGTCCACCACCTGAGCGTAATGGTCGAACGTGTAGGCGAACTTTGATCGGTCAGGCATCCCACTCTGGCCAAAGCCCGGGTAGTCAGGTGCAATGACACGGTACGTGTCGGCCAGTTGCGGGATGAGGTTACGATACATATGTGATGATGTTGG
The DNA here is from genome assembly GCA_029865485.1 of Nitrospira sp. Lineage (GTDB taxonomy): Bacteria > Nitrospirota > Nitrospiria > Nitrospirales > Nitrospiraceae > Nitrospira_D. The sequence goes on from JAOUGT010000102.1 coordinate 3,589, forward strand.
AAAGCCGTGAAGCAGCAGAAGAACGGGAGCGTCCTTCGGCCCTGCCTCACGATAGAATACATCCACTCCATCCATTTTGACGGTGTTGTACGTGACGCGACCCGGAGTCGATGGCCCCGTCGTTTGCGCGAACACCGAGATCTCCATAGTTAGAAGCACAAGGCCGAACAACAGTGGTGACATAAGTCGTCGCCACAGCTGTGTCCGCGGAGACCGATATGATTGGCTTTGAATTGTCATGGTTTGCACTCCCGTTACATGAAGGCTCTTGCTACAGACTTATGATGTATCTGGGAGCGAATGGCCATAGCCATCCACTCCCACGCGACATCACCCGTGATCAGCTATGGTAGTAGCGCTCGTTGACGATCTTGCCGTCCTGCCAATCCGTTTTGACGACTTGTTCCAGGCTGATGGTTTGTCCGTTCTTCAATTTCACGGTCAGTACCGAGTCGTAGAAGCTGGTATTTCCAGAAACAGCCACGGCACCGATGGTATAGCTGACAAAGGCGGCCACCCCGATCGTCTCTCTAAATTTGTCCAGTCGCTCAATGGCGGCTTGTTTACCCACGACGGGTGGCTGGTTGCCTTCCTGGGTCACGACCGAATCCGCAAAGTAGATCTTTTGACCTTCGGTCATATGGCCCTGCTTCAAAATGCCCAACATTTCTTCCAACGTGTCCTTCACTGACTTGCTCATGATGATTCCTCCCTCTATGCCTTGCGGCGTTAAATAAGGCTACTACTGAATCCCTCTGCTGTCTGAACCGCGACTCACGCGACACATCCTGCTCGCGCCGTTACCCGGTGGCCATCTCGCATTCACGGCGCCGAGCTAATTCCACCGTGTCGCCGACTCGAATCTCACCGCCCCGGATCACGAAGCAATTTAAGGCGAGCGTGCCGCCGAATCTCCGCACGATATCCGCCAGCACCTGACGGTCCTGTTTCAGGCTGTCAGGATCGAACGTCGTCATGATGCATCGCCCACGAAGATCCTGAATCCCGATGATGACCTCTCCGATGTGCAAGCATTGGCCGGGCCATGAACGCTCTGCCAAACCCTCGACCCCGCCGATGACCAGATTCGGTCTGAGGCGCCGACCGTCACGCCCGAATGCCGTGATCGCTCCGTCCGTCGCAACCAACAACGGCAGGACATCGAAGCGATCGCTGGAGTCATCGCGTACAAGCTTGGCGCCTGGGCCCACGATATCCACCACGTCTTTGCGGGCCTTGGGATCGTTCCATAGCAGGCCATCGACCACAGGCTCGCCGGAGGCGTTGAGCGTGGCATGATGACCGAGCAGCCGATGGTGCGTTCTGGATGTGATGACATAACCATCCTCGTTCTCCACATGCACGACCCGGTCTCCCTCGATGCCGAGTGGTCCGATGCGCGCCTGCTCTAGCCGTTCACCGGCCATTGACTTGACCGGATATCGCCAAATTTGTGCTATCTCCATGATCTGAATCCTCCGAGCATATGGAAGGTTCACATTTATAGGATGTCTTTCCATCTATGGCCATCTGGGTGGTGGGTCATTGTGAAATCGCATGATCGCAGTTTCGTCAAACAAAGACTGGCCCCTAGTGAACATCGCCAAATTGTCCCCTGACTTCACCAAATCAGTTGTGAAATGCACGAGCGGTTGCGGAGTCGAATACAAGACCCACTGCCTGCGCTCTATCTTCGTTGCAATGGCTATCACACCCATGTGCTACCGCAAGGTCAATGCCATGTGCCGCCACATGTGGTGAAACAAGAAAACTGCTGACCAGACAAGGAGTTGTCAGGCTACTCGGGGTTAGATGAAGCAGAAGGAAAGAGAGCTGCCTCCACGACATCTCGTGGAGCTACGATATTTCGGGGGAGTGGAGCCTTCGATTCGTTACTATTATGTGGTGGGAGGAGGTTTCTTGATGCCGAGCTTCTGCATGCGCGAGCGGAGCGTGTTGGGATGGAGCTCAAGCCGAGTGGCAGCGCCCCGTTTCCCTTCAATGACCCAGTTTACGTCCTGAAGGATGCGGAGAATATGGCTCCGTTCGACCTCTTCCAGTGAATCGGCCACGGTCTGGGCTGGGGCGGTGTTTCCCTGAAGCATCACATCACTGATCTGAAGGAGCGGCCCCTTTGACAGAATAGTGGCTCGCTCGATGACGTTCTCCAACTCACGGATATTTCCTGGCCAGGCATACCGCATCAGGCGTTCCATCGTCGATTCAGACAGTCCGTCGATTTTCTTGCCGATCTTGTGTGAGAACTTGGCGACAAATCGATTGACCAAGAGTGGAATATCAGATGCACGAGCGGAGAGAGGTGGCACGTCGATCGGAAACACATTCAATCGATACAACAGATCCGCCCGGAAGGAGCCGGCCTTTACTGCTGCATGGAGGTCACGATTCGTGGCGGCAATGATCCGAACGTCCACTTTGGTGGAATGGCCGCTGCCGATCCGTTCAACCTCCCGTTCTTGTAGCACCCGTAACAGCTTGACTTGCGTATCCAGTGGCAGCTCACCGACTTCATCCAGAAAAATGGTGCCACCATCCGCCAACTCAAACCGGCCGATGCGACGCTGCAAGGCTCCGGTGAAGGATCCCTTCTCATGTCCGAAGAGCTCGCTTTCCACCAAGTTTGCGGGGATGGCTCCGCAGTTCACCTTGACCAGCGAGCGAGCCTTACGCCGGCTGTGGTTGTGAATGGCTCTGGCCAGCAATTCTTTGCCAGTCCCTGTGTCGCCTCGGATGAGGACCGTCGAATCCGTCGGGGCGACCTGTTCGATCTGTTGCAGAACCGCCATGAGGCTTGGACTTTCACCGATAATCTCTTCGAAATTATGCTGAGACTTCACCTCTTCGCGGAGATAAAAGTTTTCTTCCTCGAGTCGGTTCTTGAGTTGCTCAACCTCCGCGAAGAGTTGAGCGTTCTTGATCGCGATCGCTGCTTGATGGGCGAAGGTGGCCAGTCGTTCACATTCATCGCTGGCCAAGGCACGTCGTCCGAACATCGCGATGACACCGAGTACGTCCCCGCGAAACACGAGGGGGTAGCCGGCGAAGGACCGGAGCCCATGCTCTTGCATCCATGGTTTGTTGGGGAGTCGATCATCGCCGAGGACGTCGTTGGTCTGCATCGGCCCGAACCCTTGAGCAATCTTTCCAATCTTCAGCGCCCCGAGTGGGATGCGGCGGTATTCTCCATCAAGGTTCGAGTAGAGTCCCGCGCTTGCCTTGAGATGCAGACAACGATCACGCTTTAGGCAGTCCGCCGCTTTGTAACAACCGGCGCAGAGATCGCCGGGACCGATAAGCCAAATACGGGCAAAGGCTGCGTCCAGGTCATCCACGAGGCCTTGCGTGATGGTCGTGAGCACTATGTGGAGATCCAAGCTCGAGGCCATCTGGAGGGCGATGCGATCAAGCGCCTTGTGAGAGTTGGAAGATGGAGGGGCAGGGGGAGGGGGTAAAGAAGGCGAATCATCCATTGGGGATCTCCGAGCCGGATAGTGTCCAGCGTGGAGGACGATAAGTCCCTGATAGAGGATTGTCAATCAGCAGAGGGACGGCTGGCTATACCCTTATTGGATAACTGTAGATGAGTCGATTTGAGCGCGAGGCGGCTTCATGCGAGTCGTTGCCCTACCCGAACCATTCTATTCAGTTCGGATGCGGCTCAAGCCCCAAGGCCACAGATCCTTGCTTTAGGCGCCGAATGGCTTGCCGTAGCCTTCAGCCACTGGGGCGTTCACAAGCAGGTTATTCGGATAACGTCGAGAGGACTTAGGGAGGCTGCTCCTTGTATGTCCGGTGATATTGTCTGGGGCTGTTTATCGTGAAACCGGTGGGTCGAGCACGGTCAGGAGGTGGAGCACCTTCACCTTAAGCCCGGGAAGATCTCGTTCGATTACATCCCAGACGAGTTGGAGATTCACGCCGAAATAATCGTGCACCAACTTGTCCCGCATGCCGGCGATGGGTTTCCACGCGATCTCAGGGTTTGCATCCTTGAGGGAGGCGGAAAGGTGTTTCGTTGCCTCGCCAATGATTTCAAGATTGCGAATCACAGCGTCCTGTGTCTTCCGGTCTGCGAAGAAGCTGTTTTTTCCGGAGGTCGTGTAGGTAAGAATCTGTTGGATGGCGTCTCGTATGTGAAACAGATAGATACGGTCGTCCTTCATAAGGGGACGGCTTCTGCATGGATGCGCTGTGCAAGGTAGGGACTGAGTCCCTCATCCGTGAGAATGTCGACGTGGCAGTGCAGGACGGATTCAAGCTCCTGACTTAGGGCGATCACATCCAGCAAGCTTCGCCCCGGGTGCATTTGCACCAACAAGTCGAGGTCGCTCGTTGAGTTGGCTTCTCCGCGCGCCACTGATCCAAAAATGCGGACGTTGTGCGCACCGTGCTGCGCAGCCAGCTCGAGGATATGGTCGCGCTTCGTGCTGAGTACGTTGCGGGTGGTCATAGCGGTCATCCAAATGTCTTCGACTAGGATACCCAGGTTCCTCCGATCTGACAAGCGTTCCGATCGTCAGTGTGGCACATCAAGTTGCTGGCCAAGGCACTAGGGGCGTTGCGAATGGTGCTGTGCCAGGATATCAAGCGTCTTTTGGTCGGGCTTGCCGTCGAAGTATTTGAGTAGGGTGGCTTTGAAGAGGGCGTTGTTGGTAGTGGCTGCCATAAACAAGGTCATGCAGGAGCGGAATTTCAGATTGTCGGGGTAGGGAAATATCTCTTCAGCACTACGACCGCTCGCATTCAGAACCAGCTGGGTACATTCTTGGAGCCTGGGGCCTAGCACCGGGTGTTGCAGGTAGGCCCTGGCTTCGTCGAGGGAGCCAATGGCGAATTGCTGTGCCATCGCACTGTGCCCAAGACCGGTTATTTGCGGAAAGATGAACCAGATCCAGTGACTGGACTTTCTCCGGGCCCGCAGCTCAGCAAGAACTGAGTCATAGGCCCGCTCTTGCGCGTCGAGAAAGCGGTGGAGATGATAGTTGTCAGTCATGGGCTATGCCCGGACGAAATTCGTGTGCGAAGATACCTCTTGCTGTGCGCAATGCTTATGTCACGGCGTTCCCCGATGAACCAGTCCTAGAGACCTATCAACGAAAGTCTTTAGCTCGCTAGCCACAATGGTCATTGCATCAGCGCTTGGGTTTACATCATGGTGAAACTGACCGGCATATTCATTGATCTCGTTCAGTGCTGTAACGAGATTTTGTGCGTAAGCCAAAGGGCTAGTAGGTAGCGCATCGCGGATCAATACGACTACTCGGCCAAACATCAACGATTTCGGGATAAGGCCAGGGAATCGGCGATGAAGATATCCTTCAAGCATTGGCCGGATTACCTTCGCGACCATCCGCGAATCCGCTGCTCTCCCTTCGGTGAATTCATTTAGCAGCCGATGGTGCTGGAAATAGGCAGACTCACACTCCTTGTCCACGTCGAAGGACGAAAAGTCCGTGTAATTGTTTGCCGCAAGGGAGAGTTGGAAAATGGCGATAGGGGTCGCAGGATCATCCTTGCGCATTGCGTCTCGTAGGTCACGAATGAAGTACGGATCATGTGCAAGGACAATGAGTTGCTCGGCCTTGGAGCGAAAATTCTTTAGCACCGACCTTGTGTGGTGCTTCCGGTTTAAATCCAAGCTGCACATCGGATCGTCAACGACAACGATCCTCGTTGATAATTTGGCATCTGCGAGCGTGCTGGCGATGAAGAAAGCGAAGGCCAGTGTGCGCTTGTCACCTTCGCTCAAGGTTGTGGAAAATGATGGTGGACCGCCTTCTAAAGCAACGTCTTTGCCTCGCAATGCCAGACCGTATTCAGTTCGTGGGCCTGCGCCTCTAAAGTTTGCGGTCATTCCTTTTATGCTAAAGGATGCGCCGAAATTCTTTAGAAGGGCATTGATCGTTTTCTCGTAGTGCTGCAACGTCGTCGCCATCAGCGCGTCGAGCTTATCGCGTTCCGTCTTTTTAGCATTTTCCGCGGCGGCAGCATCAGCGCGCAATGTAACAAGCTGGCTGAACAGGCCAACTACTACTAAATCATGTCTGCGCTTACACGCTTGAAGCTGCTCGATCTGTTGCTGTAACTGTTGCGCATTGTCAGTGGTAAGCTGTCCCTGGTATGCCGCAATCAACGTAGCAGCATCCTTCACCATCGCATTTGCAGACTGCATGGGTGCCAGCACCTGTTGCCACAAAGACTTAGCTTTTTCCAAATCTGAAACTGTGCCGACTGGTTCGACGGGCGAGGCCTGTTTGCGGCGAGCTAGATCGAGAGCTAGCTCCCGGAGTTCAGCGAGTGCCGAATGTGCTGGTGCGTCGACGAATTCGATAGGCTTTGTTTGTACCTGTTCACTCCATGCTGCCGCCTGCGCCTTTGCAGTGACGATACCTTGAGAGAACGCATCGATGATGGCTGCTTCGGTGTCAGTGACGACAGTGTCGTGTAGGCCTGCAATCTCTTTTTTTAGTGCCGCATAAGCGGCGTTAAAATGAGTTTGATATGCTCGAATTAGGTCGTTGTCTTTTGTGCCTTGGCCACAGTACGGACATTTATTATCGCCCTCGTACTGGTGCCCCTGGCTTAGCCAGTCTTCCGCGCCCTTGTCTCCAATCTTTTGAACATGCTGTTTGACGACTTGTTCTGCATCCGCATGTACATTTATTAGGGAACGTCCAAGCCCTTTGAACAACGTCGCTAAATCAAAGGTAGGTTCTGAGACCTGCTTTGGCACCGGCTTAGCGATGATCTCGGCAACATTGCCTGCGGCAATGAGGCGTTTCTGTAGTGCTGCTATCTGCCCGTCAGCGTCGGGTGTGCTTGGAAGCTTTTCAAACTCAACCAACGACAATCCTGGATGGTGTCCAGAGAGCTGACCGATGATCCCCTGTATCTTGTCTGCTGCTGCCTTCGCTTTTGCCGTTGCCTGGTCAACCGCGGCGCGCGCGGCAACTGCTGGTTCGCCAAGTGCAAATTCAAGAAGATTCTTTCGGTGTTCCGTGTTGATCACTGAGCCGGAATGTACGTTCCGTTCGATAAAGTCGGAGTCGAAGACCAACAGTTCTGGACGTTGCTCCGACCACGCGTTTCCGGAAAAGGTAACCTTGTCGCCGTTAGCAAACTGCAGCACTGCTTGAGGGGGTAGGGTTCCGTCAATTGTCTTACGGTTCAAAATTAAGGGCGCGTTGCCAGTGGATAATGATCGCAACACGGTGGCCAGTGTAGATTTGCCGCGCCCATTGTCAGCGTAGATGAGCGTCGTCTTAAGGAGTTTGTGAGGCTTGCCATTCGCCGCGTGCAACAAGCCTATGCCCTGAATTTCCTCGATCCGCTCAAGCATATCGCCCCCCTCGAAACCCCTTCTCCGTCAGTAATCGTTGATTGTTTAACTATTCAAACAAGTGTTTTGTTGGGTCGACATCCAAGGTTTTCAGCTCCAATCCATCGATTTCTTGGATTGACTTGCCGGCTATTCCTTGTAAATCACCATACATGCCAACGGTCGCTTGCATGACGCGCTCGATCTGTTCCTCTCGCTTGGCCCATTGCTTGGTTATGGCTTTCTTTTCCCGATCCAAATCCTCTTGCATTGACGAGAACGCCTCGACGATGGCTTCGACTCGATGGCGGAACCGTGGGCCGGTGAGATACTGATAGACCATCTCGGTCTTGGTCTGTTGGCCATCAAGTGCTTGTCGAGCCGAGGCGAGTTCGATTAAGGAATGGCGGAGAGCGACTGCCAAGGAGAACACCGACTTTGCGTTCGTGACCCAAATCCCATCGACCAGATCAAAAGACTCAACGTCTTTGGGAAGAGTCTGGCTGACGATAATAGCTATGTCCGCTTTCGCTGTTCGCTGATCGTCACGGAGTTTGACCAACCAACCGTCGCTCCAATTTTTGGTTCGCTTGGATTCCCATAAGATGGTTCCACAGAGCTGGCCGAGCGGGCCCATGACCCGCTGTAAGGCATCGCCGCCGAATTCGCCTTTGGGGACTGGTTCAATCGTGTCCCTCGGGAACTTTGTTCTGAGCACAGCTTCCAGCTCGAGCTCCTGGACCTCGCCCTGGAGCTGCTGCGATCCCTGTTCAGCCCTGCGCTTGAGTTCCTCGATCTGGGTCTGCATG
>JAOUGT010000288.1 GCA_029865485.1 Nitrospira sp.
TTGTCGATCTCTGTAGGGTATTGAACTCCTCTGATCCGCAACAGGTATCCGAGGTTGTGCCTGTTCAACCGCCATCGTCAGGCGTTCGGCACGCAACAAGGCCGGCGCTGCGCCGACGGGAGCGACAATATCAATGATACGGTAAACATGTCACGACGATCTTGAATATGGACATCAGTAGGGGGGCATTCCATGCGGTGCAAGCGGTGTAGTGGGCTGATGATCGTGGAGTGTTGCGTCAAGGAAGAGCTCGAAGAGCAGCAGGCAGGGCGGGGAGCTCTTCGCTGTGTCAATTGTGGAGCGATGGTTACCGTCAGAATGCTCAGAAATCTTGTGGCTCGACAAGCGGAGGGTATGAAGACCTCAAGGTCTGCCGGTGTGTACGCGCGGCATGCGAAGCGCACGATGGGTTTCATGGGGGTGCGGCGGGAACAATGAGTCGAGTATCGGAGAGAGTGTACCTCACCATGTCTGCATGGTGCCGGTGTTTGCTGATGCCCAGCCAGCGATGTCGGAGAGCACCCTGTGGGGTGCACACGGGAAGTGAGGGGCGGTCAACGAAGAGGTGAGGAATCAGGTTATGCGTCTGGTGAAAAATCAGGAGTGGTGTATGGGGCGAGTAGACGGGCTTCGACAGCCAATTCGTGTGCTGATTGTTGATCGTTCCGTCCTGACACTTCAGGGAATCAAAGACTTTTTCGCCAAGAGCCATCAAATCGAAGTCATTGGTATGGCCGGTACCCGACAGGATGCGCTCCAGGCCATTCACGTTGAACAACCGAATGTGGTGTTGGTGGAGGTCCGAGTCGGAGCGGACAGTGGGATCGAGCTCTGCAGGACCATTCGAGAGAGCCATCCACAGGTAAGAGTCCTCTTCTTTACCGCGCAGGATGATAAGGACATCTTGCGGGAAGCGATCATGGCAGGTGCGCACGGATACGTGCTGAAGAGTGCGACCGCCGAGTCCATCACGAGGAGCATTGAGGCCGTGGCAAGTGGAGGCGCCATCATGGATCAGCACTTAACAGAGCAGCTGATCCGATGGCTGCGTGATGACACCAAGCCGGGGCAAGAGCAATGGAAGGAAACCTGCTCAAGAGAAGAGCGATACCTGCTTTCTTTAGTGGCATCCGGGAAGACCAATAAAGAAATCGGACTGGAACTGAATGTCGCCCACTCGGTAGTCGCCTCTCGCTTGCAGAAGATCTATAAGCGCCTCAAAATTTCAAGGCGTGCTGAAGCGGCTCGGTACTACACTGATCTCGAACAGAAGCGACCGAATTGACAGGATCGTTTTCGAAGCACGGGATGAGTCAGGTCCATCCCAGATGACAAGGCGGTAACCGAAAACAACTATCTCTTGCAGTGCCCTTGTATACACGCTATATCCGTAAGTCTGATTAGTGCGAGGGAAGTACGTATGTTTGAAAAGGAGGACCCATGAGGCTATCGATGGTGACGGTTGGGGCGATCGTGGTGTGGTGTCTGACAACCATGGGGAGCGTGGCGTTTTCAGCCGATGATGCAGCAATGGTATCACAGTCCGCACCGACACTCGATGTCATCACCCTGAAAGATGGCAGCGTGATCCATGGAGAAGTGGTCGAAATGACCGGCGGCCTCCTGGTAATCAAGAACGCTCTGGCCGCAGACCTTATCAAGGTAAAGTGGTCGGAGGTGAGTAAGCTGAGCGTCTCGCATCCTATTCCCTTTCACTTGAAAGAAGGAACCATTCTGAACGGGACGGTGGAAGAAGGGGATCCAGGGACGATGAAGGTGAAGGCGGGGCCGACCGGAAGTGTCGTGACCGTCCCGATAGACATGGTCACGCAGGTCAATCCGGTGGTTCAGCCGCCGGTGATCTATACGGGGAGTCTCAATGCCGGATATTCACAGTCGGTGGGGAACAGCCATCTTCGGAACGTCAGTATCCTGGGAGATCTTGTGGCTCGGAGTGAGCAACTCCGACTGACCCTCCTGGGCCGGTACGTCAATGGCGACAACAACGGGAGCCTTCAAGTAAGGAACGCCCGTGGAACCATTAAGTTGGACTTCTTTATCACGAAACGGTTCTTTTTGTACTCGTCGGCTTATGTGGAAAACGATTTCCTCCAAAATCTCAAGCTAAGAACGGCCATCTCCAGTGGCCCGGGTTACCAGTTCATCGAGCGTGGAGACTTTAAGGGGATTTTTAAGGATATGACGTTTTACGCCGAAGCTGGTCCGACCTATTTCAATGAGGACTACCGCGATAACAGCATTACCGGTGATCGGGCGAGCTTTCGCGCGCGCGTGGCCATGAAATGGGATTGGCCGCTCTTCGATGGCCGGATCACGCTGTATCACTACAACGAGATCTTTCCCTCGGTCCAGAACGCCTCGGATTTCTTCTTTACGATGGATAACGGGGTTCGCATGAAGATCTTGGCCGGTCTGGCGAGCGGGTTTCAGGTGACCACTCGATACAACAATCGGCCGCCGGCCGGCACGAGCGATACCGACAATCTCTACTTACTCACGTTGGGCTATGCATTCGACACCACGCGCAAGCGTTAGCGTCTTTGGGAGAGTAGGCGTTTCAGGAGTTATTCGAGGAGGCCATCATGCTAAAGGAATTTAAAGAATTTGCCATGAAGGGCAATGTCCTGGACATGGCAATCGGTGTCATCATTGGTGGAGCGTTCGGCAAAATCGTGTCGTCACTTGTTAGTGACGTCCTGATGCCTCCCCTGGGGTTGTTGATGGGCAAGGTGGATTTCTCCAGCCTGTTCATCGACCTGTCTCGCACAGCACCGCCGTCATTGGCCGCTGCCAAGGCGGCAGGCGCCCCCACGCTGAACTATGGAGTGTTTCTGCAAAGCGTGTTCGACTTTATCATTATCGCGTTCGTCATCTTTATGCTGGTGAAGCAAGTCAATCGATTTAAGAAGGAGGCGCCCCCACCGGCTCCCGCAGCGCCACCCGAGCCGACCAATGAGGAGAAATTGCTGATGGAGATCCGCGATTTGCTCAAGAATCGTCACTAGGAGTCGGTTCAACCGTCAATACCAAGTCTTGTGAGGCATCAGTCTCACAAATCGGGGAATAAGGGGATCATCATGCGAATGCTCAAGACCGTCATCGTCATGACAGGACTGGCTGCCTTCGTAGGTTGTTCTTCATCCGCCAAACACCACGGTTCATATATTCA
>JAOUGT010000103.1 GCA_029865485.1 Nitrospira sp.
GACCGAGGCGCTCCCCAAGACTCGCTCGGGGAAAATTATGCGGCGTATCTTGCGCAAGATTGCGGCGAACGAGTTGGGTGATCTGGGGGATACTTCGACCTTGGCTGATCCCTCCGTGGTCGATGCCCTGATCGCGAATCGGAAGAAGGTTTGATTGAAACCGGGGCACTCTCTGTTCGGTTGTAGAGAGCAAGACAAGAACGGAACCAGTTGACGGTAGAACATCTTCTGCCTGGAAAGGATCCGTCGAAGGGAGGACATCATGTCGGCTCGGAAGTGGTGTGTCGGAGGATTGAGCGTCGTGTTCTGCGCGCTGGGAAGTTGGGGAATAGGTCACGCCGGCAAGGAATCGGCCGGCAGTGTTCCCTTAGAGACGGTCACGGACTATATCCATTCCGTCCTTGCGGCCGACAGGACTTTTTATACAGTCCACGTCGTGGAGCGAATGCAGAGGAGAGGCGCCATCGAATCGTCGGAGAAGTGGCGTTCGGAAAGCACACTCCCGCTCCCGGCCCAATTCTTTCAGGAGTCCTCGAGCTTGGCCGAGCTGACGGGAAGCCCAGTGCGTTATCGGTTGATCAGTATGAACCCGATCAACGCGCAGAACGCACCTCGGACTGAATTCGAGCGAAAGGCACTCGAGGCGGTCAGGGCGCACCCTGAGCAGCCATACAAGGGGATTGTGAAGGAGGGAGGCGGTCGATATTTCCAAGCAGTCTATGCGGACTATGCGGTTTCGACCAGCTGCGTGACTTGTCACAACGCTGACCCTCGGAGCGCGAAGCATGACTATCGACTCAACGACGTGCTCGGAGCTGTCTCGATTTCCATTCCGATTCCTGACTGAAGGCCCCGGCGTTTGGGCGATCATGAGAACCGGACATGAGGTTTGCTGGACTTTTCCCGTGTCATGTCCTGGAGGCCTATGAATACGATGGTACTAATCTTCAGCACCATCACAGCGTGTGCTGTTGCGAATTGTGGATGGGCCGACGAGGTGTCGGATCAGACTGGATGGAGCAAGTGGGCTGTCTTGCGTGCCGGGCAGGAAGTTCAGGGCGACTACTTCGCCGTCGGTCCGCAGGTGGAAATCTCCGGCACCGTCCACGGTGACCTCTACGCCGCAGGCGGCGAAGTGCTGATCGACGGCACAGTCGATGGGGATGTGATTGTGGCCGGCGGCAAGGTCACGTTGTCGGGTCACGTCACGCAGGATGTGCGGGCGGCGGGAGGGAACGTCACGCTCAGCGGACAGATCGACAGAAATGTCTCGGTTGCAGGCGGTGACGTTCATCTGACCGATTCAGCGCACATTCGCGGCAATCTGTTATCTGGTGCAGGCAACATCCAATTGGCAGGACAAGTCGATCAGGATGCGCGAATAGGGGCCGGAAACATGACGGGGTCGAACAAGATCGGCGGGAGTCTCGCGGTGGCCGCTGCACACATCCGTCTGACGTCGAAGGCGTCGATTGGGAAGAACGTCCGGTATTGGAGCGAGGAGGAGCCGTCGATCGACGAAGGGGCACGGATCACCGGAACGGTCACCAGGCGCGAGATTCCGGAGTCGTTGAAGGGCGAGAAATTTCAGCGCGGATTGACCGGCATGAAAGTCATGGCCGGATTCGTCAGCCTTGTCTCAACATTACTCCTCGGTCTCTTGTTGCTCCGCATCTATCCTGTCTTCTCAGAGCGAGTCGCTGCGACGATTCAGGAACGGCCTGGGGCTTCTGTGGGACTTGGAGGCCTGCTGCTCATCGGCGTGCCGCTGCTGATTGCCCTTTTCATGGCGACCGTCGTTGCGATGCCGATCGGGTTGATGCTCGGCGCCATGTATCTCGTGACGCTGTATCGGGATCCTTCAGTGGGACGAACGGATCGGGGAGCCGCTTATTCCATCTCCACCGGTCACGGTGCAAAGCCCTGGCGATGTTGAGCGCCGAGGATGATCGGCACGAGGGTGTGCCCGAGGTCGCAAGGAGAGCGACTGTGTGAAGGTCGAGGAGCCAAGGATGGGAATTGAACCATGCATACCGTTCGCATTCATGGTCGTGGCGGGCAAGGGGTGGTGACGGCAGCGGAACTGCTGTCACTGGCGGCTTTTGCCGATGGCAAACAGGCTCAGGCGTTCCCCAGCTTTGGATCTGAGCGGATGGGGGCGCCGGTGATGGCGTTCTGTCGCATCGATCAACAGTTGATCCGAACCCGCGAAGCCGTGACACATCCCGACGTGCTGATCGTCCAGGATCCGACCTTGCTCCATCAGGTCGAACTCTTTGCAGGATTGTCACGGGACGGCTATGTCCTCATCAATTCGACCTTCTCGCTTGATGATCTGGGGATCGGAGAATTCTTGAAGTCAATTCCTCCTGGTCAAGTATCTGTGATACCCGCCTCGGACATCAGCTCGCTTCATCTGAAACGGGCCATTGTCAACACACCCTTGCTGGGTGCGTTCGCCGCAATGACCGGTTGGATAGCGCTGACATCGGTCTTGTCCGCGATTCGCCGGAAGTTCCCCGGGCCACTCGGAGAGATGAATGTCGCTGCTGCAAAAGACGGATACGATCATGTCATCGCGTATCTGGCACAAGGGAGGAGTAACCGGCAACCTCCGCGTGCAAATTGAGGGATCCCAGGAGGTCGGATGCTCTGCCGTGTCAACGGAAGCAATGCCGTCGGGAGAGGGTTTCGCCTTGTTGCGATTGGTCTCTCACATCTTGGGCCGATTCGCTGGATCCGATTCGAGAGCTCTGGCGAAAACTCTCCCCCTGTTGCTATGCGCAGCACGTTCCTTGCCTCCCCTCTGCTCACACAAGCTCGCAACCGACTCGTTCTTCATGATCAGCATCATACCGACGCCAGCCGCGCTCGTTCCGAGCGTGACCAATTTCCCGATGAGCCGAAGGGAGCGGCGGCAATCAGAATGAGCAGCACGGTCTGGCCCGGGATCGTTATAGGTCGGGAATCATCCGGCGTTGTTGTGCTTCCTGTGTGTCTGACGCGTGAACCGCCGCAACGATGGGTGATGGCATGACGCACACTGTAGTCCTACCCGGGGAGGTGGAACAACAAACAGTGATCCGTCTCGTGAATGTGGAGAAGTCGTTTGGCAAGCAATCGGTCCTGAAAGGCGTGAACCTAGAGGTCCGACGAGGGAAGGTCACCACGGTCATCGGTCCCAGTGGAGGAGGAAAGAGTGTCCTGTTGAAACATATGATCGGACTCATCCGGCCCGATCGGGGACAGGTGCTTATCGATGGGGTCGATATCACACGATTGGACGGAGAGGCCCTCAATCAAGTGCGGAAACACTTTGCCATGCTCTTTCAGAGCGCGGCCCTCTTGGATTCGATGACTGTGTTCGACAATGTGGCCTTTCCCCTGCGTGAGAAGACGCTGCTCACAGAGCTCGAGATCCAACAGAAAGTCACGGATATGCTCAAGGCCGTGGACTTGAGCGATATGGGGCACAAGTTTCCGGCTGAATTGAGCGGAGGGATGAAAAAGCGAACGGGTTTGGCTCGGGCCTTGATCATGAACCCCGACATCATCCTTTTTGACGAGCCCACAACCGGGTTGGATCCGCTCTTGGCAACAGAGATCCACCGGCTGATTGCGACATCGCAGCAGCGTTTCGGGTTCACGGCCGTGGTGGTGAGCCATGACATTCCGGAGGTCTTTGCTATTTCCGACTATGTGGCGATGCTATGGGATGGAGTGATCGAGGAGATAGGCCTCACGCATGAATTCGAGCAAACAGCCAATGTCGTGGTGCGACGTTTTCTCGATGCCGCCGCCCGACCGGAGACGAGATCCATCTGACATGAACGGGAAACCGACGCCATGCCGAGCGCATACCTCATCGATCTGGATGAGGTGCCGGCAAGAATGGGAGGAAGGCGCAAACAGCCACATGGAGGATTTTATAACCATGAGGAGTTTTGGGACAGTGCTGCGGTGCAGTTGAGGTGAAACTCCCCAAGCCAGGATCCGTCACGTCGATACCTGTAACAGATCCTTTCCTCTCTTCACCTTGCGATCCTCCGGGACTCCTCGGCGCGACGGACTGAATTCTCATGACTCGGGAGATGGCCTACACAGATCGGCGTGGCTCCAACCGAGGACTCATTCGTACCATTTCAGACCAATGGCACAACTCCTCTGTGACATTGAGGTCGCTGTTCGATGTGACGCAGCATGGGGCATCGTGCCAACGCCGTCCATTTGGCGGCAACGGAAGACAGTCGGTGTTTTGGGAGGGTACAGATCATGCACATGCAGTCACATGAATGACGATGGACATGATTTATCTCAGCGAAGTGGTCATGTGTTCGGCTGCGACAAAGAGTATCAAAATATTCATCGCTCAACCACCGTCGGTGTCCTGCCAGCGCGCTTTACTGTCGCGCCCCCATATGGCGATCGAGAAGATTCTTGACCCACGAACCAACACACGTCACAACTTCATGAAGGAGGTGCCGTCATGAACATCACCCTCAGCATCATCAAGGCCGATATCGGTTCGATCGGCGGTCATATCTGTCCCTCCCGGCAAGTGCTGGAAAGCGTGCGGAGTCATGTCGCCAAGCATGGCGTCTCACTGTTGATCGACCAGTATGTCAGCAGTACCGGCGACGATATCGCGATCTTGATGAGTCACCGACATGGTGTGGGGTACGAGCCAGTTCATAAGCTGGCGTGGGATGCCTTCCTCGCGGGGACAGCGGTGGCCAAACAACAGGGACTGTACGGGGCCGGTCAGGATTTGTTGAAAGATGCCTTTTCCGGCAATGTGCGTGGGATGGGACCGGCCGTGGCGGAGATGGAGTTTAACGAGCGGCCGAATGAGCCCTTTCTGTTCTTTGCCGCCGACAAGACCGATCCTGGGGCCTTCAACCTCCCGCTGTACCTGGCCTTTGCCGACCCCATGAACACACCGGGTTTGATCCTGGCGCCCAATATGGCGCAAGGCTTTCGCTTCGTCATCATGGACGTGAACCATACCGAAGGGGATCGAATCATCGAGCTGACTGCTCCGAAAGAGTTGTACCAAATTGCCGCGCTGTTGCGGGACACCGAACGGTACGTGGTGGAGTCGGTGTGGTCCGTCTCCAGCGGGGAACAAGCCATGGTGGCCTCCACCTCACGCTTGCATAACATTGCCGGCAAGTATACCGGCAAGGACGACCCGGTCATGCTGGTACGGGTCCAGAAGGATTTCCCAGCCACGGGCGAAGTTTTGGCGCCCTACGCCATCGGTTCGTATGTGGCTGGTGGGATGCGGGGCTCGCATCAGATGCCCTTGATGCCGGTCCCGCTGCAGTCGGGCATCAGCTACTTCGACGGTCCGCCAGTGATCACCTGTGCCGCGTTCGCCATGCACGAAGGACGGTTTACCGAACCAACGGACGCTTTCGCCCATCCGTTCTGGAACCGAGTACGGGACACCGTCTCCGACAAAGCCATCGGCATGCGACGGCAAGGGTTCTTTGGTGCGGCCATGCTGCCCATGGCGGAATTGGAATATACCGGCATCATGGAGAATCTAAAGGCGCTGGAACCACGATTCCACGTGTGCACCGAGTCGTGATCGGATGTGAATAAAGTGTTCGCGTAAGACGCTGTTGTGGCGGATTCGTCCCTTGTGGGGCGGCACTTTTTGTGTGATACCCGTAAGGCAACTCATACGTCAACAGTGTCGCATCGCTCGATCCGGTTCAGCGGCATGTTGCGTAGATGATGTTCCCGCTTCGAGTTTGCCGAATGGACTCGGAGCAACTCTCTGGCAGCCTCGGTTGTGATGGTGAAATGTGCAGAAGGCAAACTCCTGCCAGAACTAACTCGGTGGAACTGACCGCTTAATGGACGTATGTATTCTATGAGACGAGGCATAACCGAGGGTCAGTCCTTGTGCGGTCAAATCGAGAGAAGCTCAGCCCATTGTTCATCGTGAACGCGGAGGTGGGGCATGGAGCGACATCTCCATCTGCAGACCTGTCCAAAAAGACCCCATGGTTCGAGTCATCTGATGTCCATCGTTTCTGAAGTGCCTGCCCAACCCCATATTTTTATTATTAGTCTTCGTCAATCTCATTTCTCTCCTCGGTGGCGCAGATCATGCTGGAAATGGTCCTTGATGGTCGAGCTCGATCAATGGATACGCCCAGAGAACCAGAGCGACAGGACCGTCGGATTATCGATGTCACCATGCTGATTGTGGAACTGCGAACTGGATGAGATGGTTCTCGAATCCAAAGGCCTGGCGTTGTATCAGGTTGTTCTGGCCATCAATGTGTCATGGGTGAAAGAACTGGATGAAAGATGAACGGAGAGCATGAAGTGGTAATTCCGTCTTCACAGTTCGCGGGGGACCAGGAGTGGCGGAGCTGCTATCGGATGCCCGGTAGTTCAGGGTACGCCTTCATCAATTGGGCCTTCTCGCCCGTCGAGTTAAGGATCAGCAAGTTTCTCAAGTCACAGCCGAGCGGTCAGGTGTCCGTCGTCTCGTCCTCGGAGCTCACGATCAGGCACAGGAGACGTCCCATCGCGAATACCCCGTTGCTGGGCGCATTTGCCGCGATCACGGGAATGATTGAGCTCGCATCGGTCCAGTCTGCGATGCGTCAGATGTTTCCGGGAGCCCTGGGCGAGGCCAATGCCGATGCCGCCCAAGACGGCTACGATCACGTCATCGCGAGTCTGGCTTCAGAAGGGAGTGGTTTACCCCATGCGCGCGCAAATTGAAGGATCGCAAGCCGTCGCCGAGGCCGTGGTCTTGTGCCGCCCGGAGGTCATCGCGGCCTATCCCATCTCACCGCAAACGCATATCGTCGAGCGGTTGTCGCGCATGGTCAAGCAGGGCGATGTCGGTCGCTGCCAGTATCTGAACGTGGAATCCGAGTTTGCGGCGCTCAGCGTCTTGATCGGGGCCTCGGCGACGGGAGCACGGACCTACACCGCGACGACGAGTCAGGGACTCCTCTTCATGGCCGAAGCCGTATACAACGCGGCGGGGCTGGGGTTGCCGATCGTGATGACCATCGCGAATCGCGCTGTCGGTGCGCCGATCAATATTTGGAACGACCATTCCGACAGCATGGCCTTGCGTGATGCAGGATGGATTCAGCTCTATGCGGAAACCAATCAAGAGGCGGCCGATCTCCACATCCAGGCCTTCCGCTTGGCGGAGGAACTGAGCTGTCCGGTGATGGTCTGCATGGATGGCTACATTCTGACCCATGCCTTTGAGCCGATCGACCTTCCCGACCAGTCTGCAGTCGATGCGTTTCTGCCTGCCTTCTCGCCGGTCCAGGTGCTGGATCCGAGGGAGCCAATTTCCATCGGCGCGATGGTGGGACCAGAAGCCTTCACCGAGGTGAAATATCTTGCGCACCTGCAGCACCTTCGCGCGTTGACGCTCCTGCCGGACATCGCCGATTCATTCGAAGGGCAATTTCATCGAGAATCCGGAGGTCTCTACAGAACCTATCGCATGACCGATGCCGATACGGTCGTGATCGCGCTCGGTTCCGTGATCGGGACGATCAAAGATGCCGTGGACGAATTGCGCGATGAAGGGATCGCGATAGGCTGCCTGAAGATCGGGTGCTACCGGCCGTTTCCGGCGGTGCAACTGCGCGCCGCGCTGGAAGGCATTTCACGCGTGATCGTCGTCGAAAAAGATTTGGCGGTGGGCATCGGCGGCATCGTGTCCGCGGATGTCCGAATGGCGTTAAACGGCTTGCCCATCCCGGTGCAGACGGTCATTGCGGGATTGGGAGGACGGTCCATCTCTGCCCAGTCACTCAAACAGATGGTGCGTGATGCTCTGGCCGAGCGTCTGAGCGAACCCTACTTTCTGGACCTGAACATGAAGGTGGTTGACGAAGAACTGGCTCGAAGACAGGAACAGCGACGAGCGGGGCCCCTCGCCGAGCAGTTGATTCGCGCGATGAATGCCGTTGGTACGAAGGTCGTGTGACGGAGCACTCAATGACGACGCAGCGCATCAAATTCTATCAGACGGGAACCTATACGGCGGGGAATCGCTTGCTGGACGATGAAGCCCGCACCGTGCAATCGCGACTGGATCGCACGAATTCCCTGAACTCCGGCCATCGTGCCTGTCAGGGCTGCGGCGAAGCCCTGGGGGCGCGCTATGCCATCGATGCGGCGATGCAGGCTGCGCACAAGCGATTGATCGCGATCAATGCGACCGGCTGTCTCGAAGTCTTTTCCAGTCCGTACCCGGAAAGTGCTTGGCAGATCCCATGGATGCACTCACTGTTCGGCAATGCCCCGGCGGTGGCGAGCGGTGTCGCGGCGGCGTTGCGAGCCAAGGGTCGTGATGATGTGATGGTCGTCGCCCAGGGCGGCGACGGGGCGACGGTCGACATCGGATTTGGGTGCCTCTCCGGGATGTTCGAACGAAACGATGAGGTTCTCTACATCTGTTACGACAACGAGGCCTACATGAATACCGGCGTTCAACGATCCGGGGCGACGCCTCCCTTCGCGCGGACGAACACGACACAGACGGTCGGCGACGCTCCAGGCAATCTCTTGGGCACGGGGAAAAACGTCCCGCTCATCGCCATGGCGCACGGTATCCCCTATGTGGCCACCGCTTCCGTGGCGGATCTCCACGACCTGGAGGCAAAGGTTGCCAGCGCAATGAGCCTGCAAGGGGCTCGATATATCCATATCCATGTGCCCTGTCCGCTCGGATGGGGGTCCGATCCGGCTCATACGATCAAGGTCGCCAGAATGGCAGTGGAGTCTGGCTTATTCCCCTTGTTCGAAGCGCAATCTGGTGCGGTGGTTAACCGGACGCTGATCCGGCGGAAGGTTCCGGTAGAGCGCTGCCTAGAACTACAAACCCGATTCAAGCATCTGTTCGACCCATACAGGAATGAAGAGGCGATTGCCGCGATACAAGCGATCGCAGACGCCAACATCACGCGCTATGGATTACTCGGGTAACAGGATGGATCACAAACCCTTCGCCATCACGCTCGATCCGAACAGCAGCTTGGCCAACCATACGGGGAACTGGCGCACGATGAAGCCGGTCTACGTCGATCGGTTGCCGCCCTGCAACCACGCCTGCCCTGCCGGAGAGAACATCCAGGCCTGGCTCTATCTCGCGGAAGAGAAGGACTACGAAGCCGCGTGGCGACGGCTTATGGAAGACAATCCGATGCCGGCGATTCACGGGCGTGTCTGCTATCACCCCTGTGAGACTGCGTGCAATCGTGGCCAATTGGACGAAGCTGTGAGCATCCGTGCCGTGGAGCGATTCCTGGGCGATCTGGCGATCAGAGAAAGATGGCAGGTGCCCTGTGCCCCTCCGACGGGGAACAAAGTCTTGATTGTGGGCGCCGGGCCCAGCGGCCTGTCGGCGGCCTATCATCTGGGGAGGGTGGGCCATGCAGTCACGATCTATGAAGCGGCCGAGAAGGTTGGCGGCATGATGCGGTACGGCATTCCCGCCTACCGGTTACCGCGTGAGATCGTCGATGCGGAGGTCGGGAGGCTTGAAGCGATGGGCGTGACGATCCGGCTCAATACGAAGGTCGAGGATCTCGATGCGGCAATCAAGGAAGGCGGATTTCAGGCAACGTTCCTTGCGGTCGGGGCTCATCTGGCCAGACGCGTCGACATTCTGGGTGTTGACGCTAAACGGTTACTCGATGCCGCGACGTTTCTGCGTAGCATGGAAGGGACTTCACCGATCAAGCTTGGGAGGCGAGTGGCCGTCTATGGCGGAGGCAATACGGCGATTGACGTGGCACGAAGCGCCGAGCGGATGGGCGCTGAGCCGGTGATCATCTATCGACGGGATGAAGCCCATGCGCCATCGTTCAAAGAAGAAATCGTCGAAGCCCGCGAAGAGGGTGTGCGGTTCCAGTGGCTGCGACACATCGCGAGGGGCTCCGACAGAACGTTGACTCTTGAGGTGATGGAGCTGGACGAGCAAGGGAAGCCAACACCCACCGGCCGGTTCGAAACCATCGAAGCCGATACCGTGGTGCTGGCGCTGGGGCAGAAGTCTGATACCGGGTTTTTGCGGAACGTGACGGGAGCTCGTCTACGGGACGACAGCACCATCGAAGTCAACGAACAGATGATGACCGGCCATCCAGGCCTGTTTGCCGGCGGCGACATGGTTCCGGGCGAACAATCCGTGAGCATGGCAACCGGTCACGGGAAACTGGCTGCGCGCCACATCGACGCCTATCTGCGCGGGATCCGATACGTCAAGTCTCCGTCGCATCCGCTTGCGACGTTCGATCGGCTGAATCCCTGGTACTACACCGATGCGGAGCAATCCAAACAGCCGCTGCTGACACTTGCCAGGCGGCGTGGGAGCTTCGAGGAAATGGTCGGAGCGTTGGATCAGGACACTGCCCTGCTGGAGGCCCGCCGGTGTTTGTCGTGCGGCAATTGTTTCGAGTGCGACAACTGCTACGCCGTCTGTCCGGATAATGCGGTGATTAAACTGGGAGCCGGCAACCGGTTTGCGATCAATTACGACTATTGCAAGGGATGCGGCCTGTGCGCCGAGGAATGTCCCTGCGGAGCGATCGATATGGTCAAGGAAGTGAAGTAGTGCTGAGGCATCGGTCACTGTCCCGGCGGCGATCGAGAGGATCGAGCGAAACAGTAAAGAGGAGAAAAGACCAATGAGCACCAGAAAAGGGAAACGCTACACGACGTCGTACAAGGAAAAACAGCACCCCAAACAGGATCCCTACGCAATGCTCAAGGCTCCGAAGGGACCGGCGATGTGCCGAAAATGTAAAGCCATCTATGCGAATAAGCGGTGGTACATCGATAGCGAAGAAGCCCGCAAGTTGGCGGCAGCCTCCAGCACGCAGAAACTTCTCTGCCCCGCCTGTCAGAAGATCAAGGACGACTATCCGGAAGGGATCGTGATGTTGAAATGGTCGGACCTTCGTGAGCATGAAGACGAGATCAGGGGATTGATCGCCAATGTGGAAGCTCGTGCCGTCTCCGTGAATCCCCTCGACCGAGTGATGAAGGTCGCCAGACGCAAGAAGGATTTGGAAGTCCAGACAACCAACGACCGGTTGGCGCAGCGGCTCGGACGTGCGCTGGTGCGGGCCTACAAAGGGAAGGCGGAGTACAAGTGGGCGCATCGCGACATGATGGTCCGGGTGACGTGGCAGGGGCCGGAACCAAAGGAAAAAGCCAAGCCGTCCGGTCGGAAGCGATAAAGAGCGACTGTGTCGGTTTCGATCTCGGGAAGGACACCATGAAACTGGACGTCAAGGCTTGTGCGGTGGCGTGCGGACTGATCTGGGGCCTTGGACTGTTCGTACTGACCTGGTGGGTTATTGCCTTTGACGGTTCGACGGGAGAGGCGACACTCATCGGTCGTGTATATCGGGGTTATTCCCTCACTCCGATAGGGAGCATGATCGGCATGGTCTGGGGGTTTTTCGATGGCTTGATCGGAGGAGCGGTTTTCGCGTGGCTCTACAACCTATTGGCGAAAGACAGGAAGCAATAATCGGTTGTCGCGCCGTGATACAGGCGACACTCACTGCGTCGAGAAGACCTCACCGTCCAAGACACACCGGGGCAGCCTATGACCAATGAGGAGAAAGTCAAGAAGCTGGTGGAGTGGATCGATCCGG
>JAOUGT010000289.1 GCA_029865485.1 Nitrospira sp.
TGAGTTCCTTTTCAGGGAGGAAGAGATTTAGTATGGCACCTCATGGCAAGCGCCACGTCGTGGGGACAGGTATAAGCTCTTGACGGAGGCCGGCGAAATGTATGCCTGGAAGGTGGCAGGGGGGGGTACTGCATCGCCCATGAGCTTCGACGAAGAGGCTTCCAGGGCAAGAAAGGCTCAGTGGTTAGCCCCTGGGGACCAAATCCAGGTGCATGTTTCCGGATAAGATATTGAACTCATTCGCCCATCTCTAAATGCGGGATGGTGGTGCCACATAAGTAGGCGTATGGTAAGCTGAGGCCGATTTCGGCAAAAGCGTAGGATCACCTCATGACTCATATCCTTGGCATTTCGGCCTTCTACCATGACAGCGCGGCGTGCCTTGTCCGTGACGGCGACATCATCGCCGCTGCCCAAGAGGAGCGGTTCACAAGAAAGAAACACGACCCACAGTTTCCTGCTCATGCCGTGGCGTACTGTTTGCAGGAGGGGGGAATTACGCTAAAAGACCTTCGCTACATCGTCTTCTATGATAAACCGCTGGTAAAATTCGAACGGTTGTTGGAGACTTACTTGGCCTTTGCGCCGAACGGCCTCCAATCATTTGTGGCAGCCATGCCGGTGTGGCTAAAGGAAAAGCTCTTTTTGCGGAATCTTTTGGGGAAAGAATTCCTCGCCCTGGCGCCGGAACTGACACAGGCCATGCTTCCACCCCTGTTGTTTGGGGAACACCATGAATCGCATGCAGCCTCAGCATTTTATCCATCCCCTTACGAGAAGGCGGTTGTTCTCTGTATGGATGGTGTTGGAGAATGGGCCACCACGTCGGCTTGGCTTGGCGATGGAAACGCGCTGACACCGCTGTGGGAAATCCCGTTTCCCCATTCACTGGGACTCCTCTACTCCGCGTTTACGTACTACACGGGCTTCAAGGTCAATTCGGGAGAATACAAGGTGATGGGTTTAGCCCCCTACGGGGAGCCAAAGTATGTCAAGGCAATCTACGACCATCTTCTTGATCTCAAACCGGACGGCACGTTCCGATTGAATATGGAGTACTTTGATTACTGTACCGGGTTGACCATGACCGGGAACAAGTTTGATGAGTTGTTCGGCGGGACACCACGGAAACCTGAAAGTCAGCTCACGCAGCGTGAGATGGACTTGGCCCGTTCGGTCCAGGAGGTTACCGAGGAAGTGATGTTGCGTGTCACCGGTGCCCTACATCGTGAAACGGGAGTTGAGTATCTCTGTATGGCGGGTGGCGTAGCGCTCAACTGTGTAGGGAATGGGCGGATCTTACGGGAGGGTCCCTTCAAGGGGATCTGGATCCAACCCGCAGCGGGAGATGCGGGGGGAGCGGTGGGTGCCGCCTTGAGAGCATGGTACGGCCATGATGACCAGCCTCGCCGTGCTACCGGTACCGACCGGATGAAGGGCAGCTATCTGGGTCCCAAACATACCACTGACGAAATCGAATCATTCCTGAAGCAGGTCGAAGCGCCGTATGAGCTGCTTGATGAAAACCATCTCTATGGTCGGCTTGCGAAAGACCTCGCGGACGGTAAGGTGGTCGGCTGGTTGCAGGGGCGTATGGAGTTTGGTCCACGGGCGCTTGGAGGCCGAAGCATTCTGGGAGATGCCAGAAACACGAAGATGCAATCCGTGATGAACCTCAAAATCAAATATCGCGAATCCTTTCGTCCATTCGCCCCTTCAATCTTGCGAGAACGTGTCTCGGATTTCTTTGAGATGGATACAGACAGTCCATATATGTTGTTGGTGGCACCAGTGCAGCCAAAGAGGCGGCTTCCATTGCCTGCGGATCGCTCGAATTTGTGGGGTATTGACCTCTTGAATGTTCCTCGGTCAGATGTGCCGGCAATTACACACCTGGACTACTCGGCCCGTATCCAAACCGTGCACGAGGAGACCAATCCCCGATACTACCGGCTCCTGAAAGCATTTGAGGCGCAAACCGGCTATCCGGTCCTCGTCAACACCTCCTTCAATGTTCGCGGAGAACCTATTGTCTGTACTCCGGAGGATGCCTATCGGTGCTTTATGCGAACGGAGATGGATGTACTCGTCCTAGAGAATTGCGTGCTCTACAAGACACAGCAGAAGCCGCTGGAAAAAGATACGAATTGGCAAAAAGAATTTGAGCTTGATTAAGGAGGCTGCGCAATGGATCAAGCCGGACAACCACCTGCTGCAAAAGACTTGAGACAGTTTGGTCTTCTTGTGGGTGGGGTGTTTTCGGTGATCGGGCTATGGCCGTTTGTTTTTCGAGCTGAATCGCCACGACTGTGGGCCCTGATGCTCGGCGGGGTACTTATTCTTCTCGGAGCGATCGCCCCTCAAAGCCTGAAACAGGTTCATGCGGGATGGATGAAAGTCGGCCATGTACTCGGAGCAATCAATACGAAGATCTTACTCGGACTTATCTATTACCTCCTGATTGTCCCGATGGGGATTGTGAGGCGCTGGTTGGGGAAAGACTCGATCCAGCGTACTTTTAACCCCGGCGTCAGTACCTATCGTGTCGTGAGAGCTCCTCGGCCTCGGCATCATATGCTCAACCAATTTTAGCTTGATGGGTCGCAAGTCCGGCAGCTTGATTCTTGCCTCCCCCGCGGGGGAGATGTGCGGTTAGGAGTAGGGAGGTGGTAGGGCAATTGGATCGACTTGGAGGCACCTCCATACCCATCTCGATGTATTCACAGGAAGTGCTCTAAGTTCTTTTCAACGGCGTATTGAGAGGAGTCGATATGGGCGGATTTTTGATGGAGTTGTGGGCCTTTATGAAGGAGCGGAAAGCCTTCTGGCTGTTGCCAATCCTGGTTGTTCTGCTCTTGCTTGGCTCACTGATGGTGTTGACGCAAGGATCTGCAGTGGCGCCCTTTATCTATACCTTGTTCTAGCAGGATGCGGAAACAGTCCGCCAGCGGCGTTCTCGCGTCGCTCCGAGGCTCAACCTACGGGACCGAACGGGATTTGCCTCTTCGCTCGTTTCGGACTTTTCCGCAGCCAGTCAGGGTCCTGAGTTGGACAGCGCCAGAATCGCTGAGCGCGTCCAGACCCAGGCCATCTCGGATATCCAGAACCTGGATTGCGTCCTGGAGAGCCTAGGCTCTGTACCCGAGATGCGCCCTGTTCGGGTACCGAGGCTCCATAAAGA
>JAOUGT010000105.1 GCA_029865485.1 Nitrospira sp.
TGGAACCGCGAAGCATTCAAGCTCCTGTCCCAACTATTCCAGATGACGGTGACGGAGATTCCGCGATCCGGCGTGCCGAGTATTACCATCGCAAAATAGTGCGGCAGCATCCACACGGTGACAGGGCTGGTTCCTAATCTACGCGTCGACTCGATTCAGGTCAGGCTTCGGCGGACGGCGACCGATCAGATAGATAATGGCAGGAAAGAGCATGGTCGTGCCAGGGAAAATCATCCGGTATCCCCACCAGGGCAACGTCGGCTTGAAAAATCCAAGGCCAACGGTCAAGAGAATCGACGCGACGATTCCAAACACATAGGCAGGAACCAGCGTCGTCGAATGGTCGTTGCTCCGCTGTCGTGACGCCGCGAGAAACCCCTTTATAAGGATATAGAGGGAAAAAATGATACAGGCGGACCCATAATACACTGCATATTCTTGCATAACACCGACCTCGTTGATGCTGTTGTTCACCGCTCTGCTCGTAATTTATAGCGTATTCCCTCCAACCTTGTCGAGCATGGCCCTCAGGATCAGACATGAATACCGTGCGCATACATGATAGTAGATCCCCTTTTCATCTTGTATTTTTCCACCACTCTCAAGACAATGACAACACCCCGGGTGGACCACACCCGAATGCCCCCCTCACCGACGCCTAGGAGTAGTTCGTATGAAAATGTTGGTTATCGTCTTCCGTGAAGCGCTGGTGGAACAGATACACGCGTTACTCAATGACTACGACGTGGCCGCCTACAGCGAACTGCACAATGTCACAGGGAAGGGTGCCACGGGTTTAACCAGCCAGTTCTTTCTCGCCCCAGCCACCAACCGCATGATCCTGACAGCCGTCTCCGACCAGTTGGCATACCGGCTCATCGAGGTATTTGCGCGCTTCCGATTAGAACAGGAAGCGGCGACAGGTGACAACATCGTCCCTCTCCATGTATTCGTCTTACCGTGCGAGCAAGTCGTCTAGGTCACCATGTTTAAAGTACCACCCTTCCCCTCAGACGTATACGTTCCATACCAACACAGATTGCTCACACACAACAGCCTCCAAGAGACTCCTCTTGGAGGCTGTATCGGAAACGGCGCTTGACATGCTGGCTCAGTGGGCCTCTTCCTCCAATGATTCAGCAGCTTCTGTCGCGTGCTTCTTCGCCTTATCCTTCTTGGCCTTCGCCGCCTTTTTCATCTCCTTTCTCTCAGCCTTGAGCGCATCTCGTTTTTCCTTCATCTCAGATCGCATGTGCTCTCGCTTGGCCTTCATGTCATTCTTCATCTGGTCTTTTTTCGACTTAAGACTATCCTTCATCTGTTCCTGTTCGGCCTTCATCTCACCTTTGGCTTCGCTGGCCATGGAGCCCATTTCACCCTTCAATTCAGAACCAAGATTCGTGAGCTCATCGGCTATGGCCAAGGCACTCGTCCCTGCAACCAAGGCGGACAGAACTGCAGAAATCATGATGACACGCATGAATAGCCTCCCCTGCAATAGGTGACCCCAATATGACCGGCGCCAGAAACTAGCGCCCAGTCTACGCCTACCCCGAGACAGAATTTCTGGCAACTAATTTGAGGTTTTCGACTCGCTTGAGCTACACGGAGGACAGAAGAGGCACGCTCGATAGAAGCACGGCCTTGATCAGGTTATGCCCGAGAGGCCGTGTAAGAGCAGGCCTTTGATCAAGCGCGCTCACTGCTGTCACATAAGAAAGACACACTAAGGCCTGATCTGCCACAACAAATACACCAACCCGACGGCCAATGCCGACATCACGACGAAATGCATGAACATCCTCCCTACAATTGATTGTTGTAATGGATCAGACGCCGGAAACCAACATCTAGACTAGGGGTATCGCGAGATGGATTCTCAGGCAACTTATTTCAATATTTTGGCCGTTAGGCATGCGAGGAAAGGCAAATCCGGCGATCTCTTACAGACAGCTGGTGAGTATTACGTGACATGGGTGTCACTATGCATCCGACTGAAGACGTCCCAGTCGAACTGCTTCGACGTGACCGCATGGAGTGGAATCGGACCGATTGATCCCCGTTCACGATAGGCCAAGAGGCAGCCGACAATGTCTTCTGGCGACTCGATGAGCCGGTGCACCGCCTCATGGGCAAGATGCTGCGCAATCGCCTTGTCCTCCGGTATCGGTCGCGCACCTCGGAGTGTGTGGCCGAGGATGGTCGCTTTCGTCGCCAGCGTGAGCGGATAGTGATCCGGCCGCGCTTGCCGTTCCGGCCATCGGGCGATCACGCCGGCCACGTAATCGACGAGCCCATGGACACCGCCCTCCCTGTGATGCCGATGCGGGGTGCGCTCGGCGACGACGAACAAATGGCTCTTATTCGGCACTCCCAACGTCCGTTTGAGTGTCCCGAGGATGACGTCATCGATATAGGCGTTGGGGTCGGGATGTTCATTGACCAACAACCCTTCGGCTCTAGCTTGGTACGCGCAGGCCAGCGCAAGGTGACCTGAGCCGGCACCCATCACCTCCACAAAGAAGACACTTCCCATCGCTGCGCTTGTGGCTTTGAGAGATTCGATGGACTGATCCGCCAACGCCACGGCGGACTGGAATCCGAGAGAGATGGTTCCTTCGATATTGTTGTCAATGCTGCCCGGTATGCCGACCACCTGCGCGCCGAATCCTTCGTAAATAGCCCTAGCGCCCCGCATACTGCCGTCGCCGCCAAGCACAATCAACGCGCCGTCACGCAGGTAGGGCTCGAGGTGGCGCATCGCCGCGTGCTGCACGGTCTCTTGCTTGAACTCTTCGAAGCGGCTGCTGCCGATGGGACTGCTCGGATGGCTGCCCATGCCGCGAGTATCTTCTTCAGTGACACGTTCAATCCAGTTGTTCGCCAGACCCAGATAGCCGTGACGGACAAAATAGACTTCCAATCCCAGACGTTGGCCGGTGACATGCAATTCTTTCAAGGCGGCGCCGGCTCCGGCAAAATCGCCTCCTGACACCAGGGCAACAATTCGCTTGAGGGATCTGGGGTTGAGTGTCACACGGTCTTTTCTCACGCGCTCCACCGCCACCCATGTGTTACGCGCGACTCGCTCCCGCTCGGATAGGCCAACCGCCGTTGAATAGCCGGACAAGCGGCCTTGTTCGAACGTGAGCAATACCACATTGTCTTGGCTTTCCTTGTAATCGCTGAACTCACTGAAGGCTTCATGAAACGGTCGTGGGTCCAAATAGATCATCAAGGCCCGCAGGGTGGAACTGTGCGTATAGAGGCAGGCGACTTTCCCCTTCTGCGCGGAGCCCAACCGGTGGAGACCGTCGATAACGTCCACATAGAGGTCGAAGAAAGAATTGCCATCCGGATAACAATAGAGCGGTTCTTTTATCAGCCGCTTGGCGATGGCGGTCTCCACACTGAAGGCCCGAGCGGCTTCCTCGAGCTCCAGCGTTTTTTCCAATCCCGTCACCCAACCGAAATCCGAGGATTCAAGAGCCTGCTCGATTCTCGGTTCTGGTGGAGAAACACCTTGCAGGAGCGCCATAGACACTCGTTCGTAGAGTTGCCTGGTATTCGGGCTACGGCTGATGCAATGCAGGAACGTTCGCGGGTCGAAGTAGTTGGTAAGGTGTAGAAAATCGAGTTGCTGCCCCACCACGCCGATCATGCGTGCGAGCGCCGTCCCTACTGCATCGGCTTTGGCAACACCTCGTTCGGGGTCCAGTTGGTTCGGCAAGCGGCATCCGACGCGATGGGTCTTACTGTCGACCTGTGAAAGGCCATGACGCATCGTAAAGAACAACGTTCGGTCGGCAAGATCCCGAGGCAACAACCAAAATCGGTCATCGCCCAGTTCCAAGACAATGCGGCCTTCTCCCAGCGTGGGCGTGAGTTGCGTACGAGGCACGATGGCCACAGGTCGCCGATAGGTCGGTTTAGCCACCGCCCCGATCGGAGCCCGGAGCAGCGGTTGCAGCGATCCGTCCGCAAGAAGCGCGTTCCAGGCCGCAAAGAATATCAGCTGATCATCGATGAGACTTTCGCGAGCTGACCGGTATGCGTCAGCCGTAGCGAATCCGGACCGAGCACGCTCAAGAAACGAGCGAACTTGTTCCATCTTAGCGTGGACGTGCTCAATGTCATTGTTTGACGTTTCTATCGGCTGAGGTACGAGGAGGCCACGCTGCACCGCCCTTCGAGCGAGGGCTCGACCATAGGCAAGGAGTCCTTCAATCGTGACGAACTCGAGGGGGTGACTCATGACAATCCTCAATACGGTGACAACCTGGCTCTCGATATTCTCGGAGCGAATACCGAGAATGATTCCATATCGGAGCTTTATGGCAAGATTGTCCGTTCAATTGTTGTTCAATCCTAAACCGATGTGCAGCTCGTAGCAAGGGATGCAATCGACGATGAGCAACAAACGGCAACCGCACGTACCTCACGCACTAAAATAATCGAAAGAACAATCCGGGCAGCTCAGGTATTCCATACACCGGATGACGTAACTTGCTATCAACCGTACGTTGGGGGTAATGTTGAGCAGAGTCCAAGTAGAGGGCTACATAGAACTATCAGCCCTTGAGGCGTTGCATGTATTAGAGCTAGTGAATGACTCGATGAATTGCTATAAGCAATGTTCATCTGACGAGTGAGGAATTCGCTGGCTCTGAAGTTGAATACATTCAGAAAGTGAGCGAGCAACTTGCCAAAAGAATGACGAGCGAGCAGATGGCAGCACTGGGCGCAAGAGCCAAGCAGACGATTGCGAACTTCTGAGATGGATAATAGGGTTTCTGAAAACAGAACAGATGCTGTCCCGGCCGGTACGATTGGGCCATAGGAAGAATGCGGCTGTGCTCAGGCCTCATCCGATTGAGGCAAGTATTAGCTCTCTTGTCGATCAACATAACTCACGGGGGCTGCTAAGGGCAGACACAGATCATGGGTGACTTTCGTTTTCTCTATTTAATTTACATCCCCGCAGGAATTGGATTTCTTATCATGCTCCTTCTCTGGTGGCTGATTGAATCCTTCAGGGATTGAGCTTCTGAAGCAATCGTAATCATGACTGCATGAATCGGATCGCGCTCCGTCTTATCACCATACTCGTAACTGGCTCCCCAAGCCTACCGCTTGCAATGGGGGAAGAACCGCCTCAACAACCTGGCGCGAAGGACCGATTACAACAGGTGCTAGGCACAGAAGGTGGAACAACTGTCTACGTGGATGCCGCCGGTAATGTACACAGCACGACTGACCTCCCGAACGGTGATCGAATTGTTACCGTGCAGCCGCCGCAAATTCAAGGGCTCAATCTTGGTCCTCCCCTGCAATTGAACAACCGGCCCCTTCAGCTTCCACCAACGCCTCCAGTGCCTGCCCAACCGTCTCCGCCGGATTTTCCACAGAGGGCTCGGTAGGGCACACCGTACTTCGAGTTCCAATCTCGCACTCTAGAGTACGATCGCGTGGTGACTCGCTCTCTCCTGATCCTCTCCCCACCATATTTTTCGTCTTGACGATCCCTTCAAAGGCACGCCATACTCCGAAAATCATGCAGACCCTTGGCATCATTCTTCTACTGTTGCTTGTCCTTTCCACAGAACAAGCGACGGCGTTTCCACCGGCCGGCAGTAAAGACCTGCAGACACTCCAGACCCAGGCGAATCAGGGGAATGCAGAGGCGCAGAATGGCCTCGGAGAACTGTATGCCAAGGGGAAGGGAATGCCTCAGGATTATGCCCAAGCTCGAGCCTGGTATGAAAAAGCAGCAGCCCAAGGTCATCCGCATGCGCAAAACAACCTCGCGGAGCTGTATTTTGCAGGACTGGGCATGCCACAAGACTATGTGCGCGCGTACATGTGGGTGAACCTCGCGGCGACACATATGAAGGGTGAGGACAAGAAGCAAGCAGAAGAGAACCGCGACGATGTCGCCCGGCTCATGACTCCCGCACAGATCGCCGAAGCCAAGCAGCTCTCAGAACACTGTCGGTCAAAACAGTTTAAGGGCTGCTGAGATTCAAGGGCGGTTTTTCCCACCCTGCGAATCCATCCTTCCTATTCCGTTCTCAAAACAGAGTCACAGCAACTTCTCCGTCAAGAAACCGGCATGGCGTGGATCAATCACCACATGGGCAAACCATCCATAGAACGTAATCACATCCTGTTCACGTCGGTGATACCAAGATCACCCCCATGGCTGTGTTCCCTCTAGCAACTGCAACATCACGCAGTGAAGAGAATGAGGCCTTTTCATCCACAGTCTGCTATCTCTGCTCCTCCCATGATGCCCTCCCGCCAACCAAAGTAGGAACTGCCGAAAGCACTGCTCCCAGTATCACCGCAGTCACTGCCCATATGCTATCGCTCACAAATGAGATGAAAATGGGTACCGATCCATTCACCTGACTCCGGACCAAACCACACGCTTACCGGAGCAGCAATATCAGCACCAAACCCAGAGACACCATCGCCACCACCGCTGTCACGAGACACATCGTCAGAAGACGTTCATACCGACGTTCCGCCAGAGCCGCCCCCTGTTCCAGCGCCTCGAGCGTGGTTCGCATTTGCATCGCCAAGTCCTTGATGTGGGTGTCGTTCCTCGCTGCGGCGGCCTGAAGCTCGGTGACCTGCTGTTGAAGCATTGAGGTCTGGTTGGGAGCCGCATCGGCACCCTTCTTGGTAAATACAGGGGCAGCTGCGGATAAGATCGTCCCCACATGTGGCAGAACGGCTTTCAACGCAGGAAAGAGCCAGGCAGGCATCGTCAAGGGCCTCACAAGGATACGTCTAAACCAGAGCAGCAGTTCAGGCTCATCACAAAACGAAATCCTCTATAAATTGGGTGATATTCTTGCAATGGCTCAGCCACTTGTCAACGTCGAGTATTTCACCGTCCCCTCTGAAAGGATTTCTCCCCTCGTCCCATATCCTCCGGTGAGGGCCGCCACAAA
The DNA here is from genome assembly GCA_029865485.1 of Nitrospira sp. Taxonomy (GTDB): domain Bacteria; phylum Nitrospirota; class Nitrospiria; order Nitrospirales; family Nitrospiraceae; genus Nitrospira_D. The sequence continues at coordinate 6,960 of JAOUGT010000105.1, forward strand.
GCCATGGCGAGCGGGAGGAAGGATGATATGGGGCAAGACACGACTACATGCCAGCCGATTACATCATCTTTATGGCGTGATCCCCGCCTCTATCAAATTGTCAGCCTTTCGACACTCCTTCTCTACGGGCTTCTATTTCTGCACCTCGACGTTTCCCTTTGGCAAATCATCGTCACACTCGGTACCGCTCAACTGACTCAGTACGCCGCCACGAGATATGTCAACCTCCCCTCCTTCGATCCGAAGAGTGCGCTGATCTCGTCGCTTTCTCTTTGCCTCCTACTTCGAACCAACGACCTCGTCGTGGCCGCACTGGCCTCGTTCATTGCAATTGGCAGCAAGTTCGTCATTCGATGGAACAACAAACACATCTTCAACCCCACGAATCTTACTCTCGTCGTTGTCCTTGCCGGTGATCTTGGCTGGATTTCGCCTGGCCAATGGGGACAGGCCGTCTGGTTTTGGTTTTTCGCTGCATGCCTGGGAAGCCTGGTCGTCACCAGAGCAGCACGGGCCGATGTCACACTGGCCTTCCTGACCTTCTACATTGGACTTCTCGTTGTTCGTACGTGGTGGCTCGGCGATCCGCTGACAATTCCCCTGCATCAGATTGAAAGCGGCACACTGCTCATCTTTGCCTTCTTCATGATTTCCGATCCTAAGACGACGCCGGACTCACGAAGCGGTCGGATCCTCTTTGCATTCATGGTCTCGCTGACGGCACTGTACATCCAGTTTGGATTCTTCAAACCAAATGCCCCACTCTGGGGTCTCATCCTCTGTTCACCCGTCGTGCCCTTAATTGATCGGCTGTGGCCTGGCATTCGCTATGACTGGTCGAGACCTACCGTGGGTCACAGCTCAGTACCTGTTCATCTGACACCATCGTTTCACGCACAAAGGAGGTTTTCATGAGTCCCGTACTGGTCCCTCTGTTCACGTTCGTCCTGAGCCTACCGCTCTGGAGTGGTGATGCCTCGGCATTCTGCGGCTTCTATGTGGGCAAAGCCGATACGAAGCTTTTCAACAAAGCATCAGAGGTGGTCATCGCCCGCCACGACAGTAAAACCGTCATCACCATGGCCAATGACTTCAAGGGTAACGCGAAAGAGTTTGCGATGGTCGTGCCGGTGCCAACCGTCTTAGAACAAGATCAGATCCATATCGGCGATTCGGCAGTCCTGAAACACCTGGCCGATTACTCAGCGCCACGGCTAGTGGAGCACTTCGATCCCAACCCCTGCCAGATGATGTACCCGGAAAGCCGTGTCATGGACATGGTGGCGAAGTCGGCTGAACCACCGATAAACCGAGGGAGAGACAAGGCGTTGGGTGTAACCGTTGAAACGCAATACACCGTCGGCGAATACGACATCCTGCTTCTCTCCGCCACGGAAAGCCAGGGGCTCGAAACCTGGCTAACCGAGAACGGATACAGGATTCCAAAAGGAGCTTCAGGGGTGCTGCACAGTTACTTGAAACAGAATATGAAGTTTTTCGTCGCGAAGGTGAACCTAACCGAACAAGCCAAGCTCGGCTTTGCTCACCTGCGCCCGCTCCAGATTGCGTTCGAATCTCCGAAGTTCATGCTGCCGATTCGACTCGGGACCGTGAATGCCGACGGCGCCCAGGAACTTTTCATCTATACCCTGACAACACAGGGTCGGGTGGAAACGACGAACTACCGAACGGTCCGGCTGCCGGAAGCTCACGAGATTCCGCTGTACGTGAAAGACAGGTTCGGAGACTTCTACCGCGACCTGTTCACACGGCAAGTAAAACGCGAGAGCGAGCGCGGCGTGTTTCTCGAATATGCCTGGGACATGAATTGGTGCGATCCCTGCGCAGCCAATCCGCTATCGGCCGAGGAACTACGGAGTCTGGGCGTTTTTTGGCAAGACAATTCCAAGATGGTCGAGCGTGGACGACCGTTCATGCCACAAGCGCAGAATGTCTTTCTCACAAGACTGCACGTCCGCTATGATGCCACCCACTTTCCCGAAGACTTGATATTCCAGGAAACACCCGATCGCAGTAATTTCCAAGCGCGTTATATCCTTCGCCATCCTTGGACCGGAACCGAGGACTGTCCGACAGCGACGGCCTACCGGAAACAGGTGCGTGATCGCTATGAACGCGAGGCACAGGCGTTGGCGAATTTAACGGGATGGAATATCGGCGAGATCCGTAAAGCGATGAATCTCGCCTCGCTCCCGATGAGCGACGACAGGAAGTGGTATCAGCGCTTGTGGGAGAACTAAACTTGGAGAGACAGCGAGAAGGATCTCTCCGTGACCGACTGATACGCAACCAGCAGGCTGCGGCTGTCCGAGGAGGTCTCGTGCTCAGGTGACACGTCCCCGACTGGATGATGAGGGGCAGCAGCCTTTGATTCTGGTTTATGGCGCAGCTCCCCAGCAAGATGCTCCCGTAGCTGGTCGAGGAAGTCTGGAAGATTACGACGAATTTTGTCTATGTCGCCCCTGAGTTCATTCAGCGCCTCGAAGACTTGTTGAATCAATGAGGCGAACTGCTCGCCGTTCGCCGGCAGGGAAAGATGCGCAGTATCAGAAGATGCAGGTGACGGGGTGGGCGCCGTGGTACCATTGGACGACTGCGGGATCGCCGCAGCCGCCGCTGGCGCCCCACCCGGGGTACCGCCTGATGCCGACACAATGGTGACAGACCGGACAATCTCGACACTGAGATCAAGACTGGAGAGACTCTCCAACCCGTGAAACCCTTCAGCAAGGTGAACAGTTTGAGCCTTGGCCTCCTCATGCTGCCCCTGAAAGAATCCGCGAAAGATCCCTGAGACCGTTTCGAATAGCTTCTCTAGGTCCGTCACTTCATCTTCGTCGAGATCCCCACTGACTGTCACGCCGAAATTGTGAGCATGCGCACCCTGCGCCAATCCAGCCTTGAGGGTCCCAGTTCCCTGATGGGTTTGGACGGAAGAATGGAGGGAACCAGCTTGATACTCGTCATCACTATCGGCCACCAAGGTAATGCGGTCGCCATCTGCGGTGATCACATCCAACCGTCCTGAAAACTCACGTGCCACCGAGAGCGCACTGACTCCTGTATCCAGTCGATAATTTCCTACCTCAGGTCGTGAACCAGGATTGAAGAACTGCCGTGGGTCGAAGGATGTCAGGGACTGCACCGACATAGACATGGCCTATCCTCAGTCTTACAATGTGTGAGGAGAAAATCATCCCGTCGATTTCCTATCGGCGCACGAGCGACCGAACTTGAGGGACTCTTATGGTATAGTGACGCCATCGTCCTTATCGATATGGAGGTCCACCATGCAGAACTGTGTACGATGCTTGGCAGCCGTGGGTGCAAGTCTGGTGCTCGGCCTGACTGGCTGCACGATCAAATCCACCCTGGAACAAATCACGGATACCACATCCAATGTGACCGGAACGACCTCAGGTGCAGCCTGGTGGAATGAAGATGGTCACCTCAAGCCAGACTTCAAGACCACCGCCTTTGTTTCCTTGAACTATGACAATCTGCAACACGATCTGGCGGCTGGACAGGGGGAGTACCTTGCATCCGTGAGCCGGCTGTTAGGGGTGCCGAGTCATCAGGAGCCGGCATTTTTTTCCGAGGCCCAGGCAGGGTACGCCACAATAGGCGACCAAGGTCCGACGGCGCTGCTCACGCTCCTTCGCGATCGAGCACAACCGTTCGTGAATTGATCAAGTAGCAGCACACATGGCATGAGGGTGTTGCCGAACGAGGCAGTTCAGCGATGAGAAGGAGCAGGCGCTGATCGCCACGCGAAGTGCCCGGACCTCACGCGCTTTTCTCGATTCAACGCATGTGCAAACGTCGTCTGCTCCTCTGAGCCTCCTCAGTACATGCCCGAGGAGGTCCAGAGGAAATGTTGACCGAACCAAGTCTCGTACAGCTTATTTCATGAGCGACGCAAAGAAATTGCGCGCCACCTCACCGCCTGAATTCCCGACGAAATCGTTCATGGTCTTGGTGATCCTGGGTACCATTTTAGGTCCCAACGCCACCTTCGCAAATGCCGATTCCAGTCCGGCTTGGTCGACAATCGGGCCGGTCACCGCCTTCACGTCGGTTGCCTCCTTCAGGTAGGTCCCCATGGCGGGAAAGGAGTTGCTCAGAGTCGAAAAATCTGCGGCCGGTATTTTCCCCTTGGCGTAGTTGAGGATGGAGCCGACTGCTGCCTTCCCTTGGCTGGGACCAATTCCATGTTGTTGGGCCACCAGGCTTGAGAGTGCATCTTGTACTTTCACAGCTGGTAGGCCGGCACAACCGGACAGTCCGAACACACCCAGAAACAGAGTGGCGGTGACGAACGATAGGTACTTCACGACAGGACCTCTTCGCGTATTGGATGAGATTAGACTTCTTGCATAACCATGCGCTACGGGTTTCCTTTCCGACCAGAATATGATTCCCTGCACTCCAGGACGGGGGAGGACCAGTCATGGAGCTACAGGGGTTTGAAGATATGCCGGATGTCACCTT
>JAOUGT010000106.1 GCA_029865485.1 Nitrospira sp.
TTTGGCCTTCGCGTAATCTTGGACAGCATGAGGAGGCACGAACGTGAACACCCGTCATCCCTCGTCCAAAACCCGTATCAAATCACGTGGGCTGCCACCCGGTCTCGGCTATCTTGGACAGCAATGTATTCTCCTATTCAGCAACCCTGAATAGAGAGCCAACTTGTGAACCGTGGCCCGACTGGTCGATATGAGAATTCTCAAATTGGTGGCGAACAGGTACGAGCCTTTATCCCGACCCCTCTCCCTCCCATACCACCTCCTGATCTGACAGGGACGCGCCAGCTTCTTCTCGAACAAGCTCTGTTGGCTTTGGGACGTCTGGATAGCGTATCCACATTACTGCCCGATCCGCATCTCTTTCTCTATTCCTATGTTCGGAAAGAAGCTTTGTTGTCTTCCCAGATCGAGGGAACTCAATCGTCGTTGTCCGACCTGCTTCTGTTCGAGCTCGAGGAAGCTCCGGGGGTGCCACAAAATGAGGTAACGGACGTCTCGAACTATGTTGCGGCATTGGAGTATGGGCTTGAGCGATTGCGTGAAGGATTTCCGCTCTCCAATCGGTTGATCCGCGAGGTTCATGCGCACCTCCTTTCACACGGTCGAGGGAGCGACAAGCTGCCTGGAGAATTTCGTCGATCGCAGAACTGGAGTGGTGGGACCCGGCCCGGGAACGCCCATTTTGTCCCCCCAGCATACCAAGATGTGGAAGATTGTATGGGACAACTGGAGCGGTTTCTTCACGATGAGACCATCCCGTTACCCATGCTCGTCAAGGCCGCTCTTGCACATGTTCAGTTCGAGACAATCCATCCTTTTCTGGATGGTAATGGTCGTGTCGGGCGTCTTCTTATCACCCTCCTCCTGTGCCGTGCTGGTGCGCTTACGCAGCCGCTTCTCTACATGAGTCTGTATTTTAAGGAAAACCGGTCTGCGTACTATGGACTACTGGATCAAGTGCGAATGGATGGAAATTGGGAAGCCTGGATCGATTTCTTTTTGGAGGGTGTACGGATGACCGCACGAGGAGCCGTCACAACGGCACAGCGGTTCGTGGAATTATTTGGCACGGATGAGGCAAAGATTCGGACCGGAGGGCGAGCTGCTGGGTCGGCGCTTCGTGTTCACTCAGCCCTTCGGGAACGCCCGATCGTTTCACTTTCAAACATTTGCCGACGCACGGGTCTTTCCTTTCCAACGGCTACAAACGGAATGGCATTGCTTGAAAAACTTGGGACAGTTCGAGAGCTCACCGGTCGGCACCGCAATAGGCTGTTTGCATATGATCGCTATATTCAGATCCTCAGCGAAGGCACAGAACCGTTGTAAATCTGATCCAGTTTTCTCTCTCGCAGTTCCTGCTACATCCAGTCCGACCTTCCTTTTTCTCCATGACGACAATCCCGGGCAATTCATCTATACAAATATACAAAAACTGGCCCTGGATTCGAGTCCCAGCCCGTTCATCATCACAAACTATCTTGGCTGCTTCGTCCTCGTCGGTATCTATCATGAGGACGTGCATACTCCCAAAGCCCTTTGGCCTACGTTCTGACCACTCATATGGAAAGCGGGACAAGGCCCCTCAGGCTTTGTCTGACACTCTCATCCCTTCTCCACACTGTCTATAAAATGGTGACGGGGGTTACTTCAATGCCATAATGAGGGCATGTCCGAAGAGTATTGTGTGGTTATGGAACAATGACGACCCTGTCCCTCTTTGCAGTCATCTTTGTGCTCAATTGTCTGCCCGCCTTCGCGCCACCGACGTGGATGGCGGTGTCTGCGATGACATTGTCCAGCCCCGGTGCGAACCCCTGGCTCACCGCCTTCGTGGCGGCAAGCGCGGCGACTGCCGGCAGGCTGGTCCTCGCGAAAATGGCGTTTCTTCTCGTCAGGCAACGCTGGCTGAGCCCACGCACCAAAGAGAATGTTGACCAGGTGAAGGATCGGCTGGAACAGCACCGCGCGATGACGTTTGGGGCCGTCCTGGCCTATACCTGCAGCCCCTTGCCGTCAAACTCGCTGTTTATCGCCTATGGGCTCACGTCTTTGCCCCTGGCCCCGGTGGCGGCGGCCTCCTTCATCGGCCGGTTTCTGACCTATAGTGTGTGGGTGGTCGTGGCGATGGAGGTGGCACAGAAGGTCGTGGTCGATACGGGATCGGTCTTTGCCTATCTCGGGGGGTATTTCGTCGTGACGCAAGTCCTCATGCTCGCACTGGTCGTTCTCTTTGCGAAACTGGACTGGAAGGCCTGGTTTGCCAGCAAGAGACTCCAACTCATGACCCGGGCAGAAAACTCTCGTCAGAAGTGACTCCACATCCCCACCCCTCGACCTGACCTTCCCTCACGACACCAACAGTACCGGGAGTCTGGTCCTGACGCGACCGGCCTAACCGGTACCATGTCAGTCCAATGTTTCCCTTGTGCCAGGACTGTTCGGTCGTTGTATCTCAATGGGCCAGGCCCCGCTTATCAAATACCCTTTCCCGTGCCCGACGATGCTGTACGGACACGAAATTTTCTCAAGTGATTGATTATATTGACATACATATTCTATTTTCGGGGGGAGGTTCATGCTAAGATTCACTCGCTGCTTTCTTTACGCTATGGAGTCTCTCCTGGTGCTAAGGAAATGGGGGAGGTGATGTGGCCATCACCTCCCCTTTCTTTTTCCCGCCGTCTCTTCCTTGTGGTGATCTCAGCCTGCAAGTCGTCCCCTTCTCTTTTGTCTTGTGCTTCATCTCATAAGGGTTGCCGTCGTCGACCCGCATCCGGACACCGTCGCCGGTTCCATCTCGATGAAGGGTTGGTCCGTAGCGGTGAGCTCATCGGTGATGTGGACCCTCTCGGGGTGGTCGAGTCTGTCGAAAACGTTTCAGAGGACGTGTTCGATCGGATAGCGATTCGTGTGATGAGGTGCGAGGCCGAGGAAGATCTAGAATGCAGGATGGTGAGGAGGCGACGTGGCCGACGCCTCCTCATGGTGCAATGACTACTTCTTCTTAGCCGCCTTCTTGGCTGGCTTCTTCGCTGCTTTCTTCGTTGCCATGAGTACCCCACCCCCCTTCAATTTCAAAAATGGTGACTGTATAGGTGTGATATAGCAGAGTTTGTGCTGCGAGTAAAATTCTCTCTTCACAATCTTGTCCGTGCGGCGGGATTTTGGATCATCCCTTGTTCTGTAATCCCTACTTTCTGGTGATTCAGGATGTGAATCCATGTCAGGGATGCCATTGCCCGATGCTCGTCCAGTCTTGGACAAGCTGCTTTCATATTGTTGTGCCGCATGAGCAGCCCACGTATGCAGCATCAGAGCAATGATAGGTGCTACGGCTGGTCGATCGTCGCACACTCTTGTTTAGGCGGTTTAGCCGCTCTGTCCCTTCCGCCGTGCAAACGGCCACTACAAATGAAGGGAAGGGAACCGGGTTCGATCAGCAGCAGTTTCGCGAGTCAACAACCACGAAGTCGAAGGTGGAGAGCCAGAAGAGATGGCAATTCGCCGACATCCTCTTGTTGGAGTCCCAGCTGGTTCTCGTGAACTCCTCAGCCTGCAGCATCATCTGTGACGGTTTACCACGTGGATGCAAAGGTGATGCGTATGACCAATGCACGTTGTTTTGAACTGGAGCGACGGCCACCGACGTGGTATCTGTGTAGGGCGCATCCTGTGGCGGACCGGGGCCACGAAGCGCTAGACCATGGAAATGATGGACCAAGGACTTATCCAACCTGTCACGTGATGGAGATATCGCGATGCCCAAAGCCCGTAGTGCTGGTCAGTGTTATCAATGCGAAGCCCAAGACAGAGTCAGAATGAGCTTCATGACGTGCAGCCGCTGCCGCAGGTTTTTCTGCAGCGAGCATGGCACCTCACAATTGGACCAATGCGAAGCCTGCATTGAAGGGGGAGAAGAAACCGAATAGCGAATGATCCATCGGAGCGAACCGGGGAAACGCTACAGGGAGGCTTTTCTGGAGACGGCTGCCTGTACGGTAGGACACTGCGCTCGCGCCAGTGTCCCGGTCTCACGTTTCCTCAGCGGTGCGGCGGGTACCTCCGGGGCCTGGTTTGAGGAGGATCCTATTCCTGTACTCATTGCGCATTGCACCATCCTCTGACTCCCTCCTAGAATACAGCACGGAGACGTGAACCGCCGTTTGATGTGCCGCATCGTAAGCCAATGGCGTCCAGTAACAACAAGAAAATCGAGGAAGCTCGTGCCAACGCTCGCCGCCTGATCGAACAGGGTCCCAAGGTATTCATCGCCTTGTTCATTCTGACCGGCGTGGCGTATCTGGCCGGATCGGTGTACACCAGATCGTACTTTTCAGCTTTTGGAGCCTCCTGGGTCCTGGAGAAGGTTCCGGTCGCAATCTACTTCAGTCAAAGCTGGATCCCGCTGCTGCTCATTCTCTTCTTCGGGTATTTGGCCACCTCGAATCTCACGCAGATCGAGGGGCACAGCAATCTGACCATGACCACCAGGTTCAAGGTCTCGCTCGTGGCGGTTTGGTATGGTCCGTGGCTGCTGGTTGGACTTCTAGGCATCACCATTGTGCTCAGCTCCCTCGAGTTCGCGTCTGCTGCGATCAATCTCTTACTTGTGGCGATCCCTCTGCTTCTCTTTTTGGGTGCCTCAACACTCGAACTCTTTCTGGTGAGATTCACCAACATTGATCGAGGTGTTGATCTGTCGAGGGCCTATGTCTCGTTGGCGGTGATCACCGCTGCGCTGTATGTGGTGCCTGTACAGCTTGGCACAAACCGAGGATGGGTGGATCAACAGGAAACCTCTGATCTTCTGAACGTCTATCTTCGCAATGATGAGCTGACCACGTACAAGCTTCTGTTTGCAGCTGAGGAGCGGTGGTATGTCTTTCCGACCAGGTATGAGGGGAGCAAGCCACCCGTCAGGTCGGTTGCCGCAACCGACGTTTCGTTCACACCGCTTCAGAAGGGCGTGACCATTCAATCAGGAGCCGAGACCCTCGGGGGGCCGTAACCACCTGGTCCTGCCCTTGCAAACTGACAGATTGAACGGGGTAATCCCATGAAAAGTGGCGCATAATGCGACAAAGGTGGTAGATCTCTGTGGCAATAGAGGGCAGTCGGGGTTCTGTTTATCTCATTCTTATCTCTCGGAGCATGGCATGACACAAGATTGGGGTGCGATCCTCGTCGTCGATGATGACGCGGATATGCGGGAACTGGCCTATGACATGCTTAAGGATCGTGGTCATCAAGTGACCATGGCTGGAAGCGGAGAAGAGGCCCTGAAACGATTGAGTGAGGAAGACTATGCCGTCGTCCTGACCGATCTCCGCATGAAAGGGATGGAAGGGATCGAGTTGCTAGCTGAAATCAAACGCAGATATCCCGACATCAACGTCATTCTCATGACCGCGTTCGGATCGGTGGAGACGGCAGTTGAAGCGATGAAGCACGGAGCCAGCGATTACCTCACCAAGCCCGTGAAGAAAGATGAGCTGGTTCGCGTGATCGAGCGGGTCGTTCGGGAGGCATCGCTGCGTCGGGAAGTGAGCCGACTTCGAAAAGAAGTGCACAAGGAATATAGCTTTCACCAGATCCTGGGAAAGAGCAAGGCGATCCAAGGGGTTTTCGATCTCATTCGTCGGGTAGCAGATAGTCCGACCAATGTTCTGATTACCGGAGAGAGCGGAACCGGCAAGGAATTGGTGGCGAAGGCGATTCACTTCAACAGCGACCGGAAAGATGCTCCGTTTGTTCCCGTCAACTGTGCAGCCATTCCGGAACAACTGTTAGAGAGCGAGCTCTTCGGCCACATGCGCGGGGCTTTTACCGACGCCAAGCTCGATAAGCGAGGCCTGTTTGAAGAAGCGCAGAAAGGCACGTTGTTTCTCGACGAGATCAGCGAGTTGCCGCTCATGCTCCAGGCAAAGATTCTCCGCGCGATTCAGGAGAAGGAAATCAGGCGGGTGGGTGCGACGAAGCCGATCTCAGTGGATGTCCGGATCATCGCAGCCACGAACCTGAATCTGAATGAGGAAGTGAAGCACAAGCGGTTTCGTGAGGACCTCTACTATCGACTCAATGTCATCGAACTGAAGTTGCCGCCGCTTCGAGAACGACGGGAGGATATCCCGCTCCTGGTGGAAGCCTTTCTCAAGAAATGCGGAAATGCGCGTGGGAAGGAAGTGAAGGGTGTGAGCGAAGCGGCCCTTGCCATGTTGATGGACTATGCCTGGCCCGGCAATGTGCGAGAGTTGGAAAACGTCATCGAGCGGGCCGTGACCCTGAGCCGTGGCGAGAAGATTTCGCCCGACGATCTGCCCGCGCCGGTGCAGGGCGCACGTGGGGATCGACGCGTGCTCGATGAGGCAGCCGAGCAAACCCTGCCCTTACATGAGCTCGAGAAAGAGTACATCAAAAAAATCCTAGAAAAAACCGGCGGCAACAAGTATCAGGCTGCTCACGCGCTTGGAATCGACCGCAAGACCCTGTATCGTAAACTCGCCGAAATCGAAGGTAAGCCTCACCCAGAGGAATAGCCGCCACTGTCGGATCATCGCAGCGTGACTGTGACTGGACGGTCCCGCTTCAGGCCGGGATCGATCACATGAAGGATATCGACCGTTTTGCCATGCGGGTTGTGCACTGGGCGATCCCACTCCTCACGATCGGCATCTTCGTTGTCGACCTGCTGACCCCGGTGGGAATTGCCGTATCGATCCTGTACGTCATTCCCCTGCTGCTCACGGTGTTCCGACCGAAAGAGCGGGAGTCCTTCTATTTTTGCGCATTTGCGACCAGCCTCCTCTGGGTTGGGTTGTTTCTCAAACCTCTGGGTAGTTCTTTCCTGTATGGCCTGCTCAATCGTACCTTGGGAACCTCCGTGCTGTGGATCTTAGCCCTGGGATTGATTCGCTTCAGACGGCTGCAACATGAATCGGTAGAAGCAGAACGAGCGTTGATGTTGGAACGTGTGGAGCGGGCCCATGCCGAGGGCTTGATGATGGAGGCGCAACAGGCCCGTTACTACGCGGATCGGGAGGCCGTGCGTGCCATCGTCGATCGCAAGGAAGCGGAAGAGCAGCTGCTAGTCAGCCAACTGAGGCTGGAAAGCATCATCGAATCCGCGATGGATGCGATCATCACCGTGGATGAGGATCAGAAGGTCGTATTGTTCAACCGAGCGGCCGAACAGATGTTCGGTTGTTCCACTCGAGAGGCGATGCGACAGCCGCTCGATCGTTTCTTGCCCGCACGGTATCGTGAAGGCCACCGCCACCATGTGCAGGAGTTCGGCCAATCTGGTGCGACGAGCCGGAAGATGGGCAAACTGGGGACGGTGATGGGGCTCCGCTCGAGTGGGGAAGAGTTTTCGATCGAAGCGGCCATCTCATATATCACCGTGGAACAGCAGACATACTATACCGTCATCCTCCGGGATATCACCGAGCGCAAGCGCGCCGAAGAGGCTCACCAAAAGAGTCAGCGACAACTCACCACGCTGATCAGCAATCTGCCGGGCTTCGTCTACCGTTGCAAGAACAACCGTGACTGGACCTTCGAGTATCTCAGCGAAGGGGTATCAGACTTGACCGGGTACACCTCCCGGGAATACCTCGTAGAACGATCCATCACCTATGGCAACAATACCCATCCGGGCGATCGCGAGCGCGTCTGGCAAGAGATTCAAGCTGCGGTGGCGCAGCGTCGCCCGTACGAAACGACCTATCGGATCCTGACCAGATCAGGGGAGGTCAAGTCGGTCTGGGAACGGGGTGAAGGAATCTATGCTACGGACGGGACCCTGAGCTATCTGGAAGGGTTCGTCACCGACATCACGGAACGGAAACGAGCGGAACACTTGCTTCGTCAAAGCGAAGAGCGCTACCGACGTTTAATTGCCATTTCGCCCTATGCCATTGTGGTGATTCGAGGCGACCGCATCCTCTTTGCCAACGACCAGGCAATCAAACTGTTCGGCGCCGTGAAGGCCAATGAGATTCTGGGGCGATCGGTGATGGACCTGTTCCATCCTGATTATCATCCGGCAATTCAGGAGCGCATCCACGAATTGGTGGAAGGCCGCGCACAAGTGCCCATGATCGAAGAGAAGATCATCACCATGAGCGGAAAATCTGTGGACGCAGAAGTCAGCGCGGCGCGATTCATAGATGAGGAAGGTCCGGCGATCCTGGTTATGTTGCGGGATATCAGTGAACGGAAGCGGCTGCAAGACCAGTTGCGAAAGACGGAGCGCATCGCCGAACTCGGTACGGTGGCGTCGGGTATGGCCCACGAAATCGGGACCCCGATGAACGTCATTCTTGGGCGCGCTGAATATTTGATGGATCGTGTCGCCGAAGAGCCGATCAAGAAAGGCCTCCAGACCATCATTACCCAGGTCGAGCGGATCACGAGGGTGATGAACCAGTTGCTCTCCTTCGCCCGGCGCAAAGCTCCGGAACGCGGTGCGCTCGATCTGAAGCAAGTGGTTGAAGACAGTCTCGAGATGTTTCAGGAACGGCTTGCGCGAAGTCGGGTCCAGGTTGAGTTGTTGTTGACCGATCCATGTCCCCTGGTTTTGGCCGATGCGGATCAGATGAGCCAAGTCATGATCAACCTCGTCATGAACGCGGTGCATGCGATGCCGGATGGCGGAATGCTCCGTGTCGGTCTTGCTCCTGAATCGCAAATGGTGAGGCTCACCATCGCCGATTCGGGCCATGGGATTCCACGAGAGGCGATCAAGAAGATCTTCGATCCCTTTTTCACGACGAAGGAATTCGGCAAGGGGACGGGGTTAGGGCTGACGGTCGTCAAAGGCATTATTGAAGAGCATCAGGGCTCCATTGCCGTTGAAAGTCAGGAAGGGAAGGGAACGACGTTTACCATCCTATTGCCACAAAGCGAATAGCTGATGGCAGAGAAGTGGAAGTTCTGAGTGCTGAGACGTTAAAAGGCGCCGCACTCAATACTTTCTTCCTCAGCACTTTCGGATGCTGTAGCATCTCGCAACACCTGATGGGTTCCTGACTGTCGTATTTCTCGCCAGTGCAATATGGTCTGCGACATAATTCACTTTGAATTGCCATGAGTTATGGCCATGGGAATGTCCTCATCGCAGGCATCACCCTTGCTCCTTCACACTGTCAAACCACGAGGCCGGGATCATCACAGACGAGGATGGCGACTGTGGCGAAGGAAAAGACAGCGGTGCTGCTGATTGTCGAAGATGACCGGGAGATGCGGAGTCTCTTGTGCGATGAATTTTGCGGAATGGGCTTTCACCTCCGTGAAGCACGGGATGGAGACGAGGCCTTTCTGGCGGTCCTGCAATCGCTGCCGGATGTGATCTTGACCGACTTACGAATGCCGGCGGGAGGAGATGATTACATTAGCCGGTTGAGGACTGTGGCGCCGAACTGCCCGATTGTGGTTATGACTGCGTTCGGCGATGCGAGATTGAAAGCACAGGTACTTAAAGCGGGTGCGAACGCCTACTTCGACAAGCCGGTCCATATTGCGGAGCTGAAGAACTGTGTGCAACAATTGCTCAACCACGGCCAGGGGGCTGATACCAGGTAGCGTATGGCATAATCGAAAAAGCCCCGTTGAATTCCCGTGGTGCATTCATTTTCGTGTCGGCTGCCATCGGCTATGCGCTCCCGGCGCCTTGTCTCCGGAAGTGAGATCGCCTTGTCTGACCAAGAACGCCCCAGCAACCCCGTACCCCAAGATCCCATCATTGCCGCGCGAGTCGAAGCAATCAAGCAGCTATCCGGAGGCTTGTCTGATCGGGTAGCGGTGATGGACCAATCCTTCAACGTCGTGTACGCGAACGAAGCGGCGTGGTCGGGACAGGAGAATGCTTCCACTTGCCGGCCCCACGCCAAGTGCTATGAGGCCTTTGCCCAGCGAACCGATCTCTGCGGAACCTGTCCTGCGATAAAGGTATTTGAGGATCCGGATGTCCAGTGCGTCTCTTGTTCAGGGGGAGGTGACGGCACGGCCTGTGGGATGCAGCAAGCCTTTCCATTAACGGATGCGAATGGATCCGTAGTCTCGATGCTGGTGCTCTTTAAGCCGACGCCACAGCCTGCTCATGCTGCGACGACTGTGAACGGCAGTCCCACACCACTTGGGGATGGCCTTGGTGACTTGATCGGCCGAAGTCTGATCATGCAGCAGCTCTTCGACATGACCCGTCTGGTTGCGGAGAGCTCGGCGACCGTCCTCATTCAAGGTGAGAGTGGAACGGGCAAAGAACTCCTGGCAAAAACGATTCATGCGCTCAGCCCCAGGCGGGATCGCCCATTCGTCGTGGTTGACTGCGGCTCGTTGCCCGAGACGCTGCTCGAAAGCGAGCTGTTTGGCCATGTGAAGGGAGCGTTCACCGGGGCGGTGGCGAACAAGCGGGGATTATTCGACGAGGCCGATGGCGGTACGATCTTCCTTGATGAGATTGCCGACACGACGCCGACCTTTCAAGCCAAGTTGCTTCGTGTTCTGCAAGAGGGCGAGATTAAGCCGGTGGGTGGGACGCGAACCGTTAAGATTCATGCGCGTGTCATCTCAGCTTCAAACAAAGATCTGGCCGAACTCGTGAAAGCCAAAACGTTTCGGCAGGATCTGTACTATCGACTGGCTGTGTTGCCCCTGTACTTGCCGGCGTTACGGGAGCGGCGAGACGATATTCCATTACTTGTCCGGCATTTCGTCGCGGCCTCGTGCGCGCGGCATCATCAGCCGGTGCGATACGTGGATGAGCGGGCCTTGCGGTTGTTACGTGACGCCCCTTGGCCTGGGAATGTCCGACAGTTGCAGCACTATATCGAGCGGGCCGTCGTGACGACGGTCGGCTCCTCACTGCCTTGCCAGGATCTTCTTGACCAGTCTCTTGGGGAAGAAGATGAGAGTTTACGATCTGCGTCGCGCGGGGCGGTTGCTCAAACGGAGCGCACTCGAATCGTTGATGCTCTGCAAAAGACGGCAGGAAACCGATTGAAAGCTGCCAAACTACTCAGAATCAGTCGAGCGAGCCTCTATAACAAACTTCGCGCGTATAGCATCGAATAGGTGTCAGCTGTTCCCCTGTTCCCTTCCCGTCTTGGATCACCGCTCCCCACATCGTGAGATCGTCTCATCAGAGAGCAGGAATCATCGTCTTCGACCGTTGCCCCATTGGCCTGAGGCGACCCGCTGCATGAGGATCCGGAGTACCAAGCCGCTGAGCTTCTGAATCGTCACACGGATCCGATCAATCTCATCCCCACATGGTTCATTGAGGCAATCGAGACGATTGTGCCCATCGTTTCGATCCATTCACGGATCCATGAATGCGGAGCAGGAATCCTGCGACATAAGAAATACACCTGCCTCAGCCCATGGTGCCCTCATCTTGCGAGCATGCAACCTGCCGTGATGGTGTGGATG
>JAOUGT010000129.1 GCA_029865485.1 Nitrospira sp.
AAGGGAGGGCAATATGAAGAACAGATCTCGGATATCCATCATGATCATGACGGCATTCTTTCTGGGATTTGGGCTGGGAGGCTGGTCACTGCACTATGCAGCTGCCCAAGGGATATTTGGACTGTCGACATCGGTCAGCCAGCTCGGCAGTGCATTGGTGGACATGCAGAAAAATGTCGACGATCTTCAAAAGAATATGGGGACGATCAAACAGGTCAAAGAGCAACTCAGCAGTCTGTCCCCACAGGGTGGAAGCGCTCCAGGAGCGGATCTCCTGAAAAAAGGTGGAGACTCATTGAAAGACATGAAACCTAAATTCTGAGTCGCGTGCCCCGAAGACTTGAGGGAACCAATTATGGGTCAGATATCCAATAGTATCGCTGGCACGGGCTCGATCAGTTCCGGACCTGGTTTCGGGATGATCTGGGTGGCCATGGCCAGCGTGATTGCACTGCTGATCGGAGCTCCCGTGGCTTCAGCCGAGGAAACTGCCACAGAATCAGTAAAAAGCACCATGGATGAGGTGATCCATATTCTCACCAGTGAAGAGCTCAACCAGCCGGGCCGATCGGTGGAACGACGTCAGAAGATTGAGCAAGTCATCAAGCAGCGCGTCAACTATGAAGATATGGCCAAGCGGGCGCTGGGTTGGTCATGGATAGAGCTGACGGGCACTGAGCGTCATGAATTTGTTGACCTCTTTGTTCAGTTACTTCGGGATGCGTTTGCCGGTCGCATCGACAACTATGTCGACGAGCAGGTGCACTACCTGTCTGAACAGCAGGAAGAGAACTGTGCCGAAGTGAGAACGAAGCTGTCAGGCCGCAAGGTGAATACCACCCTCGACTTTCGCCTGGTGGACAAAGCCGGTCATTGGTATGTGTACGATGTGGTGATCGACGGCGCAGGCATCGTGAGCAATTACCATGCACAGTTTGTCAGCATTCTCCACGAGCATTCCTTTGCGGGTTTGTTGAACAAGATGAAAGAGAAGACTCTCGTGGTGAAAGCGTTTGAAACGACCATTGTGGAATAACTCTGTGCTCACTTCCAACGAGCAGACATGCGTGGGGGAGGTGGAATATCGCAACGGAAATCCTGGCAGGCTTCGAAAACAGGTTCCGTTCATCCTTTGAGAGCCTCAGGACGAACGGAGCAGCCATTGAATATGTGAAGGTGTTCTGTTCGTGCTGAGTTCGTTGAAGCGCATGCCTTGAGTTGTTCTGCTTCCTCCCACGCGCCTCACAGCCAAGATGGAAAGTGATGGCCTTGGCTGACTGATGGCGGCCCTCTTGTGCCCACACTCGATGACCTCACGCTGAGTATGTTCGTTGTATTGCAATCACTGAATCAAGCTGATGACTCCGGAGTTGAATGGGAAGGCGATGGGTATGATGTTCTCAACGGTAGCCCCGCGTGTCGAGTTGGAAGAACCGATTCGCGCCGAGCTTTTCGGTGTCGAACGGCTTGAACAACATGCGGCTAGTCTTGCAGCGGCCCAAGTTGTCACCGATGATGCGCGGGTCGGCCGGTTGCTCACGCCGCGAGTCCTCGATAATGGACGTGTCCTGGTCAAGTCGTATCAGGCTATCGCCCGCACGATTCACGATGAGAAAACGATTACTCCTGCAGCCGAATGGTTTGTCGATAATTTTCATATTATCGACGAGCAACTTCGCGAGATTATCGACGATTTGCCTCCTGGGTACTACCGACAATTGCCTAAACTGGCGTCGGGCCCCTTGCAGAATTACCCACGCGTCTATGGAGTCGCCTGGGCGTTTGTGGCTCACACCGACAGTCGGTTCGATCCCGACATGCTCCGTCGCTTTGTGATGGCGTATCAACAGGTGCAACCGCTGACAATCGGTGAGTTGTGGGCGGTGGCGATCTCGCTGCGTGTCGTCCTGGTAGAAAATCTTCGCAGGCTGATTGAGCGGGTCGTTCAGAGCCGCGCGGACAGGCTGGAAGCCGACGAATTGGCAGACAGCTTGTTAGGGACCGGATTGCTGGCATCCGAACCGCCCACCACCATTCTCCAACATGTTGGGCGCAGACCATTAGCCGCAGCATTCGCGGTACAGCTGGTTCAGCGGCTTCGTGACCTGGACCCCAAGGTGCGTCCTGTCTTGCGATGGCTCGACGAACGGTTGGCCGGACAGGGCACCACTGCCGACGACATGGTGCATGCGGAACACCAGCAGCAGGCAGCCACGAGCGTGACGGTTCGCAACGTCATTACGAGCATGCGCTTGACGTCTGCGTTTGATTGGGCGGACTTTTTCGAGAGCGTCAGTTTGGTCGACACGATTCTGCAACGGGATTCCCGCTATGCCGAGATGGACTTTGTCACGCGGGACACGTACCGCCATGCGATCGAGGATCTTTCGCGCGGGACGGGTTTGGCGGAACTCGACGTGGCCACGCGGGTCATGGACCGTGCCGGACTAGCCGGGAGCGAGCCATACGCATATGCGCCATCGGAGCGGGATCGGCATACCGATCCAGGTTACTACCTGATCTCTCGGGGCCGCATGGCGTTTGAACGCGAGGTCGGCTACCGACCGTCCTGGAAGTGCCGGTTTCTGCGCTGGTATGTCCGGGCGCCGGCTTTGGGCTATATGGGATCGCTCGCGGTCTTGACTACCATCGTCCTGGCGTTTCCACTCTGGCACGCGGCGGCAACTGGGGTGACCGTAGCAGGCCTGGTCTGTCTCGGGGGCATTGCGCTCGTGCCGGCCTCTGACTTGGCTATGGCGCTTATCAATCGCATGGTGATGGCCGTCCTCGGGCCTCGGTCGCTACCCAGGATGGCGTTACGGAACGGCATTCCCAAAGAGTTACGCACGATGGTAGTGGTTCCAACCTTGCTGATGAGCCGGCAGGGTATTGATGAGCTGGTTGAGCGATTAGAAGTGCACTATCTGGCAAATGCCGATGATGATCTGCGCTTCGCCTTGCTTTCTGACTGGAGAGATGCCTCAAGCGAGAGTATTTCGGGCGATGCGGAACTGCTGGCCACCGCGGTGGAGGGGATCGCGCATCTGAACAAGCGGTACGGCCAAGCGGCCGGCGGGGGTTCACGCTTTGTCCTGTTGCATCGGAGGCGGGTCTGGAACGAGTCACAACAAGTTTGGATGGGATGGGAACGGAAGCGAGGCAAACTGCATGAGTTGAATCAATGGCTTCGTGGTTCGACGAGCACCACGATCATGTCCGTCGGGGGGCAGGTTCCTGAGCCTATTCCGTCGGTCCGGTTTGTCATCACGCTGGATGCGGATACCAGGTTGCCTCGTGGAGCCGCCCATCGGTTAATCGGCACCATGGCGCACCCTCTGAACCGGCCGCAATTCGATCCGCACACCGGGCGTGTGCGTGAAGGGTATGGGATCGTGCAGCCGAGGATTACACCGTCGCTCCCGAGCAGCGGTGAGGGCTCGTATTTTCAACAGACGTTTTCCGGACCCAGTGGGATCGATCCCTACGCGTCGGCTGTGTCCGATGTGTATCAGGATTTATTTCGGGAAGGGTCCTACACAGGCAAAGGCATTTATGAGATCGACGCGTTCGAGGCGGCGCTGGCAGGGAAGGTGCCGGACAATGCGATGCTCAGTCACGATCTCTTCGAAGGATTGTTCGCACGCGCGGCCTTGGCGACGGACATCGAGCTCTTCGAAGCGTTTCCTGCCCACTACGAAGCGGCGGCGGCCAGGCAGCATCGATGGGCACGCGGTGATTGGCAGTTGCTGCCCTGGCTGTTCGGGCGAGCGCATACGGGGTCTGAGCCGTCTCGTGCGGTGGTGATTCCGGCCATCGGCCGTTGGAAGATCCTTGATAATCTCCGTCGTACCCTGTCGGCTCCCACAGCATTTCTGACACTGATCGTCGGATGGATGCTCCCGGAACAATCGGCCTGGGTCTGGTCCTGGTTTATTCTGATCACGATCGCGACTCCCTCGCTGTTCTCCTTTGTGCTCGGGCTCTACCCACGCCGATCCGGCATTGACTGGCGCAGCCATTTTCGTGGAACCGCCGGCGACCTGATATTGGCCGCGAAGCAGATCTTGTTGAACGTCACGTTCCTCGTGCATCAGGCCTGGCTCATGACGGATGCCATCCTTCGTACACTCGTCCGGCTCCTCTTCACGCACCGGCGGATGCTGGAGTGGGTGACCGCGGCTCAAGCTGAGGCGGCCTACACGTCGAATTTGACCGGAATGTATCGACGTATGGCGGGCGCGGTGGTACTCGCCTTCATGGCAGGTGGTGGGGTGGCAGTGTGGGGAGGCGATGCCTCCTGGGCTGTCGCGTCGCCGTTCGTCCTGCTCTGGATATCGGCTCCTGCCATGGCCTGGTGGGTCAGTCTGCCGCCTCGACAGGTCGGGGCCGGACCGGTGTCTCCAGCCGATGCGCGGACCCTTCGATTGATCGCTCGGCGCACCTGGCGGTTCTTTGAAGCGTTTGTGTCCGCCGAGGACCATGCGTTGCCACCTGATAACTTTCAAGAAGACCCTAAACCCGTCGTGGCTCATCGCACCTCACCGACCAACATCGGACTCTATCTACTCTCCACTCTGGCGGCTCGTGATCTTGGATGGGTGGGGACTCTTGACGCCGTCGAACGGCTGGAAGCCACGCTGGAGAGTATGAACCGTCTGGAGCTGTTTCGCGGGCATTTCTACAATTGGTACGACACCAGGACGCTTCATCCGCTGGATCCCAAGTATGTGTCCTCCGTCGACAGTGGAAATCTCGCCGGGCATTTATTGGTTGTGGGGAACGGATGCCGTGAGTTGATTCAGCAAGCTTCCATCAACGGCGATATGTTGGCCGGAATCGATGATGCCATCCAACTGCTCCGCCATGCGCTGGAGGAGATCCCAGATCAGCGACCGACCCACACGGTGACGAGGAAGCAGCTGAGTCAAGCCGTCGATGCTCTGGCTCTGGCGCTCTTGTCGAGACCGGTTGATGCCGCCGGCTGGACCGCCAGATGCGGCAGGCTCACTGCCTTGTCACATACGGTGGCCGATATGGCTCAGGCTCTAGGGCAGGAGCGCGGTGATGAGCCCGAGAGCGAGTTGCGCGCCTGGGCCGAAGCGGTCCGAGCCTGCGTGGAGAGCCATCTCCGCGATGCGGCATTGCTGCTTCCGTGGGTCCGCTTCAGTGCAAAAGACCGTGCGGCCCTGTTCGACCATCCGTCGGGCCCATCCTTGGAGTGGGCAGTGATTGAGCCCTGCTTTCATCCCATTCCCACGCTGGCGACTGCTCCTGAACGGTTTGTGAATGCGCTTCGGGCGCTCGAGACGTTGCGAGAGCAATTGCTCCGTCACCCAACACAAGATCGGACCACCTTGGCAAGAGTCACCTTGCTGGCTGATGCCATACGACAAGCGGGTGCCGGTATCACGTCACTGGTCCGTCGTCTCACGACGATCGCACAGGGCGTAGAGCAGATGGTTCACGCCATGGATTTTACCTTTCTGTTCGATCCGACTCGCAAGCTGTTGTCTATCGGCTATCGCGTGCCGGAGAACTGCCTGGACCCCAGCTGCTATGACTTGCTGGCGTCGGAGGCGAGGCTGGCGAGCTTTATCGCCATCGCCAAGGGCGACGTGCCGTCGGCGCACTGGTTTCACCTGGGTCGTACCCTGACGCCAGTGGATGACGGTTCGGCACTCATATCCTGGTCTGGCTCTATCTTTGAATACCTCATGCCGGCGTTGGTGATGCGGTTTCCCGAAGGCAGTTTGCTGCGCCGGACGTATGACCTGATTGTCCGTCGGCAAATTCAATATGGTGTTGATCGAGGGGTGCCCTGGGGAGTGTCAGAATCGGCCTATCATGCGCGCGATCTCGATCTGACGTACCAGTATTCCAGCTTTGGTGTGCCGGGCCTGGGACTCAAGCGAGGTCTGAGCGAGGATATCGTCGTCGCGCCCTATGCCACGGCACTTGCAGCGATGATTGATCCCACGGAAGCCACACGAGGCTTCGGGCGTCTCGCCGAGGCCGGAGGAAGGGGAACCTACGGGTTCTATGAAGCGCTGGATTACACGCGGACGCGGGTACCTGAAGGACAAGACGTGGCCATCGTGCGGGCCTATATGTCGCATCATCAGGGCATGTCGTTGGTCTCGATCGCGAACGTCTTGAACGACGGCCTGATGAGGAATCGGTTTCATGCTGAGCCGATTGTTCGAGCCACCGAACTCCTGCTCCAGGAACGGACTCCGCGGGACGTGCCTGTGACGCGCCCTCGCGCCGAAGAAGTTGCTGCGGCGGCGCAGGTTCGCGATCTCACCCCGCCGGTCGTGCGGCGATTTACCTCACCCCATGAGGCCACTCCGAGGACGCATCTGCTGTCCAACGGACAGTATGCCGTCATGCTGACGACGGCAGGTTCCGGCTACAGCCGATGGCGAGACATTGCCGTGACACGTTGGCGCGAAGATGCGACCAGGGATTGCTGGGGGTCGTATATCTTTCTGCGCGATATGGAGACGGGAGTTATTTGGTCGGCAGGGTATCAGCCCAGTGGTGTGGATGCCGACACCTATGAGGCGTCTTTTACCGAAGAACGGGCTGAAATTGCCAGACGGGACGGCGATTGGAGTACGACGCTCGAGGTCGTGGTGTCGTCCGAGGATGACGCGGAAGTGCGGCGTGTCTCTCTGACCAATATGGGAACCAGTGCGCGCACGTTGCAGATCACCTCTTATGCCGAACTGTCCCTGGTTTCACAGGCTGCCGACGTGTCCCATCCTGCTTTTGCCAATCTGTTTGTGCAAACGGAATTCGTGCCGGAGGTCGGGGCGGTACTCGCCACGCGTCGCAGACGGTCGGATGACGAAGCAACGGTGTGGATGGCCCAGGTGGTGGTGGTCGAAGGCGAAATCGTCGGCGATCTCCAATATGAAACGGATCGCGCCCGGTTTCTCGGCCGAGGACACCATGTTCGCACGGCGGTTTCGATGATCGGGGGGCGGCCGCTCTCAAATACCGTCGGATCCGTGCTTGATCCGGTGATGAGTTTGCGCCGTACGGTGCGGGTGCCTTCAGGCGGGACCGTACGCGTGGTGTTTTCAACCATCATCGGCCCATCTCGAGACCACGTGTTGGAGTTGGCCGACAAGTACAGTGACGCAAGAGTCTTTGAGCGTGCCCTGTCGTTGGCCTGGACGCAGTCGCGAGTGCAACTTCATCACCTTGGCATCGAAAACGGCGAGGCGCAGTTGTTCCAGCAACTGGCGAATGCGGTGCTGTACTCCGATGTCTTGCTGCGGCCGTCTTCCGAAACGCTCGGCCACAGTACGCTGGAACGTACGGCATTATGGAAGCATGGTATCTCGGGCGATCTGCCCATCGTCTTAGTCTGCATCGACAAGGCGGATGATGTTGATATTGTCCGGCAGTTGCTCCGAGCGCATGAATACTGGCGGATGAGGCAATTATCGACCGATATCATCATCCTGAATGAGAAGGCTTCGTCCTATGAGCAGGGGTTGCACGGTTCGTTGGAAGAGCTCGTGCGCGGCAGCAAGCTTCGCCTCTGCCCGGATGCCGGCTGGGCGCGAGGCAGTATCTATCTTCTGCGAACTGACCTGCTCTCCCAAGCGGATCGGACGTTGCTGCCGCAGATCGCTCGGGTTGTCCTGCTCGGCCGTCGTGGCACACTGGTGGAGCAGGTGACTCGCTTACAGCGCAGGAGCCGTGTGGCCTCGACGATCTCGTCGTCGCCACGTGAGGGCACACGCTTGGATGTGCCGGTGCCTGAGCGGGAGCTTGAATTCTTCAACGGCTTGGGTGGTTTTGCAGATGATGGACGCGAATATGTCACCATTCTCGGCGAAGGATTACGGACGCCGAGGCCCTGGATCAATGTCATCGCAAACCCATCGTTCGGGTTTCTCGTGTCGGAGTCCGGATCCGGGTTTACCTGGTCGGTGAACAGCCACGAGAATCAGTTGACGCCTTGGTCGAACGATCCGGTGTCTGACCCGTCCGGTGAGGTGCTGTATATTCGCGATGATGACAGCGGAGAGGTCTGGAGTCCGACGGCTCTGCCGATTCGCGATGATCCGGCGTCTTATATTGCCTGTCATGGACAGGGCTATAGCCGCTTCCATCATGGTTCGCACGGTGTCCTCACCGAATTACTGCAGTTTGTTCCACTCGACGATCCGATCAAGATTTCTCGGCTGACATTGCAGAACATGTCAGGACGCTCGCGCCATTTTGCGATCACGGCCTATGTTGAGTGGGTGCTCGGAAGTTCCCGCAGTGAGTCCGCTCCATACATTCTGACGGAGATCGATCCGGTAACCGGGGCACTCTTTGCGCGCAATATGCTCGGCGGCGAGTTTGCCGGACGCATCGCCTTTACCGATCTTGCCGGCATACAGACGTCGTGGACCGGTGATCGCAGGGAATTCCTCGGTCGGAATGGAACCTTCGAGCGTCCCCTGGCCTTGGAAGCGGGAGGTGACTTATCTGGAAGAGTCGGAGCGGGTCTCGACCCATGTGGTGCCCTTCAGCTGTCGATGGAGTTGAAGGCAGGTGAACGTGTTGAGGTCATTTGGTTTCTCGGTCAGACCGGAGACAGGGAGCAGGCTCGTCTTCTGCTGACTCGCTATCGTGCGGCGGACGTGGATACGCTCTTGCGTGAGGTGATCCGACGATGGGACGACGTGCTGGGTGTGGTACAGGTCCATACGCCGGAACGTGCGATGGATGTCTTCTTGAATCGCTGGGCGCTCTATCAGACTCTGGTGTGCCGCGTCTGGGCACGTGCGGCGTTCTATCAACTGAGCGGGG
The DNA here is from genome assembly GCA_029865485.1 of Nitrospira sp. Taxonomy (GTDB): domain Bacteria; phylum Nitrospirota; class Nitrospiria; order Nitrospirales; family Nitrospiraceae; genus Nitrospira_D. The sequence goes on from JAOUGT010000129.1 coordinate 8,818, forward strand.
CCTATGGGTTTCGTGATCAACTCCAAGATGTCATGGCTTTGACTGTGTCCGCGAGGGATGTCACGCGTGAGCATGTGCTGCGGGCGGCTTCTCGGCAGTTTCTCGAGGGGGACGTCCAACATTGGTGGCATCCTCCCTCCGGCCGCGGTGTACGGACCCGCATGTCCGACGATCTGGTCTGGTTGCCCTATGCGGTGCTCCAGTTGTTGGACGTGACGGGCGACATGACCGTGATGGACGAAATGGTGCCTTTTCTAGAGGGGCCGGTATTAGCGGATGGGCAGCCTGAATCCTATTTTGAACCACGGGTATCTCAGGTGAGTGCCAGTCTCTTTGAACATTGTGCGCGTGCGTTGGATCGGAGCCTCGTCGTCGGCAGTCATGGCCTTCCACTCATGGGCACCGGAGACTGGAATGACGGCATGAACCGTGTGGGCCAGCAGGGCAAAGGGGAAAGTATCTGGCTTGGCTGGTTCTTGCATACAGTGCTCTGGGAGTTCGCGAAACTGGCTGCTCAGCGCGGTGAGCGCGTTCGCGCTGAAGCGTGGCGGCTTCATGTGAGCGCATTGAAGGCCGCGATCGAGCGGGATGGATGGGACGGAGAATGGTACCGCCGCGCGTACTTCGATGATGGGACACCGCTCGGTTCCGCTGCGGATCAAGAATGCCGCATCGATTCAATTGCGCAGTCCTGGGGAGTGATCAGCGGTGCAGCGGATCCTGACCGTGGCGCACGTGCGATGGCCGCGGTAGAGCGGCATCTTGTGAACCGGCGGGACGGGCTCATCCGTCTGCTGACACCACCCTTTGATCAGATGCCGAGGGATCCCGGGTATATCAAGGGGTATGTCCCTGGCGTGCGAGAAAACGGAGGCCAATATACCCACGCCGCTGTCTGG
>JAOUGT010000290.1 GCA_029865485.1 Nitrospira sp.
TCCATTCCCCCGAGTATGCCAGAACCAGAGGGGGGCAACCGATCTCATTTCACTGTGGAGAGTCAAGCCTCAGGTCACTTCCCGGTCTTCTCGACCGCAGTCTTTCATCCCCCTCAGTCATAGCCGTCGTTCTCGTTCTATCAACTTGCAATATGTGCTTTGTTGAGACGTTCACCCGTGCTTTGTCCCTGTGCCATGTCATTGAGACGGTGTGACAGTTTGAGCGCACTCGAAATATCTTGCGCCCTTGCCGTGATGGCAGGAGTGAGGGGGGAAAGGTGACAGGAGTTGGTCTGTTTGGCAATGGAGTCTTGTGGATAGCGCGGATGGGAATGCTGAATGCCTCAGTGGCAGTTGCCAAGTATGAAACGTATGGACCGATCGTCTCTCAGCGTGTCTGGGCTCAAGCTGAGAAAAGGCTGGTCGAGGAAGCCTTACTCAATCTTAGAATCGAGGCGGCGGTCGATAGCATCGTACCAAAGGGATGTGGCGCAGATCTGAAACTGGATAGAGATCGACGACTGTTAGATCCGCAACTACCGACATCTAACAACCGAAACAATTCCGATCAGCTCAATTCCATGACATGTACGGAGATCGAGACCGCCGTACCGATGAACCAATGATGCCTCTAGAGATCGCGGTACAAGCTGTCAGGCGTGATAGAGCCACTCATAGAAGGGGGCAGGCGTCATCAATTCGGATTTGGGGAAACAGTGGATGTCCATGCTATTAAAAACAAAGCACTTCGAACTCGAGATTGCCAACTTTGTATTCCTCCGCGCGCCGTGGCTGGGCTCAGTATACATCGGGTCTGACTCTGGCTGTGGTTACCTCGTGAGGAGTCCCCCGAATGAGATTGACTCCATGCGCCGTGACTACATTGAACGGACCCGGCAAACGTTGCGCGCGAGATGCGACCAAAGACGATAGCTGAAACAGGTAGAAAATCATGACCAGGTTACAGGGGAAGTTATGTGCAAAGCATTGTCCATAAAGGTCGCTCTGGCTGCGCTCTTGGCGGGAACCGGAATCATGCCCCTGATTGACCAGGTGCTGGCGGAGCCCAATAAAGCTGAGAAGTCAGCCTCAGCGAAGGTTTCGATAGTGGAGGCAATCACGACTGCGTCGGAGAAAGTCACCGGTGCGGTGATCGAAGCCAGGTTAGAGCAGAGGCATGATCGGTTGATTTGGGAAGTTGAAGTCATCACGCCAGAGAAACAGGTGATGGAGATCCACATTGATGCCCAGACGGGGACTGTCATTGAGGTGGAAGAAAAGGTGAAGTCAAAACGGATTCATCGATGGAATTGAACAGGAGGGCACATCGGACTATAGCCCTTAGGTTCACCGTTCCATCGTCCCCGGAGTCGTCTTATTCAGGCAGAACCACGACAGACAGAACGGATCACCGATTGGCAAGTCAGGTGGAGTGAAATCAACCGAGGGTATCGCAGATGGCGCTGATTCATACGCTGACGATCCTGATTTGCCTGGCGGCGTTGTTTGGTTATGTGAATCACCGGCTTCTGAAACTGCCGATGACGATCGGGCTCATGGCTGTGGCGCTGGGGTTTTCGCTCATCTTATTGACCCTGGGGAAATTGGGATTCGGTATTGAGACGGAAGCACAGCGGTTCATTAAGGGCATCGATTTTAACGAGGCGTTGATGCACGGCATGTTGGGATTCCTGCTCTTTGCCGGCGCCTTGCATGTGAAGCTCGATGAGTTGCTCGATCTCAAATGGGTCATCGGTACGTTAGCCGTCGTTGGGACGATCTTGTCCAGCGTGGTCACTGGCGTGCTCGGCTATCTGCTGTTCGATTTGGTTGGGTTGCCACTGCCCTTTCTCTATTGTCTGTTGTTTGGTGCCTTGATCTCCCCCACTGATCCTATTGCCGTGATGGGAGTGCTCCGGCAGGCTCGGCTTCCCAAGGCACTGGAAATGAAAATTGTCGGGGAGTCGCTCTTTAATGACGGAGTTGGTGTGGTGGTTTTTCTCATCGTGCTGAATCTCCTTCCCAAAGAGACGGTTCATGTGACGGATGTATTGGCGCTCTTTGCGGAAGAAGCGCTAGGCGGAGCCGCCTTAGGATTCGCTCTTGGCTATCTCGCGTATCGGATGCTCCGCTCCGTGGACAATTACCAAGTGGAAATTCTTATTACGCTGGCGTTGGTCATGGGCAGCTTCGGGTTGGCGGATCTACTCCACACATCCGGCCCGATTGCTGTTGTGGTGGCAGGGCTGCTCATCGGAAACTACGGGCGGCAGTGGGCCATGTCGGAAACGACGCGGGAACATCTCGATAATTTCTGGGAACTCCTGGATGAGCTGTTGAATGCCGTGTTGTTTGTCCTGATCGGACTGGAAGTGCTGGTGTTGAGTTTCAAACAACCGTATCTACTTGCCGGGCTTGTGGCCATTCCGTTGGTATTGGGAGCACGCTGGCTGAGTGTTGTGCTCCAGGTCAGGCTATTCAGCCTCGTCCGGGAGTTTACTGCCCGCACGGTGACGATCCTGACCTGGGGTGGCCTGCGCGGCGGTATTTCCGTCGCGCTGGCCCTTTCCCTCCCACCAAGTCCCTCCCGTGACGCCCTCGTGACGATCACCTATGCCGTCGTGGTGTTTTCAATCCTGGTGCAGGGGGTGACCATCAACCGGGTGGTGGGGGTCTCTTAGCACTCCTCAGCCCATATACCGGGACGGATATCGGGGCATGGATGTCCGAAGATGAGACGTGACACCCACGGTGAGATGTTTTTGATGTGGGGCACGTGCTATTGGGCGGAACTCCCTCTTTCTCGATCACGATACCAAGCACGAGCATGGTACGCTCCAAAGTGGTTGCCAAAGGACCGCAACTGCAGATGTAAAGCTTCAACTCGGCCTCGTGCGAAATCCATCACACAGGTTTCACCATAACCTATTCAGTGAAATGCACTTGAACCGAGATTTTCCATTAGCGTGTGTTCACGGCGAATACACGGGCGTAAAACGCGCGGGCAGGTCAAAGGCTTTGGCCGCATCCCACAGCCCCTG
>JAOUGT010000291.1 GCA_029865485.1 Nitrospira sp.
CCATCCGTGACCTCAGCAGCCTCACAAGACAGAAAGACTGCGGTTGCTCCACCTTCAGACTCAGCTTATTCCGACACAGCTGACTCATTGACGAATGCCTATACTCTCTCACGTCCCAGTCAATCGGCTCCACGACCTGGTCCGGCGTGGAAAACCATCGGAGGAACCATCAAGCACATCAAGGGCGAGGCCTACACGGTCGAAGACTATGAAGGCAATCAGGTTCAGCTCTACATCAGCCGAGAGACCAAACTCTTACGCGGCCACAAGAAGGTCGGCGACCGGGTACGTGCTGAGATCACACGAGACGGCTTCGCCAACTCGATCCAATAATCGCTTCAGTGATACCGCAGGACATCCCCATGAAGCCCGCCTCCATGGAGGCGGGCTTCTTCTCTCACACTCTCCGTCGTATACTCGTTCACATTCTTACAGAGATCCTATGAAGTACGTCCATGCATGCTGCACAGAGCCATCTCCGAACACCTAACTGAGTCGACAGATGATCGAAAGCGCTGACGGGGCTCCGGCAACCCCACCGATCCAGGCGCAAGGGAATTTTTGCTTGCGTCTGGACGATGGCGTATCTCATCGCGGCCCTGTACGAGGCCGCGGGTTGCAATCGATCCGCGCGATTGCTCCCGGACTCAGTTGCTACTGATGATCGGGCAGTTCACGATAAAACCGGCCGGTCCAAACGTGGCGCCACCAGGACCGGTGAGCACGTGATTGCCCACAACATTGAGTAGCTGACTGCGGTCCTTCTGCGCGAAATTGCTTCCCGCAGCAACGGCGGCGGCACTCCACTGAGCCAGGTGGACATCCCACAGGGGGCTGTACCGCCCTTGATTCGGAGTCCAGAACAGCAAATTCAACGGGTCCGCACCGTCAAGCAACGCCGAATTCAGCCCCTGGCGCTGAGGATTGCTGATGCCTGTTTGCCCGTTGACAAGCGCTGCCAGGGTGGCCCGTGCCGAATCGGTTCCGTCCCCACCCGCCGTCGGTGCGGCGTTCAGCGCTGGCGTATAGGTGCTGTTTTCAAGGGCGGCGGCCGCGGGATCCGACGCATCGGTAGAAATGTATTTGACCAATTCGCCGTTGGCATAACCGAGGGACTCGACCATGTCCACTTTACGTCCTGCGGTATTGATACGCATGACCTTATCGGATTGACCGGTCTCGTTGGCAATATGTGGCGCGTTCCGTATCGTGCCATCAGGCATTTCAATCAGCGGACTGTATCCAAACTCTCCGACCGCACCAGGGAAGGCCTGTGCCGGTGGAAATCAGGTGGGGCCTGGCACAACAACGCGGGCAGGCGCAAAATCAACCGTGGCAGGAAAGTCGATCACTCCATTGACCACCTTGACCTTTTGCACCGCCGACGTCCCACGCGCCACTCGTAACTTATTGGCTGGATTCACCCCCAATCTGTCCGCATCCCCACTGTCAGAGGAATCGAGCAGAATAAACCACACCGTGCGCCCCTGGCTCGGCCCTCGGTAGAGAGGCAACGTCGCAGTTCCATCCGTATTCTCGACCGCACTGCGCACAAACACTTTCCGATCCCCGGCGAGCGCTGGATCAGAAATCATGATGCCTACGCCACTGAGAAGCACCAACAGTATCGACACAATATATCGACTGAATCCCTTCATATGATCACTCACTTGGTTGATGTAGTCCCAGTCCCGACAGTCTGTCATGCTCATGCATATGCAATGAGCACCTATAGACTAGCAATCTGCTGAAAGACCCTTCGTTCATCCTTCGAGAGCCCCAGGACGAATGGGGCGGTCATTGACACCATTGAGGTTTTCCGTTCTTGCTGAGCTTGTCGAAGCACCCATGTTGAGTTTTTCAGCAGACTGTTAAAGTCCCGCATCATGCGACCCTCCTTGGTTAAGCGGTACGTAGCGTGGCATGGCCCGTTCTACGGCAACCCCGCCCACTCCTCTTGTGGTCGTGCGAGCATCACATTTCTTACACAACACCGAAACGAAGGACGGTACTCTCCAGGCCAGGGCCCAGTAGCGAGAACAGAGAAGCACTATGGACGGCTGGTGATTTGACTACGGACGAGGGTGAATCAGGATGGTCCGGTACATGAAGAGGCAACAATCAAACGTTGTCACCTTATCCGGGTCTTTTTATCGCGCTTTCAGAAACACGATGTCGCCGTAATAGGCAGTGACTCGTTCTCTGGTATTGTCCGTATCACTCATGATGGCGATGCCGTTGATCAGCGGCGGCTCTTCACCAAACGCCCGCTTGTAGTCGTCGTAGATGTTCCGCGATTCCTCGACCCAGAGTCCGATCTGGCTCGGACCACTTTCAACGACCACCATTTTGACGAAATCCGTATAGGCATTGTCGATGATCGCGCCGACCGGTGCCGTGGTTTCCCACACATAGTTGATGGCACCGATCGGAATATCTCCAAACAACGCCTGCCCTGCCTTGTACTTGAGTTTCTTGCCGAAACTCACCTTGTCCGGGTCATATTCGAAGGTAATGTAGAGCCTGGCCGGATAATCGTCTCCGTCTTTTCTGGTGGCATCGCTCTTCTGGACCAGATTCTCAACCTTCCACCGCCATCGCACGATCGGAAATTCCTTCGGATCGATCCTGACCTCTTTGGTCAAACCTGATGCCGACGAGTCACTCATGGCCTTCACGACGACTTGTGTCTCGTCTTGCACCAGCTCATATGTCGTCAGCTTCGGGATCTTCTTGAAGGTCAGAGGGTTCCACCCCTCTGGCAGACTCCCCCCCGGCTGGCTTGCGGAGAATCTCGCGACCTCCAAGGTGGTTCCACTTTGGGCCAGACTCAAGATCGGGGACAATAGCGCACACGCCATGAGGATCAGCCGGATGATGGTACTCCCCTTCATTCCACCCATCCTTACTTCCTCATCCACGCAAACAGCTTGGTGAGGATATTCTTCGTCCCCGGTGAAAAGTGCGCTTTCCGCCAGAGGTTGACCGCTTTCTTATTGACCTCAGCCTGTGTGGGGTACGGATGAATGGTGCCGGCGAT
>JAOUGT010000292.1 GCA_029865485.1 Nitrospira sp.
ACGGTCATGAGGGGCGCGTACGTTGGACATAATGATGAGGCTTCCTTCAGATGACAAAAAAAGACGCGACCAAGTGGTGGCGCAAACCAGGCAGTATACGCGAACTGTCGGCAGTCATACAAGCAACGGTCGAGAAATACATATGGGGGGAGGTTCAGCAGCGGGGCATGCCGGAAGGTGGCTTGTCACATCCGTGCGTGCTCAAATGGTGAGGGAAAGATGTTGGGCGAGCCGATCAGGTCCCATTGAGGTGAGACTCCTGTTGATTGTGTGGTTTTGGCACGAATGGTTCGACCGCCTTCAGGAGGCGTTCCTCTGAGAACGGCTTCTTCAGGTATTCTGTGGCGCCAAGGTTGGTTGCCTCGACCATCGTTTCCTCGCGGGTGTCCGCGCTGAGGATGATTACGGGGATCCACTGCCATTCTGGCGTCGTTCGAATGGCGTGCAAGACCTCCAGTCCGGACAGGGAGGGCAGAGAAATGTCGAGCAAGACCAAGTCCGGTGGCTCGGTTGTCTCCGTCAGGCGTTTCGCGTTCAACCCGTCAGGTGCGTGCTTGACCGTGTAGCCGTTGCGTTCCAGGATGAACCGGACCAAACAGGCGGTGTCGTCGTGGTCCTCGATCATCAAGATGGTCGGTACAGGTGTGCCCTGCTCCTTGGCCACTGGCCTTCTCCCTGGTCGGTCTCGGTTGCGCAGCAGAAGCTGGTTCATATGCTTCGTGGATGGTCCAGGTCCCTTGTGGGTTGGTCGCATCATGCGGCCCTGTGCTTTCTCCGGCTGCTGCGGGGGCGATGGCGTACCCGGGTGCGCTGTGTGCGAGGAGCCATAGCGGTTTCTTGCTTCGCGGCCGGGCTCCATGTAGGTGTGGAAGGCTCTGAGGAAGGCACAATGCGTCTCACCTCCTCAAGCAGAACCTTCGACCCCTTCTGCTTCAGCACATAGGCGGTCGCGCCGTCGCACAACGCTCGTTGAATATCCGGCTCATGGGAATCGGCGCTGAGGACGATCACGGGGACGTGTTGCCAATCTGGATGATGGCGGATGAGCTTGAGTAATTCCGATCCGCTGACATAAGGGAGCACCAGGTCTAACAAGATGAGTGAGGGCGGGCGTATTGTATCGACCAGAGTGGTCGCTTGGCGCCCGTCTCTTGCGTGGATCACCGAGAAGCCTTCCCGTTCAAGGAGATTTTTCAGCAGGCTCGCCGTATCCTCCTCATCTTCCACAAGCAGAATCTTGTTGTTCATGGGTGTGCCCCTCTTGTTCACGGACATTCCTCGTAGCGTACCGTGACACGGTTCAGATAGAAACCCAGAGCCGGGAGATCGTGGGCAATAGTCGACGCGTCACCAGCCTTTGCCGCCTGTTCGATGGTGGTGGCCATGTCAGTGACACGGTCGAAGCCGTAACTCCCCCCGGCGCCCTTCATTCCATGGGCCACTTTTCGGATCGTCTCGAAATCTTTGGCAGTGAGCGCCTCCTGCATCACGCCCACTTCTTTTTTGCGGTTGCTCATGAATTTCGGGATAAGTGGTTCAAACGAGGCATCAACGGACACGATCTCCGGCCCTGCATCATCAGCAGCCTGTTGTGGCTGAGGGTGTTCCATTTGGGCGTCCCCTTCTCCATGGCTGAGGCTATGCCTTCCCAAGAGGGGTTATCGTAGAACCGAATCTTGGGCAGCCTCGGACCAACTGACCTGGTTCTTGTGTGGGCATATGGGTTCAACTTTGACCGGCAGTATGATATCGGGCGTTTCCCGCTCCTTCTTGAGTCATCGCCCTCGTGGTTCACCCTCTCCTTCGTGCCTCTGAAATTGTGGCTGATTGAAGGGCATCGCCGGGTTCTTTACGGGGTCGAGGGTGGCATCCGCCCGATCAGAGGCCAGCTTAGATTTCAAGATGTTAGGGGATAGAAGCAGTGAGGCAAGGCTGATTGTTGGTGGTCATGCCCGTGCGCTGGACGCTCTGGTTGCAATCTGCTGCATCACGGGTGTGCCGATCGTGTGCGGGCCCGCTCGACGTACTTGACTAAGGTGTCCCGCTTGAACGGCTTCAGGACATATTCCTGTACCTTGAGCGACGCCACCTTACTGATACAGTGCTGATCAGCCACAGCGGTCAGCATGACGACCGGCACGCCTTGCCAGTCTGGTGTGTTCCGAATCGTCTCTAGGATTGTGACCCCGTCGACATGGGGTAATTGTATGTCCAGTAGGACGAGCGACGGGGGTGGCATCAAGGCGATCTTCTCCAGCGCTTCAGAGCCATCTGCCGCATGTACGACCTGATATCCCATGTCCTTCACGATCAGGGTGACAAGATCCGCCGTATCCGGTTCATCCTCAATGAGCAGGAGGAGTGGCTGAGTTGCTGAGGGGTGGTTGCTCATAGGAGAGTCCTCGTCTTAGGCTGCGCGGCTTGCGGATGCAGTCGCATATTGGGCGATCGTCTCCAGTAGGGTCTTCTTCTTGATCGGTTTTGTGACATGCGCCGTGCAGCCGGCGTCCAGGCTCTTATCCACTTCTTCCTTGAAGGCGTTGGCGGTGAGGGCAACGATCGGCGTGGGCGTACGCCGCTGCTCGTGCTCCCATTGGCGAATGGCCTTGGTCGCCTGGAGGCCGTCCATGACCGGCATCTGTATGTCCATGAACACCAAGTCGTAAGCGCCTTTCTGGAACTTCTGCAGAGCTACTGCACCGTTCTCCGCCATGTCCAATTGGTAGGAAGTCTCTTTCAGAAAGAGCGCGACAACATCGCGATTGTCTTCCAAGTCCTCCACCAACAGAATATGACAGGACGGCAGGGAGGCGGACTCCGGATGCGCCGCCGATAATTGTCGGGCAGGCGCAGCCGGCGTCTGATTCAGCGCGACGGCCAGCGACTCCAGCAGCCGCTTGCGGCTGACAGGCTTGTAGGCGTAGCTGGCAATGCCCAGCGCGCGCGCTCTCTCTGAGGCGTGCCCCCGCATGTCCGAGGCGTACATGACCAGGGGCAATGAGGCGCAATCTTTTCGTTCGCGAAGGGCACCTG
>JAOUGT010000293.1 GCA_029865485.1 Nitrospira sp.
GTGCTCCTCGGGATGGATGGATTCTATGACCAGACCGGCCTCCTCAACCGCCAACACACCGACTTTCTGATCAGCAACGACTACGTCTTTAAAACCGTGCGCGCCAATCCCGATGTCTTTTTAGCCGGTCCATCGATCAATCCACAGCGCGAAGATGCCATCGACGAAGTCCATCGCTGCGCCGATACCGGTGCCGTGCTCGTTAAAGTCTTACCCAACGCACAGCAGTTCAACCCGGCCGACTCGAAATACAAGGCGTTCTACCGGGCCCTTGCAGAACGAAAGTTGCCGTTACTCAGCCATATCGGCTATGAATTCAGTTTGATCGGAAAGGATCAGTCGGTGGGCGATCCAGATCGCCTCCAGCTCGCCCTCGATGAAGGAACAACGGTCATTGCGGCCCATGCCTGCAGCTATGGACTGATGTTGTACGAAAAGTTCATCCCGACCTTGCATGAGCTGACGACCCGCTATCCTCATTTTTACGCCGACATCTCCGCACTCACCTTGCCCAACCGCTTCCGCATGTTGCTCTATCTCAGGAAGCATCCAGAGTTGCACGATCGTCTTCTCTTCGGGACCGATTATCCGCTGTCGGTCTTCCATCTGGCAGCCTGGGGACGCGTGGGCGTTGGAACATTATGGGACATGATCCGCACGACAAACCGATTTGACCGACAGGTGGAAGTCTGTGCAGGACTCAATCTCCGTTTCCGATCGATCGGAGATCTCCTATCTGATTCTGCAACCGCCTCGACCACTGATCATTGATGGACCGCGACCAGACACTACACGCCCTTCGCGAAAGGATTCTCGCGTTTGCGACATCACGTCTATCGAGAGATCAGGCTGAAGACCTCACGCAGGACGTCTTAGCCGTACTGCATGACAAGTATTCAGACGTGACTGAATTGATCGAGCTCGTTCCCCTGGCCTTTCAGGTCTTGCGGTACAAGATGCTGGATACCCATCGTAAGTCCCTGCGGCGTGGCGAATACAATCAGGAGTCGGTCGAGGACCTGCCGCTCGCCGATACCAGCAACAATCCCATGACGCAACTCGATCAGAAGCAGCGTGTCGACCGGCTGCTTTCAGCCATTGCACAACTCGGTGAACGTTGCCGGAAACTCTTCACATGGAAACTGGAAGGGAAAAGCTTCCCGGAGATTCAGAAGATCATGGGGCAAAGCTCGATCAATACGATATACACGTGGGATCTTCGTTGCCGGAAGCAGTTAATTGATCTCATGGGAGGATCATGGGAATGAGAAGACGTTTCGAGTTTCGGGTTTCGAGTTTTGCGTTATGAATCTTTGGCGAGATGCGCTTCACGAACGACGAGCGAGATTCCGATGAGTGAACAGGACCTCGAAAAGCTTCTCGGTGGGTTTGCGGCAGAGACGTTGACTGCCGAGGAGAAGGAACAGCTCTACCGGACGGCGTTGCACGATCAAGCACTCTTCAACGCACTGGCCGATGAGCAGGCGTTGAAAGAGCTTCTGACTGATCCAACGGTACGCCGCAGGCTCTTCGAGGCCTTGCAGAGTCACCCGGCAGAACGCGCCAGTGGTTCCGCATCGTGGCTCGACTGGCTCCGACGTCCAGCCGGAATCGCCTGGGCCGGAGGTTTGGCGGGCGCAATCCTTGCTGTCGTTCTGGGAACCAACTTGTACCAGGAGAGTCTTCGGCAAGAAGCCCAGTTAATCGCCCAGGAAGAGGCACGGCCTCTTGTCCCGTCATCGCCCGTTCCTGCCCCAACCCAATCTGCCACTCCCCTGACCAACAAACCCCCGGCGACGTCAGAACAGAAGTCCCGTTCGTCACCGCCCTCTCTGAGAGAGGGGCTCACCGACAAGCGACCCTCTAAGGCTCCCCCCTCCGGTACAAGCCAGGATGAACGGCGAATCGATCGTTTCGAGCGTGATGCTGCAATGCCACCTGCCGAGGCAGGTGCCATACCAAAACAGACTGAATTCTCCACCGAAACAGTGATCACATCGGCTGACAACGCCGCGCCTCAGTCGATCGCATCCGCCCCACCGCCATCCCAACCAGCCGCCTCACCTCTCCCAAGCCAATCCAAAGTAGACAGCACGATGCCCCTCCGAGAAGGTGCTTCTCTGAGCGCCCGTTCACTCTTCTATCGAGCAGGGCCGCAGAGCCCGGACCAGTCAATAGCACCGGATACTAAACGACGCGAGAAGGCCGCGAGTGAATCTGTCCAGCCTCCAGGCCAGTCGGAACTCGCAGCCCAATCATTGGCCATGGCTAAGAGCAAGCGCGCCTCCCCTCTTCAACCAGTGGGTATTCGGTATAGCCTCGCCTTGAGAGAACAGTCCGAACAGACCCACGATGGCGCCATGGATAGCGCCGCGCCTCTAGCACTCACGGTCGAGTCCAATCAAGACGGCGTCCTGCAACTCTGGAAGCAAGTCGGCCCCGCACAACCCCAGCTCCTGTTCCCAATCTCAGAGGCAGAGCAGCTCCGCTCCAAACTCGTGGCCCATACCCTAGTGATTATTTCCGTACCATCGATGCCTGGTAGGCTCATCCTTCGATTTTCTCGTACAGACCGTATCCCTTCGGCAACTTTCGATAGCAAGCTGCTCGATGATTTCTCTCGGGGTCAACTTCGGGAATCAGTGACGCCCGACGACACCTCCAGTTTCCCACCACCGATCCACTACATCGTCAACCAAGACCCCTCCCTGTCGGAGGTCATTGTGCACATTGCTCCTCGCAGCGATGAGCAGGATTGAACAACCCAAGGAGGTGGTGGGTCATAAATAGATACTGCTGAGTGCGTCCAGAATCGTAGGGAGCAGCAATGGGGTCGTTGCTTGACTTTACGCTCTGGCAAGCTGCAGTTATGCATGCACATGGTGCAAGATCAAGCAATGACACCACTTTCTCTGAAGACCCCATATTCTCTGCTTCGTGTCATGGTAGCCCTCCTTGGGACTACACCCTAGACCGGACGTATCCTGTGCCACAAAATCCGGACAGATGATGTGCTAGCTACACCCCT
>JAOUGT010000107.1 GCA_029865485.1 Nitrospira sp.
CTGCCGTAGCGCTCCGGGTCCTTCAGCGTATTGCACGTTCGGCACGTTGCGGGATTGACGATAGGATGTCTCGGACGATGGGGTTCGGGGAGCCATAGTTTGCTGGCTCACTCGAACCTCAGTTCGCGATACGCCGCTCACGCAGGGCCTCGGCCTACCATACAGACAGATGAACAGGTCTGGTGTCGGGCGGCGTTGTCCCCACTGGCATGGGGACGGAATGTCTTGCGTGACGGAGCATGTACGGCTTCATGACAACATGTCCGTTCGGTTCCTCGATCGATTCCTGCCTCTTTTGCCACAGATCGCAGCCGCCCTCTGTAGCAAAGTTCCCCAATAACCTTGGGCTCTTATTTCAGCCCACGTCATATCCCCTGCAATATTGCCGCAGTGTTCAACTACTGACTGAACCAACTTTGGCGTCACTCTTGCTGAACTATGGGGACAGTTAGTTTAATCAGAGCTCGTTGAATCATAACTGCGCTTTTGCGCCTAACTTGAAAGGAGAGAGTCTATGTCCGTTGCCAAAATTATCGAGATCAGCGCCGAATCGCCCACGAGTTTCGAGGATGCCGTCGTCCAAGGAATCGCCCGAGCATCCAAGACCCTCCACGGGATCAAGTCGGCTTGGGTGGCAGAGCAACATGTCGTGGTCGAAAACAACAAGGTTGTCTTGTATCGCGTGGATCTGAAGGTCACGTTCTTAATGGATTGACGACTCACCGAACGGCTATTGACTCATGTCACCGCCGATCGCGAAGGGAATTCGACAGTGCTGTGTGCATGGTGAGTGGCCACAACCGGGAGTGATCCGAGAGCGGCTGCGCGCGGCTATGCGGGGTTTCGCCCTTCATGCTGCAGTGCAGCTCGTTCTCGTCTGGCCCGTCGTCCTTGCAGCAGCTGGACCTGAATCACCGACCGAAGCTGTTCGCGGAACGATCACTCAGGTCATCCGAATCCTCCAAGACCCGGCACTGAAAGAGCCGGCTAAACTGATACCTCGCCGTCGTATGTTGGAAGAGGTGATCGGCAGCAGATTTGACTATGCTGAAATGTCGAAACGAGCTTTGGCCGCTGATTGGACTCCGCTCATCGAGGTCCAGCGTGTGGAGTTTGTCGAGCTCTTCAAACGGTTTCTCTCAGACCGGTACACCGAAAAGATCGAAGGCTATAGCGGAGAACAAGTGGCGTACCTTTTGGAACGGATCGAAGGGACCTATGCCGAAGTCCGAACCGAGCTGCGTTCAGATAAGACGACCATTCCTATGGACTACCGCCTATTTGCAAAGGACGGCCGGTGGCATGCCTATGACATCATCGTAGACGGCGTCAGCCTGGTGAAGAACTACCGGAGTCAGTTCCAGAAAATCATTCGCGAGAGTTCCTATCAGGAACTAGTCAAGAAACTGCGAGAACGAACCCTGGCCGAAGAAAAGAAAACAAAGCCATGATCGGGAATCACCCAAGGTCTCCTACTTCAAACTCCACAGCTAGGTAAGAACCGGCTGTGAATCTCCTTCTTCGGAACTCCGCGAATGATCCTCACCTATCGATCCGACAGGGTGAAGACAGGGTGCAATCGGCTTTCTGGTCACATGGTAGTAGAGCAGAGGAATCACGACCAGAGTCAGCAGCGTCGAGGCCCCGACACCGAAGAGCAACGAAACCGCCAATCCCTGAAAGATCGGATCGAGAATGATGACGAAGGCCCCGACCATCAGTGCAGCAGCGGTGAGAAGAATGGGGCGCGTGCGAATGGCCCCAGCCTCAATGACGGCTTCCGACAATGCAACACCCGCCCGTTCCTGGATCTGAATAAAGTCGACCAGGAGGATGGAGTTCCTCACAATGATTCCGGCCAGCGCGATGAACCCGATCATCGAGGTGGCGGTGAAGTAGGATCCGGTCAGCCAATGACCTGGCAATATCCCGATCAGCGTTAATGGAATCGGCGCCATGATGATCAAGGGCGTGATAAATGATTGGAACTGCCCGACGATCAGCAGATAGATCAGCAACATGGCGACGGCAAACGCGATGCCCATGTCGCGAAACGTTTCATAGGTGATGTGCCATTCCCCATCCCACTTCATCGCGATCTTCTCTTCCGACCAGGGCTGGGTGGCATAGTACTGCTCGATTTGATAGCCTTCTGCGGGCCGAAACTCTTCCAGCTTTTTCCCCACTCCGAGAACACCGTACACAGGACTTTCCGCTTGTTCCGCTCCGGGTCCTCCCACATCCGCAACCACGTAGACGACCGGCTTTTGGTTCTTGTGATAAATCGCTTTGTCCTGGACCGTTTGCTCGATCTGGAGCAACTCGGACAGTTGGACGATGCCGCCACTCTTCGTGCGTAGCCCGATCTCGCCGAGATGCTCCAGACCTGTTCGCTCGGCCAGGGGCAAACGGAGCACGATGTGGACCGGACTTTTTTCTTGCGGAATATGGACCAGCCCGACCTTTGTACCTTGGAGAGCCATGTGCAGCGTGTTCACAATCTCCTCGGAAGGAATACCGACAAGCGCGGCCTTGGCCCGATCAACCGTGAAGACATATTTCACGTGATCCGCCTCGATATAGTCATCCACGTCGACCACTCCTGTGGTACTTTCGAACAACGTCCGAATCTCACGAGCCACAGCGCGTTGCCTGTCGTAGTCAGAGCCGTAGACCTCCGCGACGAGCACTGACTGCACGGGCGGCCCGGGTGGTACTTCGACGATCTTCACATTGGCTCCATATTCACGGGCAATCTCTTGAACCGGTGGACGAATCCGCTGGGCGATTTCATGACTCTGGGCGGCTCGCGCATGCTTCGCGACCAGATTGATCTGGATATCGGCCTCGTGCGGCTGTTCACGCAGGTAGTAGTGACGGACCAACCCACTGAAGTTAAAGGGCGAGGCCGTCCCGACATAGGCCTGATAATCTCGCACTTCCGGCACCGTCTTCACATAGCGTCCCAGCGCTTGTGTGACCCGCGCGGTTTCTTCAAGCGTCGTCCCCTCCGGCATATCGATGACCAACTGCATTTCGCTCTTGTTGTCGAACGGGAGCATCTTCACCACGACATGGCGGGTGTAGAACAACAAGGTCGAGCCAACGAGTAACAACCCGACCACTCCTAGAAATGCATAGGCGAGGATCGGATGGGCCAGTAGCGGGGACAGGAGCCGCCGATAAATCCGACCTGTACGCCCTTGCTCGTCTCCTCCTTGATCAATCCCCGATAACGCAACTCCCGGCCGATAGCAGGTCTGACAAAACCACGGGATCACGATGAACGCAACCAGCAGTGAGAAAAACATCGCGATGGAGGCATTGACGGGAATCGGTCGCATATAGGGCCCCATGAGCCCGGAGACGAAGGCCATCGGCAGAAGGGCTGCGATGACGGTGAATGTCGCCAAGATCGTGGGGTTTCCGACTTCGTCGACAGCCTGGATTGAGGCTTCCTCATGAGACCGAAGATGCATCTTCAGATGGCGATAGGTGTTTTCGACCACCACGATGGCATCGTCCACGAGTATGCCGATTGAAAAGATCAGGGCAAACAGTGTGACACGGTTGATCGTGTAGCCGATCATCATCGACGTAAAGAGCGTGAGCGCAAGCGTCAGAGGAATGGCGATGGAGACGACGAGAGCCGGTCGCGGTCCCAATGCCACACCGAGAAAGACCACCACCGCGACGACGGCGATCAAGAGGTGCCAGAGCAGTTCGTTGGCTTTCTCTTGGGCTGTTTCTCCGTAATCACGAGTCACCGTCACGCGGACGTCAGACGGAATGGTGACGCCTTTCATCTCGTCGACTTTACGAATCACCTCGGCGGCGATGGTCACGGCATTCATACCGGCTTGCTTGGCGATTGCCACGGTCACGGCTGGAAGCTCGTGAGGAGTGAGGGGTAAGGGGTGAGGGGCGTCGCCCAGCCTTTTCGCCTCACTCCTTACGCCTGACGCCTCACCAGTTCCGAACCAGACGTAACTCGTCGCTTCTTCAGGCCCATCGGTCACCTCCGCCACTTGACGCAGATAGACCGGTCGCTGCTCGCTCACGCCGACAACCAGCCCCTCCAGATCCTCACGTGACCGGATGAAGCGGCCGGTCTCCACCAGAAAGCTTTGATTACGACTGTCGAAGCGGCCGGTCGACAAGGCCTGATTCTCCCCACGGACCACGTTCGCGACCTGCAGAGGCGTCAGTCCGTACGCCTTCAACCTGGTGGGATCGATCTGAATACGGAGCTCACGCTGGCGTCCGCCGACGATGAAACCGGCTGATGTTCCAGCTACCTTCTTGGTCTCCTCCAACACCTGTTCAGCCAGACGATGGAGCTCAAATTCTCCGTAGCGCTCACTGGAGAGCGTGAGCGTGACGATCGGCACGTCGTTGACATCCTTCGGCTTGACCAGAAACGACCCGGCTCCAGAGGGCAGCAAGTCTTGGTTCGACATCAACTTATCGTAGAGATCGACCAGGCTTTGCTCCATCGGCTGACCGACATAGAACCGGACAATGATCAGGGCGCCGCCTGGGCGTGAGATCGAGTAGACATACTCGACGCCTTTGATTTCAGAGAGCTTACGCTCAAACGGTTTGGTCAGTTGTTCTTCGACGACCTTGGCGGCTGCCCCTGGAAACGGGAGCCAGACATCGGCCATCGGCACGACGATCTGTGGCTCTTCCTCTCGAGGCGTCCCAACCACTGCAAACAGGCCCAACAGCAACACGCCCAGCATGATGAGCGGTGTGAGTTTACTGTTGATGAAGAGGGACGCGATGCGACCGCTCAATCCTGGGCGATAATTCGTCATGCTTCAGCCGTCATTCGTATCTCGCTCGAAAGTTTCGGGTTTCGCGTTTCGAGTTTCAGATTCTCAACAACCTGAAACTTGTAACTCGAAAGCAGAAACTCGCTTCCACTTCACGGCGCCTTATGCGGAGGCGTCGCTACTATTGCGACGACCTGAACGGCTGCTCCATCGACCCCACGACTCCCCTCCGTCAAGACCCGCTCGCTCTCGTGAAGGCCGGAGAGGATCTCCGTTTGTCCTTCGAACCGCCGCCCGACTTTAACCCACCGGAGCCGTGCGATCTGATCTGTCCCAACAACATAGAGGCTCGTGAGCTCACCGCGTTCGACGATGGCTGCTGAAGGGACGAGCATGGTTTGCGTCGCGCCTTTATCCAGTTGGAAGCGCCCGAACATGCCGGTCTTCAGGCCGACTGTCTTCGGCAAATCAACCTTGACCATGAACGTATGGGTTCGAGGATCTCCGGCAGGGAGAATCTGGCTGACGGTACCGATCACGGGTGCCCCCCCCAAGGCATCAATGATCACGGGAATTTTGTCCCCACGAGAAACGGACCTGAGATCTCCCTCCGCTACCGTGGCTTCTAGGCGAAGCTGTAGAGGATCTTCCATTTTCAGCAACGGTTGACCGGGTGACGCCAATTCTCCCGCCTCCACGTGTTTTTCAGTGATGACACCATCGAATGGTGCTTTCACTGTCGTATAACTGAGTTGAGCCTCCACCGCCTTGCGACTCGATTCCGCCACGCGATACGCCCTGGTCGCGTTCTCCAATTCCTGTTTTGAGACGGCATCCTGAATGTAGAGCTGGTTCATGCGGTCAAGATGCGCCTTCGCATTCTCGATCTCGGCGTTCACGCGCGCCAACTCCGCCTGAAGGTCTCGGCTATCCAGTTGAATCAAGGTCTGCCCCTTGGAGACCTTTGCCCCTTCTCGAACAAGTAACTTGTCGATGGTTCCTTGGATGCGGCTGGAGAGTGTGGCTTGGAAGATCGGTGCGACCTGACCGGTGACTTCGACTCGGATCGGCACCGTCGTATGTTTGGCCTCGACCACCGAAGCCTGGATGGTCTTCTGCGGGGCGGCCGAAACTACTGCGGCCGGCTCTTCCTTGGATCCGCAGCCGGTCAAGAGTAACACCGCGATGAATAGCTGTTTCACAGACTTACATCCCATCTGTGTAGTGTGCTCCTCCGACCTCAGGATTCACCCGCGGCCGCCCGAGCATGGTCCTCACACCGATCCTGCAAGTGGGCATTCGTACTCTTCTGATCATCCCACGTCCCACGCCTAGCCCCCAGCTGTCGAAGGAGACATTCGGCCGTCTTGAGCAGCTCTTCTAAACGATGATCGGGTTTTGCCCCGTAGTGTCCCCGGTCGAAAATGGGCACTTGAAGACAGACCTCCGCTCGATACCGACGTTCCGGAGAATACATGACGCGATGCATAGGCGGTTCGGGATATTCGCAGGGCTTCAGAAGATCCAGCGACTGAAAGAACACGCGGCAAAGCCGTCGAAGGTCGCCGATGAGGTCGCGCAGCTCGGTATCCTCGCTCGACGGCAGATGCTTGGGGTCCTGAAAAGCCGCGTAGAGGTTGAGCTGAAAACCAATCTGCACGATCTGATTCGATCCATCTTTAACATAAAAGGGATCGTGGTCGAAGCAAATCTTTCGAGCGGCAATCATATCCCGCAGATCCTGCTCGCTCGTGAATGTGTCCTCCAGAACCAGGGGAATGGTCATAACGGCTTTCCTATTCCCTCATCTCACTTCAGGCGTGATTGCGCTCACCTAAGAATACAATATCCCACGACAACGTCACGATCATTCTTGTACCCCGAGTTTGCGCAACAGTGCCATCATCGGACACCAGCCGGTAAAAGCTGATTGGATCAAATTCACCGCCACAAAGGCAGCGAAATAGTTCCAGTACGGATGAACGGTCGCGCCCAAGATCACTGCGATGAGCACACACACGCCGGCGATGAGCCGAAGCTGTTCGTTGAGTTTCATGTGACCCTCCTCTCCTCTTGCCTATGTGAGACACAGACCGAGTAAAAGATTCAGACAAGAAATGGCCGTTATCCCGGGACTTCGCGCTTGCCGATCCCTATGGCATCAAGGATCGCCTTCTCGAAAAATGGTTCGCTGACGCCCCGCTTCATTTTCATCAGAAAGTACTTCTCGAGCGCGATCTTGGCCAGATGGACCCATTTGCCTTTCTTCGCCCAGGTGACGTTGCGTGGCGCCATCTGTGGCAGAGCCACGAACGCCATCCCTGTATCACCCATGTCCGCCAGACAGATCGCATTCCAGGTTGCGGTTTCCTTCTTCGCATTGTTCTCGATATCGGCCTTGATATTGTGAACAGCCGCCGACACCATCGACTCGATCATATATCCGGTCTTCGGCGCACCGGTCGGGACCGGTGTCTGTTCGACAGGCGGAATGGCAACACAGACGCCCACCGAGTAGATGTTCCTGTACTTCGGATTGTTCTGGTATGCATCGATGTTGACGAACCCTTTAGGATTGCAGAGGCCCGGGGTTCCAGCCACCGCATCGACGCCGGCAAACGGCGGGATCATCATTGAGTAGCGAAAGGGTACTTCCTGACCATCGTCCAAGAGCATCTTCCCAGGCTGGACCTCTTTGATCGCCGCATTGTGGATCGGTGTGATCGAATGTTCAGCGAACTCATCTTCCATCAGCCGCCGGGATTTTCCGACACCGGCGAGGCCCATATGACCGATATAAGGCTCGGGTGTGACGAAATAGATCGGAACCTTCTTCCGGAGTTTCTTCTTTCGTAAGTCCGCATCGAGGATAAAGGCCATCTCGTAGGCCGGACCAAAGCACGAGGCGCCTTGCGCAGCCCCGACCACAATAGGACCCGGATCTTTCAAGAAGCTCTGATAGGCGCCCCAGGCTTGTTCAGCATGATCCACGTTGCAGACCGATTGCGTATAACCGCTTGGACCAAGCCCAGGGACTGCGGCAAAGTTGAGCTTGGGCCCCGTCGCGATAATGAGATAGTCGTACGGCACTTCGCCTTTCGCTGTAATGACTCGATTCTGTTCCGGGTCGATCCGATCAGCCGTGGCATGAACGAATTCAATTCCCTTCTTGGCCAGGACCGGACCCAACTCAAAGCTGATATCCTTGCGGTTGCGCCAGCCGACCGCGACCCAGGGATTCGACGGCACGAAGTGGAACGAGCCGACATTGGAAATGACTGTGACCGTATGCTTCTTGTCCAATAATGCCCGTGCCTCATAGGCGGCGGGCAAGCCGCCGATCGATGCGCCGATAATCGCCACTCGTGCCATCGTTCACCTCCATTCTCAGAAAAGTGCTGAGTACCAAGCGTCCCATTAACTCAGCACTCAACTCTCAGTACCCAGCACTCCTTCGTCGCTAGCGGCCGCCTCCACCCCGCTCGCCTCGTTCTGCTCTCTCATGCTGCGGCTTCTCGGGGCGCTCTGTCTGCATATGTTCCCTTGCCCGTTCACGCTCGCGCGTCCGTTCCTGCTCTTTCAACATGTCTTTGTCCTTCAGCTGATCTTTTGTTTGCAGCTTGTCCTTATCTTTGAGTTGCTGCTGTGTCTTGAGCTGATCGCGGTCACGATCGAGATCCTGCGCTGATGTGATGGTTACAAAACCGACCGGCAACAGCATGGCTGCCGCTATCGCAACACGTATCATGGCTTTGGACTTCATGAATACCTCCCTCCTTGCATGGCCGGAGCAACATTGCTCTCGGTCGTAGCGGATTCCCGCCTTCGAGGCTTATGCCATCCGGCCATGACAGGAGCGCTCATTTGGTGGGAGTCGCTACATTGGAAAAAGATTCGCGCTCATTTCGATTTGTGGCTCGCCTTCTTTACTCCTGATTGTTCATCGCCGACAGCTACTCGCTCGCCTTGAATCGATACATGTCGTGACAGGCTGTGCAGCGAGCCGTCATGCTTGATAAGCGCTTCAAGAGTTGTTGCGGTGTTTCGTTCTGCGCGATCGCATCCGCTAACGCATCCATATCTTTGTGGATCGACATACCCATCTGTTTAAACGGCAGCGGCAGCTTGACCATGACGGCCGGTTCCACATCCTCGGCCATATGCATGCCACCTGTTTTGGCTGCCGATTCCATTCGTTTGAGGTCAGGTTCCGACTCTCCCAACTCTCTGATGACACCGTCCACTGCTTTCAACAGCTGCCGCATCTCCGCCAGTATCTGATCACGTTCAGCCGGAGCCACCAGTATTTCTGTGCGCCCGTCGCTTCCTTTCGTGGTCCATCCATTGATAAAGAACCATCCGAGAACCGTAATCGTGAGAACCCACACGACAACACCCGCGATACACCATGGTGATTTCATTTGCCGCTATGCCTCTCTCTTCATTGTCGGAACAACACTCCTCACCCTTATACAGAAAACAAACATGGACCATCTCTTTCACTAAACAGTCCGTCGAGCTTGCAAGGAGGACACCGCGAGGTGGGTCAAGAGAATCTAACATTCAGCCTTGGAAGTTCACTGGTTTCGCAGAATGTTACGAGCAACGATCGACTACCGTAGCCCTTTGCTACAGAAGGCACCAAACCTTTGTCGCAGAAGGCGACAGTCCGAGTGGCTGAGCCTGCAATCACCAGAGACTTATTCGTGAGCCCGAATCATCAACCGCACAAAATGTGCCCGCTCGCTTCGGCTTCTTTATGCTTAGGTCAGGGTATGTTATCTTTCCAACCATGAAGGCTGTGTTCACGACGGCGGCCGGCACTCTTTACCGGGAGACGAGACCCACTGCCATAGAGCAGTCACAAGTGGGAGGGACGCGCTTATGAAACAGACGCTTGGGGTGCTGAGTTTTGTCATATGTTTGAACATGACCGCAACCTCCATGGCGCTGGCAGCCGACGCTGCCGAGCAGGACTTCGCCAAAGGAGAGAGTCTCTTAAAGAATAACCAATATGCCGAAGCCCGCGCGACGTTGGAGGCAGGGCTCATCAAGAATTCGTCTAATGTGCGGGCTCATTTCAACTTGGCTGAGGCCTGTCGAGGATTAGGAGCCTGGGACTGCGCGGAAGAGCACTACGAGACGGCGCTACATCTGGATGCGAAATCCAGGATCACGGGAACGAGGGAGCCACGGTTAAGCAAAATGAAGGTGTGGCAGTCGCTGGAGGAAGTGACCGCGTGGCGGTTGTTGGAGGAAGCAAAGGGACTGCTTGCCGATGGACAAGCTCCGTCCGACAAGATGAAGCAGGCGGAGGAGGCCCTGGACGGCGCCCATGAGCTGGGCCTCAATACTGAGCAACAGGCCCTCTATCAACAGCTCCAAGCGAAATTCCCTGGGCGACGTTCGACCACTTCGCCGGATAGCCTGAAACCAGATGGGTCCGCAGGAGAGGGATTCCCGACGCATCCCCGCGACGTACCAATGGCGCTGGTGCCGGCAGGGGAATTCACGATGGGGAGTACCTTGAAAGCTGACGAAAAGCCCGTGCATCGCGTCTACCTCGACGCGTTCTATATGGACAAGTACCACGTGACGGTGGGGCAGTATGCCAAGTATCTGGAGGCGACTGGCGCGCAGGCGCCGCCGGAGTGGGAGATCATGAACCAATCCCGCCACCAGAAGCGTCCGATCGTCAACGTCAGCTGGTCGGATGCAGCCACGTACTGCAAATGGGCCGGCAAGCGTCTGCCGACCGAGGCGGAGTGGGAAAAGGCGGCTCGGGGGACTGATGGTCGCCTCTATCCCTGGGGTAACGAGGCTCCCACCAGGCTCCACGCGAATTTCGGCAAGAAGGAATGGGCGAACCATATGGCCTTAGTTCCGGTGGGGATGTTCGAAATGGGCAAGAGCCCCTACGGTATCTATGACATGGCCGGCAATGCCTGGGAATGGGTCAACGACTGGTATGACCATGACTATTACAAGAAGAGCCCAACGAAGAATCCTCAAGGACCG
>JAOUGT010000294.1 GCA_029865485.1 Nitrospira sp.
GAGACCATGCTCGAGATAGGTTCCTCCCGCCAGGTCCGATGGCAATGATGGCCGTCTCGTAAATCCGAAGGGTTGAGCCTTCACGCCATGTCGTAGCGCGCCGACTCGTGGATCGTCGATATTAAGCAGAGCAATATCCGATGAGGTTTGATTCTCGAAAATCCGACTCTTGGCGGCAATATATTCTGCAATGGACTCGTACCGATCCTGATGGTCGACCGTCACATTGAGAATTGCGGCAATCCATGGATGAAACTGTTCAACTGTCTCGAGCTGAAAGCTGGAGACTTCCACCACCGCAGCATCGTACGGACAGGATCCTCCCTCCTTTATGGCACGCAACGACTGGATGGCTGCTTCACTGAACGCAGTCCCCAGATTCCCCCCGACAAATACCTGTTTCCCACTGGCCTTGAGCATTTTCCCAATCATTGTGACGGTTGTGCTTTTCCCGTTGGTACCGGTCAGTGCAAGGATGGGAACAGGGATAAACCTGGATGCAAGGTCAAGCTCGCTGATAACCTTCACGCCTCGACGACGGACACGCTCCAGAGCCTCCATCCGATAGGGCACGCCCGGACTCACAACCACGAGCTCGGCCGTCGCAAGAGCTGTTTCATAGCTGTTTCCTAACACCACATTGATCGCCGATTCCTCAACAGCACCCAGAACGCCAAGCAATTCCGTTCGCTCTTTCCGATCAGCAACAGTCACGAGCGCACCGGCTTCTCGTAGGAGGTGAGCGGCAGACACCCCGCTCCGGGCCAAACCAACGACGGTCACCCGCCTCCCTTCAAACTGTTTCGTGTCCAATCTCGCCATTGTCGAACTACCTTAACTTGAGCGTACTCAGGCTTAAGAGTGCCAGTAAAATCGCAATGATCCAGAGACGAACGACCACTTTTGGCTCTTCCCAGCCTTTCATCTCAAAGTGATGGTGTATCGGCGCCATGAGAAAGATTCGCTTGCCTCGAGACTTGAACGAGAGAACTTGAAAAATGACCGATACCGCCTCGATGACAAACACTCCACCGACCATCAGGAGGAGCAATTCATGCTTACTGATCACCGCCACCGTCCCGAGGGCCGCCCCAAGCGGGAGAGACCCGACGTCTCCCATAAATACGGAAGCAGGGTAGGTATTGAACCAGAGGAAGCCGAGGCTCGATCCTAAGATCGCCGCAGTGAAGACTGCCAGCTCGCCCGCCCCCTCAATATGCGGGATCAGAAGATACTCAGACATCAACCGGTGACCGGTCACATACGCCACAACAGTGTATGCCAATGCCGTGATCATGATCGGCCCAATGGCCAACCCATCAAGACCATCCGTAAGATTCACGGCATTGGAACTGCCGACGATGACGATGATGGCAAACACGATGTAAAACCAGCCTAAGTCCGGCGTGAAACTTTTAAAGAAAGGCACGCTAAGCTTCGTGTTGTACTCTGGCAAGAAATACAGAACTACGGCGACGAGAAGCGCCACCCCGATTTGTGCGGTAAATTTTTGCAACGCCGAGAGTCCCTTCGATCGGGATTTGATAAACTTCAGATAATCATCGACAAACCCAATGGCACAGAACCCCAGCGTTGCGCCGAGTACCAACCATATGTGCGGGCGAGAGATATCTGCCCAGAGCAGCGTGGACAGCGTCACCGCAAAGATAATCAGGATCCCGCCCATAGTTGGTGTTCCGCTCTTGGCAAGATGCCGCTTGGGTCCGTCATCCCGTACTTGCTGTCCCAACTTGATTTCTTGGAGTTTTCTGATCACCCAGGGAGCCAGCACAAACGCGATCAGAAAGGCCGTGACCGCAGCATAAATGATGCGAAAACTCTGATAACGAAAGACGTTCAGGAAGGAGAATTGCGTGTGAAATGGGTAGAGCCAGATATACAGCATTGTATAGACGAGACCTATGACGCTTTCTTCCGCGCACCCGTGATCCTCTGGATTGCCTCTGCCACAAGTTCGAGCTTCATACCGCGTGATGCTTTGATTAATACCGCATCGCCAGGTTTGGCGATGGCTTTTACTGCATCAGCCGCGCCGCGAGCATCCGAAACTTCCATGATGTGGGATGGATCTTGCCCCGCAGTCCTCGCACCCTTGGCAAGGCTTTTCCCCAAGGTGCCACACGCAATCAGTCGATCAATCCCCTGCCGTGCGATGAACCTCCCCACGTCCTCATGCATCTCAACGGCGTTCGGACCGAGTTCCAGCATATCCCCTAACACCGCAATCTTCTTTCCTGTGGCACGAATCTGGGCCAAGAGCTGAACAGCTGCCGTCATGGATGCCGGGTTGGCATTGTAGCAATCTACGATCAGCTTAACGCCGTGGTACACAGACACCTGCGACCTCATAGCAGCCGGTCGAAACGTTGAGAGTCCCTGAGCGATCGCCGATCCCGACAGTCCGAGGACTGTGCCCACCGCCGCTGCCGCCAGCGCATTGGAGACATTGTGTTCCCCTTGCACCCGAATATGAACAGTGGTACGGCGGACCTTCCCTGGAAGCTGCAGGTGAAAGATCGTTCCATGGCGTTCGTCCGATATGACATTCATTGCACGGACATCGGCCTTGGCTGACAACCCGAAGGACACCACCCGACATCGAGCTCGTCCTGCAAGATAGGCATAGTAGGAATCATCGGCGTTCAGAATCGCAGTGCCATTTCCTGGAAGAGCAGCGAGCAACTCTGCTTTCGCCTGAGCAGATACGTCCATGGAGCCAAAAAACTCCAGATGATCCGGCCCGATGTTCGTAATGATGCCAATCGTCGGATTGGCGATCTCACATAATCTGGTCGTCTGGCCAACATTGTCGACCCCCATCTCGATGACTGCCCCTTGATGTTGTCGCTGGAGACGGAATAGGGTTTGGGGAACCCCAAGGCGATTGTTGAGATTACCTTCCGTCTTGAGGACCCTCCAACGATGTGCCATGACACTCGCCACCATTTCCTTCGTCGTCGTCTTCCCATTACTGCCCGTCACGGCGACGACAGGAATGG
>JAOUGT010000108.1 GCA_029865485.1 Nitrospira sp.
GCATCAACCCCGATGATCTGGCAGGCTGGATACAATTGGGCAAATCGAATTGGGATATCCGCTGGACCGCAGCCGAGATCCAACACCGTCCCTTGCGAAAACTCGGGAAAGTATTCTTTGAACCGTTCGACGAATCCTTGATTCTCTTCTGCAAAGTCAGCGCGCGCGTAGGCTTCCGCCTGCCTAAGATCATCCATTAGTTCTGGCTCAAGTACTCGTTCCATCATCCTCACCCTATATCGTTCGTGAATCGTCGCACGTGAAGCGTATTTCGTTCCGGACTAGGACATTTCACGTTTCACGCTTCACGAACCACGTTTCACGACTCAATTGTCACGACATCCCCCGGCCTGACAATCCCGCTTTGCAATACTTTTGCATAGACCCGACTCCAGCCGGGATTGAGTTTCTGAGACATGCGCGAGAAGTCCTCATCCCGAAACCACCGACCATTGTGGCTACAGGGCGTCGTATAGCTCGTCACCTCAAGCTGGACTTCCGGACCAATGGTTAACCGCACGCCAGGCCGCACCTGATGCCAGTCCAAGCCGGACAAGGTCAGGTTCTCTCCAGAGGATCCGGGATCAATGGGATGCCCCTCATCTTGGAGCCGCTCAATCACTTCAAGCGAATACAAACAGACCGCACGGTCTGGGCCTCCGTGGAACTTGAGATTGCGCTGCCGATCGCCATCCACACCCTGTTCACTCACCTTGGCTTCCCACACAGGAAGCTTCGGAACCCCTCCATCGGAAATGTTGATCTGATGCACATGGGCGTACGGCGGCCTGGTGGACATGATCAGGCCTCCCCTTCACAGGATTCCGACCGTAGAAATGTCAGCGCCACCCAACCTTCCTCCTCCCGTTGTTTCGAACAGGCGAGCCCAAGATCGGAAAACCGCTCCATGATCTCAGCCCGTTGCTCACTGAGAATGCCGGAGACCAACACCCTCGCCCCTCCCGACGCCACGGATGCCAAATCCTCCGCAAGAGTTAAGACCGTCTGCCTATCAAGATTAGCCAGTATAAGCTCGACTGATTGCCGTCTCACTGTCGGTAAATCACCTAAGGTCCCGCACTGAATCTCGATCTGATCGCCCAATCTGTTCTGCTCGACACATTCTCTTGCGCAATCGACGGCAACCGGATCGATCTCGATCCCAATCGCAGAGGCCGCCCCGAGCTTGACGGCGGCCATCGCCAGAATGGCACTACCCGTACCGACATCCAGAATCTGTTCGCCTCCTCGAATGTCCTCGTGCAACCACTCCAGCAACATACGTGTCGTCGCATGGTGCCCCGTGCCGAAGGCTTGCTTGGGGTCCAAGATGATTTCGAGGTCACGAGGGGCGAGCGAAACCGATTCCCAACTTGGGCGAATGACGAACCGACCGATGCGAAGCGGTTTGACGGAACGAGCCCAGGCTTCGTTCCAGTCCTGATCAGGCACAGATGTCACGGACAGCGACTGCCCTTGGCCCGATTCTGCTAGATCCGCAAGGGCCAGGCGGAGCGCTGAGAGTCGTTCCTCATTCCACTGGGCTTCCGCCCAATAGAGATGGACCTTTCCCCCATCATCCTCCCAGGCTCCCTGGACCATGGCATCATCCAGGCGACTCAGCAGCTCGCCGACATCGAAGTTGTCATGGATACAGACATCGACCCAGCCATTCGACATCATCAACACTCACTCATGATACGTAGCAACAAGACCATTGCCTCTCCGAGATTTCAGCATTTGACGTTCTCGCTCGTTCCCAGTAAGGTCGCCAATCATGACGCCACCCCGAAGCGCTCGACTTGAGACAATCATCGGACGAACGGACCGCCTCATTGCTCAAGGCACGAAGACCAGCGCCCTGTTCACCAGATGGCGGCTGGCGATCTTCCTGATCGGCCTCATCTGTACCGTCACTCTGTACAAGCTCAACTGGTACCACAGCGGCAACCTGTCACTCGCTCTCTTCCTCATCATTTTTATCGCCGTGGCGGCCTATCATAACAAGGTAGAAACGCAGATTCATCGGCTTCGCCAGTGGAAACAGATCAAACAGGCACATCTAGCCCGGATCGCGTTAGATTGGGGAAAGATCCCAACAAGATCGACCAACGGACCGAATGCTCACCCCTACGCGGCAGATCTCGACCTCTTTGGTCCTCATTCCCTCACGCATCTGCTCGACACCACCATATCGGACCAGGGCCGCGAGCGGTTGCACGGCTGGCTCCTAAACCAACCTCCTCTCCCCGCCGAGTGGCGTCGCAGGCACGCGCTGGTCAAGGAACTGACCGCTCGTCCCTTATTACGTGACCGGCTCACACTCGATGCCAAACTCACGGGCGACCAGGAGATCAACGGCAAGCGGTTGGCCGCGGTGATCGAGCATCGGCTCGGCCTCCCGCACCTGAATACCATCCTGGTCATCCAGACGCTTCTTGCCCTAACGACAATCGGACTTGGCCTCGCCACGCTGTTCGGACTGCTGCCAGGCTATTGGATGTTTTCGTTCGCTGCCTATGTGGTGATCTACTTCATGACCGATCAAGGGGAAGAGTTGCTCGAGCATGCAGTCGGTCTGCATCATGAAACCGAGCGTCTGGCCACAGTCCTTGGCTCGATCGAGCGATACGCCGCGCAGCGAGAGACGACGCTGGCGTCCACCTGGACCAACCTGATCGGCACCGTCAGTCCCACACAACAACTGAAGGATGCCGCACGCACGCTCCATGCCATCAGCATTAAGGCCCATCCCCTCGTGCACTTGACGATCAACGCGATTGGCCCATGGGACCTCTGGTTCCTGCGCCGGCTGATTCACACACAAGACCGGATCCAACAGGCACTCCCGCAATGGCTCGATGCCTTGGCAGAAATCGAAGCTGCGTCGGCACTCGCGACCTTTGCCTACCTCCACCCTGACTACATCTGGCCGACTCCACTCGTCGTCGCTGATGGGCAACAGGAGCATCCCCCGACTCTCCGTGCAAGCCGGCTCGCACACCCCTTGCTGCCTCCAGGTCCGCGCATCGCGAATGATGTGCAGCTGGCTGAACTCGGCTCAATCTACCTGATCACCGGGTCGAATATGTCCGGCAAGAGTACGTTTCTGCGAACCATCGGCATCAACCTCTGCCTTGCACAAGCCGGAGGGCCGGTATGTGCCGGCTCATTTGAATGGACCTGGAACCGACTCGCCTGTTGTATTCGCGTCGACGACTCGCTCGATGCCGGTCTGTCGTTCTTCTACGCCGAAGTGAAACGACTCAAGACCATCCTCGACGCCACGAAGGAGCGCACCCTGCCTCCTGTACTCTTTCTGATCGACGAGATCTTCAAGGGCACCAACAACCGCGAACGGCTCATCGGTAGCCAGGCCTATATCACCGCGCTTTCGAAGGGACGAGGATTCGGCCTAGTCAGCACGCATGATTTGGAATTAGCAGACCTGGAACAGGCCATCCCACGACTACGGAACGCCCACTTCCAAGAAACGGTGTCAGACGGGGCTCTGACGTTCGACTACCAACTGAGGCCGGGCCCCTGCCCGACGACGAACGCCTTGAGAATCATGGAACTAGAAGGGTTGCCTATTTCCCCAAGCCATCATAATCGGGCACAATAGCCCACACGCATGACCACCGCGGCCGGTCCAGACCAACAACCTGTCTTCCGCTCCCTCCGTGGCCTCCTGATCGCGCAGTTCTGCGGAGCCTTCAACGACAATGCCTGGAAACTGATGGTGGCCTTGCTGGCCATCCGGCAAGCGACAGCAGGGATGGCCCCGGGGCCAGAATTCGAAACCGTCGCTCAAACACAAACCGCCACAGCCTTTGTCATCTTCACCCTGCCGCTCGTGCTCCTCTCGCTGGTCGGCGGCACCTTCGCCGATCGTGTGAGCAAGCGGACGGTGATCGTGACGATCAAAGTCATTGAAATTCTGCTGATGGCAGCCGGCACCGTCGCACTCTGGATGAACCCTGCCGGTGGCACACTTCCACTGATCGTTCTCTGTGGCATGGGTGTTCACAGTGCGCTCTTCAGCCCATCGAAATATGGGATTCTTCCGGAGCTGATCCCCCATGAACGTCTGGCTGCCGGCAACGGCCTCCTGGAGCTATGGACCTTTGCAGCCATCCTGACGGGGACGGCCGCCGCAGGCGTCCTGCTGCAGATAGCCGGATCTCACACGTGGCTAGCCCCGCTCGTGCTGACCGGACTGTCGATCGTCGGTCTTATCACCGCATGGTCCATCCCACCGGTTCCTCCCGCTCGCACGGAGGGCGGCATCGGCGCCACAATCCGCGGTGCCTGGGAGGCGATTCGCACCGAACGCATGTTGCAGATGGCCATTCCCATGGAAGTTTTTTTCTGGACGATCGCCAGTCTGTTTATGCAAAACGTGATCGTCTACGCCAAAGCGGTGCTTCAACTCTCCGATGCCATGTCTGGACTTCCGCTCACGCTCTTGTCGATCGGCATTGGCATCGGTGCTATCTTGGTGGGGAAGATCTCGCGCAACCGTGTGGAATACGGGCTGATCCCCTTAGGCGCCATCGGCGTCTTCCTAGCCCTGCTCCTTCTCGGTATCGTGGCGCCCCCACTTTCTGGAACATTTTTCCTCTTGGGTGGACTCGGCATTGCCAGCGCCTTCATCTTCGTCTCCTTGAACGCCATCCTCCAATGGAAATCGCCGCCCGATCGGCGCGGCGCCGTGATCTCCTTGTCCAACACCTGTGTCTTTACAGGCATCCTCCTCGGCTCACTGTCCGGCGGATGGCTGGCTAATGCCGGTCTCTCGACCGCCAGCATCTTCCTGGCCACTGCCGGAATGACCTTGGCCGGTATGCTCTATGCCCTGTGGCTGTTACCCGATACGTTTCTTCGATTGATCCTTGTGCTGCTCACCAATACCCTCTATCGCCTTCGCATCCTTGGAGCGGAACACATGCCGCCGTCCGGAGGCGCATTGCTGGTTCCCAACCATGTCTCGTTTGTGGATGGGCTGCTGCTCATCGCCAGCCTCGATCGCCCCGTGCGATTCGTCGTCGATGCCCAGTATGCCGAACTGCCGATCCTCAAACCCTTGATGAAGGCGCTCGGCGTCATTCCCATCTCGTCGCACGGCGGGTTGCGAGTGATTCTCAAGGCACTCCGGGAAGCAGGTGCTGCCCTCGAGAACGGCGACCTGGTCTGCATTTTCCCCGAAGGGCAAATTACCCGCACCGGCACGCTCCTGCCGTTCCGACGGGGATTTGAACGGATCGTCAAGGGACGAACCGTTCCGATCATCCCCGTGCACCTCGATCGCGTCTGGGGCAGTATCTTCAGCTTCAATCGTGGGAAATTTTTGTGGAAGATCCCGGAACAGCTCCCCTACCCCGTCACCGTCTCATTTGGAGCTCCTCTGCCTGCTACGACCTCGGTCCATGAGTTGCGCGGGACGATCCGTCAGCTGGGAGAGGCTGCCTGGCAATTGAGGAAACCCCATCGGCCGCCACTCCATCGGGAATTTATCCGATCGATGCGTCGTTATCCGTTTCGCCTGGCCATGGCCGACCAGAATCGCCCGCATGTCTCCTCGTTGCAAGCCTTAATCGGATCCATCGTCCTGGCAAGAATCCTTCGCCCCTCTTGGAACGATCAAGAGCGGATCGGCGTACTGCTGCCACCCACGGTCGCCGGTGCCTTAGTGAACGTCGCCGCTCCCCTCTGCGGCAAAACCACTGTAAATCTGAACTACACGGTTGGAAAGTCAGGATTGGAAGCGGCTGTCCAGCTGGCCGGGCTTCGTACCATTGTGACCAGCCGTCTGTTCGTCGAGAGGGCCAAGCTCGACCTGCCGGATGGCCCCTCGATCATCTGGCTGGAGGATCTTGCGAAAACGATCGGCACGAAACACAAACTTCAGGCGGCCTTGCTGGCCCTCTTCGCTCCCTGCCGCATCATCGAACGGGCCTGCGGGCAGACGACGCCCCTTACCCCCGACAGTCTGGCCACCATCATCTTCAGCAGCGGCAGCACCGGCGAACCCAAAGGCGTGATGCTCTCCCATTTCAGTGTCGACTCCAACTGCCAGGGCGCAACACAGATGCTCCATCTGTATCAAGATGAACGTGTGCTCGGCATCCTCCCCTTCTTCCATTCCTTCGGATACATGGTGTTCTGGTTCGTGATGTCCAACAACGCACCGATGATCTTTCATCCGTCGCCGCTTGATGTGGCTGCCATCGGTGAACTGATCAGGAAATATCGCGTCACCTTCCTCGTCACCACGCCGACGTTCCTACAACTCTATTCCCGCCGTTGCACCCCGGAACAATTCAGCTCGGTCCGGGTGATCCTCACCGGCGCAGAAAAACTACCGGCCCGCCTCGCCCAGGCAGTAGAAGACACGTTCGGAGTCGGACCGATCGAAGGCTACGGCGTCACCGAATGCGCCCCCGTGATCGCCGTCAATTGCCCGGACTTCCGCGCAGCCGGCTACTACCAACCGGCCTCACGCCGTGGCACGGTCGGCCAGCCCCTTCCGGGTGTCTCCGTCCAGATCGTCGATCCCGACAGTTACAGCCCTCTTCCATCTGGCACGCCCGGCATGTTGCTGGTGAAAGGGCCGAATGTCATGAACGGGTATTTGGGCCGGGAAGATTTGACCGCTCAAGTGATGCGGGATGGCTGGTACATCACAGGGGATATTGCCACGCTGGATGACGATGGATTTCTGACCATTACCGATCGGCTGTCTCGGTTTTCAAAGATCGGCGGTGAAATGGTTCCACATGGAAAGGTGGAGGAGGCCTTGCAGCAAGCCGCCGGTGCAGAAGTCCAGGTGTTTGCCGTCACTGGCCTTCCTGACGAGAAAAAGGGAGAGCGCCTCGTCGTCCTGCACACCGTGGACGAGAGCGCGATTCCCGATATCCTCTCAAAACTGTCTACTATGGGGCTCCCGAATCTCTTCATTCCCTCTCGGCACCACTTCGTGAAAGTGGACGCGTTACCGGTCCTTGGAACCGGCAAGCTCGACCTGCGAGGCGTCAAGCGTATTGCGATGGAACGGCTCCAGGAGGGATAAACCCGTTTCGGGTTTCACGTTACGGGTTTCGAGGTTGAAGTCAGAACGCAAGCCTCGAATCCTGGTGTAACTCGAAACTCGCAACCAGAAACTCGGAACTCGATTTATGCCGTTATTCAAAAGCTTTAAGGACATCACAGCCTGGCAGAAAGCGCGAGAATTGACCAAGGATATCTATCTGGTTTCTACTGGTGGAGCTTTCGCCAAAGACTTTGGACTTCGAGATCAGATACGTCGTGCGAGCGTCTCCATCATGGCCAACATTGCTGAAGGCTATGAACGCAGTGGCACCGCTGAGTTCGTTCAGTTTCTGAGTATGGCAAAGGGATCAGCAGGCGAGGTCGAAAGCCATCTCTATGTTGCTTTTGATCTCGGATATCTTAATAAACCCACATTTGACCGTTTATCCTCCACAACTGTTGAAACCGCACGACTGATCGGAGCCCTTATGCAATACCTCCGCAATTCTGGCATCAAAGGCGGGAAATACAAGAAGTAGGTCCGGGTTACGAGTGTGGTGTTTCGAGTCCTGGCTCAACCCGCAACTCCAAACCAGGGATAGTTCCTCGAAACCCAAGACTCGAAACCCGAAACTTTCAGCATGGCATCCACTTCAGAAAAAACCTTGATCGATTGCCATGTCCATCTGGCCGCCCTGCCGGACGGCGACAATGGCTGCTTCATCTCGCCAAAACTCCTGCGTAGCCCGCTCTTTCGCTTTCTCCTCTGGAAACATGACCTCTCGCCGGCACAGCCGCGTGAAACGAATCAGCGCTACCTCGATCATCTCCTGACGGAGTTACGCGCGTCACGGTACGTGCAGAAAGTCGTGCTCCTCGGGATGGATGGATTCTATGACCAGACCGGCCTCCTCAACCGCCAACACACCGACTTTCTGATCAGCAACGACTACGTCTTTAAAACCGTGCGCGCCAATCCCGATGTCTTTTTGGCCGGCCCCTCGATCAACCCGCAGCGTGAAGATGCCATCGATGAAGTTCACCGCTGCGCCGATGCCGGAGCCGTTCTGATCAAAGTCTTACCGAACGCCCAGCACTTCAACCCGGCGGATGAGAGATACAGGCCGTTCTATCGGGCGCTGGCTCAGCGACGACTGCCGTTTTTGAGCCACGTGGGGTATGAATTCAGCCTGATCGGTAAGGACCAATCTCTGGGCGATCCCGATCGGCTCCGTCTGGCGCTGGACGAAGGGGTGACGGTGATTGCCGCCCATGCCTGCAGCTATGGCCTGATGCTGTATGAAAAGTTTCTTCCAACTTTTCGCGACTTGTGCGAGCGTTATCCGAACTTCTATGCCGACATTTCTGCCCTCACCCAGCCCCATCGACTGAAGATGTTGCTGCAGCTCAGACATCATCCCGACCTACAGGGTCGCCTGCTCTTTGGGACCGATTATCCGCTGTCGGTCTTTCATCTGGCCGCCTGGGGACGCGTGGGCGTTGGAACATTATGGGAGATGATCCGCACGACAAACCGATTTGACCGGCAGGTGGAGGTCTGTGCAGGACTCAATCTCCGTTTCCGATCGATCGGAGATCTCCTGACTGATACTGCGACCACCGCGACCACTGACCATTGATGGACCGCGACCAGACACTGCACGCCCTCCGCGAAAGGATTCTCGCGTTTGCGACATCACGTCTATCAAGGGATCGCGCTGAAGACCTGACGCAGGACGTCTTAGCCGTGCTGCACGACAAGTATTCACACGTGACTGAATTGGTCGAACTCGTCCCCTTGGCCTTCCAAGTCTTGCGATACAAGATGCTGGATGCCCATCGGAAGTCCTTGCGGCGTGGCGAATATAACCAGGAATCGGCGGAGGACCTGCCCCTCGCCGATACCAGCAACAATCCGATGACGCAACTTGACCAGAAGCAGCGAGTTGACCGGCTGCTTTCAGCCATCGCGCAACTTGGTGAGCGTTGCCGGGAACTCTTCACATGGAAGCTGGAAGGGAAAAGCTTCCCGGAGATTCAGAAAATCATGGGGCAAAGCTCGATCAATACGATATACACGTGGGATCTTCGTTGCCGGAAGCAGTTACTGGATCTCATGGGAGGATCATGGGAATGAGAAGACGTTTCGGGTTTCGAGTTTTGCGTTATGAATCTTTGGCGAGATGCGCTTCACGAACGACGAGCGAGATTCCGATGAGTGAACAGGACCTCGAAAAGCTTCTCGGTGGGTTTGCGGCGGAGACGTTGACCGCCGAGGAGAAGGAACAGCTCTACCAAACGGCGTTGCACGATCAGGCCCTCTTCAACGCACTGGCCGATGAGCAGGCGTTGAAGGAGCTTCTGACTGATCCAACGGTACGCCGCAGGCTCTTGGAGGCCTTACGAGAGGCATCTTCGGCAGACCATCGCGCGACATCGTGGCTCGACTGGCTCCGACGTCCAGCCGGGCTCGCCTGGGCCGGAGGTTTGGCCGGTGCAGTCCTTGCCGTCGTTCTTGGAACCAACCTATACCAGGAGAGTCTTCGGCAAGAAGCCCAATTAACCGTCAAGGAAGAGGCACGGCCTTCCGTCCCTTCATCGC
Source organism: Nitrospira sp. (assembly GCA_029865485.1). Classification (GTDB taxonomy): domain Bacteria; phylum Nitrospirota; class Nitrospiria; order Nitrospirales; family Nitrospiraceae; genus Nitrospira_D. Next base: position 9,635 of record JAOUGT010000108.1, read on the forward strand.
CCATTCCTGCCTCAACCCAATCTGCCACTGCCCCAGCGAACGAACCCTCAACGACGTCACAACAGAAGTCCCGTTCGTCACCTCCCCCTCTGAGAGAGGGGCTCACCGCCAAGCAACCCTCTAAGGCTCCCCCCTCCGGTACAAGCCCGGATGAACGGCGAATCGATCGTTTCGAGCGTGATGCTACAGCACCACATGCAGAGACAGCAACGGTGCACAAGCAGGTCCAACCCTCCGCCGAAATGTTGGCCACATCAACTGACGAAACCTCAACGTCCGCCTCTCAACCGATCGCACCCGCCTCACCGCAGTCCCACGCAGCTGCTACAACTCCGCAAAGCGAGTCTGGAGTAGAGAGCACGTTGCCCCTCAAGGAACGTGCTTCACTGAGCGCCCGTTCGCTCTTCCATGGAGCGCAACCGCACGGCTCAGACAAGTCAACAACAATGGATAACCGACGACGCGAGAAGGTCGCGAGTGAATCGGCACAGCCTCCAGACCAGTCGGAATTTGCAGCTCAATCATTGGCCATGACCAAGCGCAAGCGCGCCTCCTCACTTCAAGCAGTGGGTATCCGGTATAGCCTTGCCTCGAGAGAACAGTCCGAACAGACCCACGATGGTGCCATGGATAAGGCCGCGCCTCTAGAACTCACCGTTGAGTCCAATCAAGACGGATTCCTGCAACTCTGGAAGCAAGTTGGCACCGCACAACCCCAACTCCTGTTCCCAATCTCAGAGGCTGAACAGCTCCGCTCCAAACTCACGGCCCATACCCAACTGACTATTTCCGTACCATCGACGCTTGGTAGGCTCGTCCTTCGATTCTCTCGTACAGGCACGACATCTTCGGCAACCTTCGATAGCAGGCTGCTGGATGATTCCTCTCCAGGTCAACTACGGGAATCAGTGATGGCTGACGACACCTCCAGTTTTCCGCTACCGATCCACTACATCGTCAACCAAGACCCTTCCCTGTCGGAGGTCATTGTGCACATTGCTCCTCGCAGCGATGAGCAGGATTGAACAACCCAAGGAGGTGGTGGGTCATAAATAGATACTGCTGAGTGCGTCCAGAATCGTAGGGAGCA
>JAOUGT010000295.1 GCA_029865485.1 Nitrospira sp.
ACCACTCCTCTATCAAGTGGCCACGGCGGCGCTGTCACCCAGCGATATCGCCTGGCCCCTGCGCACGGTCTTTCGCGCCCAGCCGAACGTGCGCGTGGTGATGGATGATGTCGTCACGATTGACCGGACCCTTCGGGTGGTTCGCCTGAGGGACAGCGCACCGATTGCGTTTGATGCCTTGATTGTGGCTCCTGGCTCCCGTCATGCCTATTTCGGGCACAACGACTGGGAACCGTTTGCACCAGGGCTGAAAACCATGCGCGATGCCGTCCAGCTCCGTGAACGGATGTTGCTCGCCTTTGAGAAGGCGGAACAACGGAGAGCCGAGACCGGCGCGCAAGATCGTCTCACCTTCGTGATCGTCGGAGGAGGGCCGACCGGTGTCGAGATCGCCGGTGCGCTGGCTGAAATCGGACGAAAGGCCATGGGGCCGGACTATCCGCACCTCCGCCTCAATGATCTGGCCATCCTCCTCGTGGAGGCAGGACCTCGCATCCTGCCTGGTTTCGATCCGACGCTCTCGGCAAAAGCAGCAATTGCGCTCTTGCACAAGGGCGTCACCATCAGACTCAATAGCCCCGTTCAAGCGATCCATGCCGAAGGCGTGATGATCGGAGGCGAGTGGATCCCCTCAACCAATGTGATTTGGGCGGCGGGCAACAAAGCCTCACCTCTCTTGGATACGCTCCAGGCGCCACAGGATTCCAGCGGTCGAGTCAAAGTCCGAGCGGACTTGACGATCGCAGACGATCCCTGGATCTTCGTCATCGGAGATGCCGCCCATTACCAAGGTGGTGACGGAAAGCCCTTGCCAGGCATCGCACCGGTCGCCATACAACAAGGCCGGTATGTGGCCCATCTCATCAATCACAACGTGGGTTCAGACCAGCGTCTATCCTTTGGCTATACAGACCGCGGCATGTTGGCCACGATCGGCCGCGCCCAAGCCGTGGCACAACTGGGCTCGATCCATGCCACAGGACTTCTGGCCTGGGTGCTCTGGTGTGTCGTCCACATTTTCTTTTTGATCGGCTTCCGAAATCGATTTCGTGTGATGTCAGAATGGGTGTGGTACTACCTCACCTTCAAACCAGGCGCGAGGGTGCTCTATTGATGACGCATCACAGCACTCGCACCCTCTCACCCTCTACCGGGAGTCCATTATGAACCGTCTCTCCCTTCTCATCCTGGGCAGCTGGTCCTTGCTCATCGTCAGTTGTGTCGGGATCGAGCCGAAACCACCACTTTCCACCGTCGCCTCAGTGGATCTGACCCGCTATACCGGGAGGTGGTACGAGATCGCCCGACTCCCCATGTGGTTCCAGCGACACTGCATCGCCTCACAAGCTACCTATACCCTGCTTCCCAATCACTCAATCGCGGTGCACAACGAATGTCTCACCGACAGCAACGACACCGCCCAGGCCGATGGGATCGCCACCGTCGTGGACCCACAGACGAATGCGAAACTGAGCGTCAGGTTCGACAATTTCTTCGCCAAGCTCATCGGCCAACCACGGGAAGGCAACTATTGGATCCTCGACCTTGATCCTGCCTACCAGACCGCCCTGGTTGGCACACCTGACCGCCGGTACCTGTGGATCCTGTCACGAACGCCACAACTCGATGACGCGCTCTATCAGCAGTTCGTGGCCACCGCGCAACAACTGGGATTCCCTGTTTCCGACCTGATCAAGGCGGCACCGCGTCAGGCCCGGTAGATGGTCTCAGAAACCGGCCTCTTGCCCAGCGTTCAACACTTCTCGCCCACTGTTGACAGGTACCGCTCCGCCGCGTAGGTTCTCCCTATTTTTCAACCTCAGGACCAGCTGAACCGGGCACCTACGGACCATGGACTGGCTATTCGTGATCGGCCTTCTGATTGTCGTAATCGGCGCTGGAGTAGGGATCTTCTATTGGCGTGAATTCGTGACTCGGCTCTGGGACGACTTCCGCGCTGAGCAACCTGCTCTGAGCATCACCAACCTCTCGATCCTCAACGCCGGACGTGTCGTGACACTCACCCCCGAGCTGGAAAACGTCGGACCTGGAGTCGCCTACGATTGTCTCCTCCAGCTCAGCGGATGGGAAGGCAATTTTTCGGTCAGAACCATGCACCCGCCAGGGTCTCGGCATCAAGTCCACTCAATCCCTATCGTGCTGGGACCGGATGCACCGATCCGCATGAAACCAGTCAGTCGATGCTACGTGAGGTTGGCCTGTCGGGATCGATGGGAGCAGCGGTACGAATGGTGGTATCCAGTGACCCAAGTGGAGAATCTGAGCACAGGCCTGTATGACATTCAGATCGACCTCTCTCAACCGGAACGAACCGAGCCACATCCATCCCATTGGAAAGTCTGGCAGTTGGTTCGCCAAGGTTCTGCCGATCATTAACCGATGCGTATCTCATCTTGGGCTACGACACCTCACCGACGCGACAGACCTTCCCTGGTTGACCGCAGCCCCTTGCATTGTTAATCCCCGATCCGTACCATTTGATGACCTCATCACAGCGGGGGACATGCCATGTATGAACTCTCTGTAAGACTTCAGTTCCCCTTTCGACTGAGAAGCAATGGCTCCAGCTCATGAAGGAGATACCCTATGCCACGTAGACTTCAGATCGATCCCATTGTCAAAATCACAAAGACGGACGAGGAATGGAAAAAACAACTGTCGGCGACGGCCTATCGTGTCTTGCGGCACGAAGATACAGAACGGGCTTTCGTCAATCCACTGCATGAGAACCATGCGTCGGGGACGTATTACTGTGCAGGCTGCGATCTGCCCCTGTTCTCGTCTGAGCACAAATTCGATAGCGGGACCGGTTGGCCCAGCTTCTGGCAACCACTCGATCCACGCGTCGTTGAAACCAGGACCGACTACCAACTGTTCATGGCCCGGACCGAAGTCCACTGCACTCGGTGCGAAGGACATCAAGGTCATGTCTTTAAGGATGGTCCAAAACCCACCGGCCTTC
>JAOUGT010000109.1 GCA_029865485.1 Nitrospira sp.
GAGCGAATCGCGTCGATCCTGAAAGACAGTCAAACCGACGTGATCGCTGAACTCCTGCGAGGACATCTTTATCACGTCCGCATTTTAGATGATCGATCGGTTGAGTCCGCAATCGCTCGGCTCAGGTCATATCGAGAGGTCGAGTACGCAGAACCCAATTACCGTTACGAAACGCAGAAGTAGCGTGATGAGAATTGTACTCTGCTGGGTCGGAGCCATTGTCAGCACTGTAACAGCCATGGCCACATTGTCGGGGATCATGTCCGAAGGTCATTTGGTCTACGCGAAGCAGAAACAAACATCCGATGGCATCACGGCGTTGTCAGGAGTCACGCATCGCCCAGCACACTATGTGCCAGGGGAGGTGCTCGTCAAGTTCAGGGATGAGGCGTCTGTATCGGGAATCGCGTCGCTAAACGTCAACATGGGTGTCAAAGAACTCAGGGCGGTCTCGGTACAGACCGGAGTTATTCATCAGTACAAGCTGGACGGTACGTTATCGGTGGACGAAACCGTCTTGAAGTACCAAAACAATCCCGCCGTTGAGTACGCCGAGCCCAACTATCTCTACCAACTGCACACGATTCCGAACGATGCCCAGTTCAGCACATTGTGGGGCCTCCATAACACCGGGCAAGCTGTGAATGGAACGGCGGGGAAGGCGGATGCCGACATCGATGCCCCTGAAGCCTGGGAGATCAGCACAGGAAGCCCAAACGTGATCATCGCAGTTATCGACTCGGGCATCGCTTACGACCACCCTGATCTCGCACCCAATATCTGGACGAACCCGGGAGAGATGGCGGGGGATGGCGTTGATAATGACGGGAATGGATTGGTCGACGATGTGCATGGGTGGGATTTCCTCATGAACGATCACGACCCGATGGACCCTGTCGATCTCAACCCTGGAGGTAACCCGGGGCATGGCACCCATGTCGCCGGAACCATCGCGGGAGCAGGAAACAACGGAACCGGAATCACGGGGGTCATGTGGACCGCCAAACTGATGGCGCTGAAGGCTGGCGGTGTAAATCGATCCCTCTCCACCACTGCCCTTGTCAGCGCGATTCACTATGCCATCAGTAAAGGTGCACGCGTCATTAACGCCAGCTTTGGCGGATCTGGGTGTAGCTTGGCTGTCTATGATGCCGTGAGCGCCGCGAATGATGCGGGAATCCTGTTTATTGCAGCAGCCGGCAACGGTGGGGAGGATGGGATCGGCGACGATAACAATAGCACCCCAAGCTTTCCTTCAAACTTCAGCGCGCCTTCAGTCTGTAACGGACAACAAAAGGCCGCGCTGGCCAACGTGATTGCGGTCGCCGCAACAGACCAACATGATCAATTGGCGGCCTTCTCAAATTTCGGATCGGCGACCGTCCAAGTGGCCGCGCCGGGAGTCAGAATCAATAGCACAAAGCCCACATCGAACGTGACAACTGTCCTGTTTCATGATTTTGATTCCAGCCCGGCCGGGCTGGAATACGTCTTCGGGGGTGCCAACAGTACCTGGGCGTTCACCAGTTCGTCATCATTCAGTCAACCGAACAGTCTGACCGATAGTCCGACTGCAAGCTACCAGAACAACACCAATTCCTTCGCAATTGGACCGGTGTTCTCTACCGAGGGGCAGCGGGGTTGCCAATTAAACAGTCGCGTTCGCTACCAAACCGAGCTTGACATCGACGAAGTGTTTGCAGATGTATCAAAGAACAGTGGAACCAGCTGGCAAGCCAGCTGGGGGATTTCTGGAGACAGCAGCGACCAATTTCATCCCATTACCTGGGGAGACATCGCAGATGGCTCGGCTGGTTCACGATTCCGGTTCCGATTGGTCTCAGATGAGAGTCTGACCTTCGATGGCGCGTATTTAGACGACGTCCGCATCGCCTGCGTGGCAGGAACGCCATCAGGAACGACAGACTATCAGTTTCTTCAGGGCACTTCGATGGCCACTCCGCATGTGGCAGGACTTGCTGGATTATTGCTCTCGGTCAATCCTCATCTCTCGGTCACCGAGCTCAGGAGCGCTATCTTAAGTACCGTGGATCGAAACGTGTCTCTGACTGGAAAGGTATCGAGCGGCGGGCGTATCAATGCCCGTGCCGCATTGGCCAGCGTGGTGACAAACTCCACCGTCACCATCAACAAGGCTGGTGCCGGTACCGGTGCGGTTAGGTCTAATCCGGATGGAATTGACTGCCGAGCAACATGCAACGGGAAGTTCCCCCTGGGGAGTACGATCCATCTCACGGCAGTACCCGATCCAGGGTCTATCTTTGCAGGGTGGAGTGGAGATTGCTCAGGGACTGGACCCTGTTTAATTTCCCCGAATGCAACGGTCACCGCCACGTTCAACATCGCCTCCCCACCCGCCGAGAGCGGCGGTGGAGGGTGCACAGTCGCCCCTAGCGCAGCTGGAGACATGATGCTGCCGACCATGTTTCTCATGTCTCTCATTGTCTTGTTGTGGAGGACAAGCCGCCCATGAAATTGAGTTTGGGCAGTAGGGGAACATCGTTACAGCAAAAGCGGCCCTCCGATTGCCCAATTGCAGAGCAGAATGCTTCCTCTCATGTACCCTCTCCATCAAGCCATGCGGAACAAGTCTTGGTATCACTCGGACTTCACTATCATCGTCCCTTTCATCGAGATGCTGTATTTCTCTTGTTGTTAGCTCTCGGCCCGGTGGTGTGGCTTGCCATGATGGGATTCTCAGCATTTCAACCACTGCCGTGGCATGCCATATGGTCACCAGTTTTTCTCTCTATTGCCATCTGGCAACCTCTGCTCGAAGAATTGCTGTTCCGTGGCGCCATGCAGGGGCAGGTCCTGCAAACCCGGTGGGGCCAGAAGACCTGGCTTGGCCTATCCATGGCCAACCTCATCGTGTCTCTGTTTTTCGCATTGGCCCACCTGGTCGGGCATTCTATCTCATGGGCTTTGCTCGTGTTTGCTCCTTCTCTCTGTTTCGGCTTTGCACGCGATCGCTTTGGATCCGTGTACCCCGCCATTGTTCTCCATGCCTTCTATAATGCCGGGTATTTTCTGCTGATCGGAGGAACCTCCCTTCTTAACTCGCGTTAAGATGTCGCACGCTTGGATGCTCGGGAGGAGTCGGACCAGACGTGTATCCGGGAGGATGTTGCAACGTTCTGTCGAATCAGATGGGAGATACTACTGCACAGGGAACGAGTTACATCAAAAAATTGGAGTCAATTCGCATTCATGTGATTCCTGGCTAGTGGATGTCCTCGTTCCGCCCGCAGAAGGAGCCGACTACGCGATACGTAACACCCTACCCATCAGGTACTCTTGGTATGCCAACTGTTGCAGCAACAGCGCGACAGACAGCCCTGCACGAGGAATTCCGTTCAGGCAGGTACTTCGATGGACCGAGAGACAACGCTCAGGCTGGTTAGAGCAAGCACTACCTGTTCTTGTTTCGACACAGAAGCCCTAAGGAACTCCCAAGGGCCAGGCCACCGAAGAAGGTCAAGCCGAGAATTACCCCGAGGAGTGAGGTTGGTGGTCCCGCTTGGCGACGGATATAGCGACCTGCTTGAGAACCGACGGTTGCTTCTCCGCCGATCCAGCTACGAGGATCGTCATGCTGGGTTTCGTTCAGATGGTTCAGGGACTTCATGACTTCCTTTCTTCATCCAACGCGATATAGTCGTCGATGAGCTGTTCCAATTCATCTAACTCCCGAGGTTGTAGATCTATAAATCGTACGCCAAACGTTCGATCGACATTCCATTGCACCCGGGCTTGTTCAATCAGGATCGGCGTGTCGTCTCCAGGGACAATCAATTTCACGGCGATCTGCCTCCCTGGCTCGACAGCAAAGGAACTTGTGATCTGGGCGCCGCCCAGCGACACATCGCAGGTCTCTCCCTCCACCTCGTGCGAGTTCACCCGGACCAAGCTTTTCACGTGAGCCTGAACCCGACGATGTTGACGACGTTCCATGTCATTGAGAGTACCCTATTCACAGAGGGAAAAGCACCAGGCATTATCCCAAGTCGCTGATTGTTCGGGCATTCTCTTGCAAGTCATTGGATCTTTTCGTTAAGGTACGACACGATGGACGGGGCTCGTTCGCGCCAACTCATCTTTGCCTGCGCGAGTGGGTTATTCCTACCCCTCTGCTTCCCCAAGTTCGACCTGGGTTTATTGGCCTGGGTCGTCCTCATCCCGCTTCACCTCGCGCTCGACCAATGTTCCAAACTGCGGGCATTTTGGATCGGCTGGTTGAGCGGACTGATCGGATTCACCGGCATCATGTCCTGGGTCGTCACCGCCATGACCACGTACGGCAAGGTTCCAGAGCCGATCAGTTATGCCATCCTCTTGTTGCTGACGTCATACCTGGGACTCTACATCGGCCTCTACAGCGTTGCGGTCGTCTGGCTGCGGGACCTCATCCCGCGCTATGGGATTTTCTTTGCGCCATGCTTCTGGGTCGCTCTTGAGCTGTTCCGCACCTACCTGCTCTCAGGCTTTCCCTGGTGCCTGTTGGGCTACTCTCAATATCGCGAATTGGAATTGATTCAGGTTGCAGACCATACGGGCGTGTACGGCATTTCATTTCTCATTGTGCTGGTGAATCTGGCGCTGGCGGAGCTGGTCTTGTGGATCATGCCCTTCTTCCGGGGATTTCACCCGGTCAAGCTTCCCTGGGAGCTCCTCACAACCGCCGCCGCCTGCATGGTGCTCTCGTGGGTGTATAGCTCGGCGGTCTTGAGCGATCGACATACAAAAGACCCTAGGACTTCTATTACCGTCGGGGTGGTCCAACCGAATATCGATCAAGCCATGAAGTGGGACAGGGCCTTCCGTGATGAAACGATGCAGCGCTTCGATCGACTGACTGCCCAACTGGGGACCGGTACCGATTTGGTCGTGTGGCCGGAAGCTGCGACACCATTCATCTTAGAGCGAGAAAAGGACTATCAGGTACAGCTGATTGCATGGGCGGAACGGGCCCAAGCGCCGATTCTCATCGGGAGTCCTGCCTTGCGGTTCTATCCGGACCGCCGCCCCTATCTGTTGAACAGCGCCTACCTGCTCGGGAAAGACGGCACACTGCTGGGCCGATACGATAAATACCATCTCGTCCCGTTTGGGGAATATATCCCGCTCAAATCCTCGTTACTATTTTTCCTCGATAAGCTGGTAGAGGGGATCGGCGATTTCGAGGCAGGCCCGGGAGCGACCACGCTCTCCTTCACCCCTAAGTCATGGGGAACCGAAGGCTCCCATGGCTCAAGACCCGTCAAGTTCGGTGTGGTGATCTGTTACGAAGTGATTTTCCCGGATTTGGTCCGTCGGTTTACCGCAAACGGAGCGGAGTTTTTGGTGACGATCACAAACGACGGATGGTTCGGACCCTCCTCAGCCCCTTCCCAACACTTTGCCATGGTCGTGTTTCGCTCCGTAGAGAATCACGTCGCCTTCGCCCGTTCCGCCAACACCGGTATCTCCGGGTTCATCGACCCCTACGGACAAATCATCCACGCCACACCCCTATTCACGGAACAGGCCTCCCACGCCGTGATTCCGACCAGGCAAATGCCGACCTTCTACAGTTATTACGGCGATGTGTTTGCCTACGCCTGTGTTATAATCTGCGCGCTTTTGTGCCTGTTCGGGTACTTCCGCAGCAAAGAACCAGTCCTGACGGCCATTACACCGGCCTGACTGAAGTAAGGAGGATCGTGGCATGTTAGAGGAAGTCGAAGGTCGCGTGCGCGTCCTGGCAGACCAAGTCTCGGAACTACGGGGGCATCTTTGACTTCGCTCATATGACTTCCGAGTTGCAAGAGCTTGAAGCGCAAATGGGCCAGCCGCATTTCTGGAACGATGCCCGTGCCGCGGCTGCCGTAAGCCGAAAAAAAACGACGATCGAACGAGAACTCCAACAGTGGCGAGAGCTCGAAACAAAAATGGGCGATGTAGGCGCACTACTCGAACTCGCGCGCGAGAGCGGTGACGCTGGCCTGGAGCGGGAGCTCACGTCAGAATTAACCCAGCTCGAGCCGCGCTTGGCCAGGCTGCGAGTCGAGCTGCTCCTGTCTGGTGAACTGGACCCCAACAACGCCCTTCTGGCGATTCACCCTGGTGCCGGCGGAACTGAATCCCAGGACTGGGCGCAGATGCTCCTTCGCATGTATGTGCGGTGGGCAGAGCAGAAGAAATTCAAGGTGGACACGTTGGACTTACTGCCCGGCGACGAGGCGGGCATCAAAAGCGTCACGGTCTCAATCACCGGGCCCTATGCCTACGGATACCTCAAAGCAGAAGCCGGCGTCCATCGCTTGGTGCGCATTTCCCCCTTCGACTCCAACAAGCGGCGGCATACTTCGTTCGCATCTGTCTTCGTGTATCCGGAGTTGAGCGAGGATATCGACGTTGCGATTGAAGACAAAGATCTGCGGATCGACACCTTCCGCGCGGGAGGTGCCGGCGGTCAGAACGTCAATAAGGTGGAGACCGCGATCCGCATCACCCATCTTCCAACCGGGATCGTCGTGCAGTGCCAGAACGAACGCTCGCAACTTCAGAATCGAAACGGGGCGATGAAGATCTTGAAAGCGCGCCTCTTTGAACTGGAGCAGAAGAAGAAAGAGGCCGAATTCAACGCCATCGTCGGAGAAAAGAAAGAGATCGCGTGGGGCAGCCAAATTCGATCGTACGTCTTCCAGCCCTACCAATTGGTGAAAGATCACCGGACCGGTCACCAAACCAGTGTGGTGTCCTCCGTCATGGACGGCAATCTCGACGGCTTCATTGAAGCCTATCTGACCAAAAAGATCACAAAAGGGAGCAGTCAGCCGTCAGCGATCAGTGATCAGGATGACGATCTCTAGGCGCTGATGGACAAGACAGACTCATTATGGATGAACTGAACGAACAGCGGCAGCAACGACTGAAGAAACTTGACCTCCTTCGACAGGCGGGCGTCGCACCGTACGGGACCCGCTTCGAGGTGAAGGATCGCGCCGGACGCCTGCTCACACTGCATGGAGAGAAAAGCAAAGAAACCCTCGAACAGGAAAAGATCCCTTGTACGCTTGCCGGGCGTGTGGTGGCCCTGCGTCGTTTCGGCAAGGCCGGCTTCGCGGTCTTGCAGGACGGATCCGATCGCCTCCAGGTCTACCTCAAGAAAGACCTCCTGTCCGAACAGGCCTACACCGTCGTCGAGCAGCTCGATCTCGGCGACTGGATTGGAGTCACCGGAACATTGTTTCGCACCAAGACGAATGAGTTCACGGTCGAGGTTCACCATCTGACGTTTCTCAGTAAAGCCCTTCGCCCGCTGCCCGAAAAATGGCACGGGCTGACCGATGTCGAAACGAGATATCGACAGCGCTACGTTGATCTGATCGCCAACCCTCAAGTCCACCAGATCTTCGCCACGCGAAGCCGCATCATCGCCGGGATCAGATCATTCCTCATCGAACGGGGGTTCCTTGAGGTGGAGACCCCGATGATGCATCCCATTCCTGGGGGCGCAGCTGCAAAGCCTTTCGTGACGCATCATAATGCGCTCGGCGTAGATCTCTATTTGCGCATCGCACCGGAACTCTATTTGAAGCGCCTGATCGTCGGCGGATTTCCAAGGGTCTTCGAGATCAACCGCAATTTCAGGAATGAAGGCATCTCAACGATTCACAATCCTGAATTTACGATGCTGGAATTTTACATGTCCTATGCGGACTATCAGGATCTGATCACCCTCACCGAAGAACTGATCTCCAGCTTGGCTCAACAGGTCTTAGGCAAGACGGTGATTCACTACCAGGGCAAGGAGATCGTCCTCACCCCCCCGTGGCGGCGATGGTCCTACCACCAGGCCATCATGGAGGTGAACCGTCTTGACCCTTCAGTCCTCCGTGATCGCGACAAGGCCTTGACAGCTGCCAAACAGCTGAATGTCCATGTAGACTCCAAATCTACCTTGTTCACGATCCTCAACGAGATCTTCGAGGAAACCGTTGAGCCGAATCTTCAACAGCCTACCTTTATCACCGACTACCCGATTGAAATTTCCCCACTCGCGAGACGGAAGGATGCTGACCCGACCCTAACCGATCGATTCGAGCTGTACATCGCTGGCAGGGAGATTGCCAACGCCTTCTCCGAGTTGAACGATCCATTGGACCAACGTGAGCGGTTTGAAGGCCAGGCGGCTCAGCGTGAAGCAGGGGATGAAGAGGCCCATCTCGTCGATGAAGACTTCTTGCGCGCCCTCGAATTTGGCATGCCCCCGACCGCCGGAGAAGGGATCGGGATCGATCGCCTGATCATGCTGTTGACCGACCAGGCATCCATTCGGGATGTCGTCCTCTTTCCTCAGCTCCGACCGGAGAAATCTTAAGAGTGACCCTTCCCTTCGAAATCTTCGTCGGACTCCGCTATCTACGCGCCAAGCGCCGGAATCGGACCATTTCGCTGAATACCTTCGTGTCGATCGCCGGCATTACCTTGGGCGTCGCGGCACTCATCGGAACCGTCGGCATCATGACGGGATTCCGAGAAGACATTCAGAGCAAGATCCTCGGTACCACCGCTCATATCATCGTGCAAGAACGCATGAAAGAGCATATGACCGACTATGACCGACTGGCCGATAAGGTTCAGAAGGTACCCGACGTAGTGGCCGCAACCCCGTTTGTCCTCCGACAGGTGCTCCTGACGACCCAATCTGGCGTACAGGGGATCGTCCTCCGCGGAATCGACCCAAAACGGGAAGCGAATGTGACGGAGCTCGGTAAAAACATTACGGCAGGACAGTTGAGTGATCTCCTCATACCGGTCAAGGTGATGCAGGCTCCGGCCGACGACCCGCAAGGAGAACCGCGCCCCGTTGAAAAGCCGGGTATTATCCTTGGCAAAGAGCTGGCTCTCCGGCTGGGAGTCTTTGTTGGCGATACCGTCAATGTCGTCTCACCTGTTGGACCAATCAGCGCGATGGGCATGGTTCCCAAGATTCGAACGTTTGCTGTCGTCGCCCTCTTCCATTCCGGCATGTATGAATACGATTCCTCTCTGGCCTATATCGAACTCGGCGAAGCCCAGAAATTCTTCAACATGGCGGCCAGCGTAACCGGCGTGGAGGTCAAGGTGACCGACGTATTCCGCGCCGCGGATATCGCTCGCACCATCGAACAGGAATTAGGATTCAGTCATGGGGCGAGAGATTGGATGCAGATGAATCGCAACCTGTTTTCAGCGCTCAAACTGGAGAAAACGATGATGTTTCTCCTGCTGGTCCTGATCACGATCGTGGCCTCATTCAATATCGTCAGCACCCTCACTATGATCGTCACGGAGAAGCAGAAGGAGATTGCAATTCTCAAGGCCATGGGCGCGACAAAGCGCAGTATCCGACGCATCTTCATGCTCAACGGGTTGATCATCGGCTTTGCCGGAACCGGTATCGGGATCCCATTGGGCTACGCGTTTCTCTGGCTGATTCAAACATTTTGGACCTTCGATCCGAGTGTGTATTACATCTCCACGATTCCGGTGCACGTGTTGGCCGAGGACGTGTTGCTCGTGGCGGGATCAGCCATCCTGATCAGTTTTGTCGCAACAGTCCACCCGGCGAATCAGGCCGCCAAACTCGAGCCGGTTGCTGCGTTGCGCTATGAATAGAGTCACAGGACTGAGAATTGAGGGCCGAGGACTGCGTTGCACTTTCTACCCCCATATTCCGAACCTCACTCCTCATAGCTCCTCACTGAATTATGATTAAAGTCACCAATCTCCATAAATCCTTCTCGATGGGAACGTACGAAGTACCCGTGCTCAAGGGAATCAATCTTGAGATTCAGCGCGGCGAGCTGGTCGCCATTGTGGGGGCTTCCGGAGCCGGCAAGAGCACCTTGCTCCACATTATCGGCACCCTGGATAAACCGAGCAGCGGAACCGTCACGTTCGATGGGCAGGACCTCTTTCGCATGACCGAGGCACAGCAAGCGGAGTTCCGCAATAGACGGATCGGGTTTGTCTTCCAATTCCATCACTTACTCGCCGAATTCACCGCGCTGGAAAATGCCTGCATGCCGGCGCTCGTGCAACGCCGCGATCCCGGCACTGTGACAACCGAGGCCACCAACCTCCTCACGGAAGTTGGATTGGGACATCGGCTGCATCACAAGCCTGGAGAACTGTCGGGAGGAGAGCAGCAGCGAGTGGCCATGGCCCGCGCCCTCATACAGAAGCCGGATGTCGTGCTGGCTGATGAACCAACCGGCAACCTCGATACCCACAGCGGAGACGGGTTGTTTGGATTGATGCGCACGTTGAGCAAGACCCGCGGTACAACCTTTGTGATTGTCACACATAATGACAAACTCTCTGCCCAGTCCGATCGCATTATCCATATGCAGGACGGTCAAATCGTTTGAAGGCAATCCACCATCCAATGCTAGGCGTCATCGTTCTCATTCCTACTAGGGGGAACCCCCATGTTCTCCAAGATGGTCTACACGCCCTTCACACCAACCGGTGAGCAACCTGCGATTCCTTGACGAACTTTTGATCCTTCTCTAGACTCGCGTAGGTTTCCATTTACCCTAGAGCTCGATATGCACTGTTTAT
>JAOUGT010000110.1 GCA_029865485.1 Nitrospira sp.
CGGACAACCTAGTTCGATCTAACTTCAACGCCTGGCAGGGCCGTTACCGAAACGACAACAGAGGTTAGTCGAGGCCTGGGCAGAATTGCACCAGATAGAACTCATGGCTGACTAGGAGCGGCTACAAACCGGCCACAAGCCATTGCCCATTGCACCGTTGACGTAGTTCAAACATGAGCCATCCTATTTACCAGGTGCGAGCGGTTGAGGTGCTTGAACCATACACGCTACGGGTACAATTTACCGACAATACAGAGCAAGTCATCAATCTGAAGCCGGTTCTTGCTGGCGAGCTGTACGCTCCCTTGCTTGATCTTCAAGTATTCGAGAAAGTGGCTATCGATCCAGAGGTGAAAACGCTGGTGTGGCCCAATGGTGCCGACTTCGATCCTGCAACCTTACACGATTGGCCTGAGCACAAAGAGGCCTTTGCCGCCCGTGCTAGGGAGTGGGAACGGGTCTCTGCTTGACGAAGACAAAGCGCCCTTCTTTTTTCGCACGACACGCTTCATTCCTATCTCGACACCCAGCTCAATTCAGAAATTGCCAGAACCAGTTGCCCGCATGCTCCGCTACCTGTTCCAGCGTGCCTGGTTCTTCAAACAGGTGAGTGGCGCCGGGGACGATCACCAACTTCTTCTCGCAGGCTAGCAAGTCGTACGCTGCCTGGTTCATCTCGATCACGGGCTCATCGTGACCTCCCACGATCAACAGGGTCGGAGCAGTGACAGATGGTAGATAGGATTCGGCCAAGTCCGGTCGTCCGCCTCGTGACACGACGGCCTTGACGTGAGCCGGCTCGCGCGCGGCAGCTTGCAGGGCTGCTCCGGCTCCGGTGCTGGCGCCGAAATAACCAATTGTGAGCCCTCTCGTTCGCTCCTCCCTCTCCACCCAGTTTTTCGCCATCAATAGCCGATCCGCGAGCAGATCGATATCGAACACCTTGCGTCGGTCATCCGCTTCTTCTTCGGTCAAGAGATCCAGCAACAATGTGGCAAGGCCGACTTGCTGTAGATGGCGGGCGACGAAATTGTTACGAGGGCTCAATCGCCCGCTGCCGCTTCCATGTGCAAAGATCACAACACCGTGCGGACCAGCAGGGAGTCCGAGGATACCGTCTAGGGTGATTCCCCCTTCTCTGATCCTGACGCCGTGCTCATGTTGTGATGTCATCGGGCCTCTTTCTTGATGGAGCTGCAGGGAGCGGGGCGATTGAGCCCAGGGGGCAATTTGGTCTGGTCGTCGACGCAGGCACCATTGAGTTGTGCTTGTGTGAGGCCAATGACCGACGAGAGTGTGGCGCCTTTAAGGTTCGCGCGACGCAAATCGGCTGAATCCAATCGGGCTCCTGTCAAATTGGCTGAAATAAAGGTGGCATCTTGCAGATTCGTGTCCTGAAGATTGGCTTGGGTTAAGTTGGAGTGACTGAAATTCGACTCGCGAAGATCTGCGCCGACGAAATTGGCCGACTCCAGATTAGCCCGGTTGAATTGACCCTGCCGGAACGAGGATTTCGGTGCGTAGATTTCGCTGAGATCGCCGTTCATAAAGTTGGTGTGCCATCCCTTGGCTCCGATCAGGACCGCACGGGTGAGGGTGGTGTCCAGGAGATTAGTCTCATCGAGGGTGGCGTGATAGAGAATCGCCATCCTAAGCTTCGCCGAGTTCAAATCCGCCTTGACGAGAGTGGCCTCTTCGAGGTTGGTTCCTTCCAAATCGGCCTCAGGCAGGAGGGCGCCCTGCAGGCTCGCGTACCGCAAGTCTGCACCGCGAAGGATTGCGGCCTTCAGATTCGCTCCGCGCAAATTCGCTTCGTCCAGATAGGCGCTTTCCAAGTCCGCTTCGACCAGTTTGGCCTGTTCCAGCTGGGCCCGATCCAGCAGTGCACCCTGAAGGTTCGCGCGCTGGAGATTGGCGTTGGATAGGATGGTGCGACGCAGGTCAGCGCTTGTCAGATCAGTGTTCACGAGGACCGCACCTTTCAGTGTTGCTCCATAAAAATACGACTCGGTGAAGTTGCCGTCGGTCAAGTCGGCAGAGCTGAGATCGGCACCCTCAAACTGGGCTCGTTCAAAGGCAGCTTCATTCAGCTTGGCGCCGATGAGGATGGCGTCAAACAGGGCGGCTTCGTCACCCACAGCACGAGAGAGATTGGCGCCCATGAGCCGGGCACGACGCAGATCGGCTCCAGAGAGGTTACTGTCTTTAAGGCTGGCTTTGGTAAGGTCAGCTCCAGCCAGGCTGGCTTGAGTCAGAATGATCTGAGACAGATTTGCTTGACGCAGGACAGCGCCTTCCAGATCGGCCCGTTCAAGATTGGCTCCCGTGAGTGCAGCGTGACTCAGATCCGCTTGACAGAGTTCCATACGCTTGGCATTTGGGTTGCCCCGATATTCCATCCATCGTTCATGCGAACGCACGAGCTCTTGCAACGTTTTGGCCGGGACCGTCTTTTTCTTGTAGGGACTTTTGCAGAGAGGAGCTGAGGGCGACATCGCAGTAGGATCGGAAGGGCCAGCCGCCCAGGCCCCGGTGGCGGTGAGTCCGATGAGGAGGGTGATTCCCACAAGGAGGGTCGGTACGGAGGAGTGCTTCATGTCGTATCTCCTTAGGTGTTAGAGGCTGCGGTCGACTGTCTGCGCCAGGCTTTGCAAAGCCTGGGAAATCCGAACGTCGTAGGCCGGCACGGTCTCGAGAGTTCGCAGTGACGGAGGAAGTCGTCCTAACTGTGCAGCTGCCTGGCGTCGCACTTCGGCGAGCGGTGGCGATACAACAAGTCGGCGGCCTTTTTTCATGACGGGTTGGAGCAGTGGTTGGCCGGATTGTTGATCGTCGTCGGTCGTGATGATGTCGTGGGCTAGGTATCCGCTATCCGTATAGGACCGATAGACTTGCTTGCGGCCGGGCCAGGTGGCTTTGCCTTCCGATCGCTTGCGGCAGGGACGGCCGGCATATTCTTGGAGCTTGTAGGCACAGTCCAACGAGGGGGCGTCAGAGGAGGTGGCCATGGCGGTACCAACGGCAAAACTGTCGATAGGCGCTCCGGTTTGCACCAGATCTCTCAGTCGATATTCATCCAGGTTGCCGCTCGCAAGGATTTCTACCTCAGACAATCCACCTCCGTCGAGGATCTGCCGAACGTTTCGAGCGTGGTCGGCCAGATCACCACTATCGAGTCGTACGCCTTTGAACGTGATACCCGTTGTGTGAAGGCGCTGGGCTAAAGCCACAACCTTATCTGCCGCGGCTTCCGTATTATAGGTGTCGATCAGGAGAATGGCATTGTCTGGGTGAATTTTTGCAAAATGTTCAAAGGCAAGGGTTTCATCCTGGTGGGCCAGCACGAACGAGTGGGCCATCGTGCCATACAGAGGAACTCCATAGGCCATGCCGGCCAAGACGGTCGCGGTTCCTGCAAAGCCGGCCAGATAACTCGCCCGGGCGGCGAGAAGACCCGCCTCGGCACCATGCGCGCGGCGTAGCCCAAAATCGATGAGCGGTTTTCCGCCTGAGACCAGCACCGAACGTGCTGCCTTGGAGGCCACCATCGTTTGAAAACTCAACAGGTTCATCACCCGGCTTTCGACGAGTTGAGCTTGTGGAAGTGGTGCGACGATTCTGAGGATCGGCTCGTGTGGAAAGAATGTCGTCCCTTCGGGCATGGCTTCGACGTCGCCAGTGAACCGCAGAGTTTCCAGATAGTGCAGGAGCCTTGGTCTGAACTGCTTCGACTGATCCAACCAAGCCAATTCTTCCTGCGTGACCCGCAGTTCTGAGAGATAGTCCAACACCTGTTCAAGACCGGCCGCCAGTAAGAAGTTGCGGTGGGCGGGCAGTTTACGGACGAAGAACTCGAACACTGCTAGTTTGTCCATCTCTTCTTCCAGATACGCCTGAGCCATCGTGAGCTCATACAAATCCGTGAGCAGAGCACTGGTTGAAGGATTCATGTTTCAAGCATTTCCCATCGCACAGGCACGGCTCCCAAGCGAATCATTTCTGCTTCGGCCCGCCGACCGTCCTCCGCCTGGAGGTTAACCGCCTTGATCCCGTCCATGAGTAGACAGACGTCATAGCCCAATGTCTGTGCGTCCTTCACCGAGTTCAGCACACAATAGTCGGTCGCCAATCCACCGATGAACAGGCGCTGTGTGTTGAGGGCTCGTAGATGCCGATCCAGGGCAGTGTGTTGGAATGCAGAATAGGCATCTTGGTCTCGGTCGATGGCCTTGTAAATGATGACGGCTGATGGAGGTGTCACAAACGACGGCGGCGGCAGAGACCCGGCTGAGCCGACGATACAATGCACCGGCCAGGGGCCCCCCTGCGGCCGGAAGGAGCAATGGTCGGGTGGATGGCAATCGCGGGTCAAAAAAATGGGGAGGCTCTGAGCGTGAAAGCGACGGATATAGTTGGCAAGGACTGAAATAATCTTGTCTCCATCACTGATGCCGAGCGCCCCCCCTGGTAGAAAATCGTTCTGAATGTCCACAATGAGCAAGGCATCATGGAGTGTCAGCATCACCATCGGTGGCCTATGTGTTCATCGAACAAGGGACTGGCATCTCGTGAGGTGTAGATCGTCTTCAAGGGGAAGGGTTGTGGGTTTCTGGTTGCGAGTTGCGTAACGGCAACCGTTTCAAACCTGAAACTCGAAACAAGAAATGTTCAACTCAAAACGCTTCCACTTCACGAACGACCGTCAGATCATCGTGTCTGTTGCGACAGAACGCGAATGTACGCCACGACGTCCTGCATCTCTCCATCGGTGAGCTGGCCGCGCCACGAATGCATTGGGCTGAAGACGACGCCGTGCTCGATGGTTCGCAGTAACTCCTCATCGGACTTCAAGAAGGATTGGAACCGCTGAAAATTGGCGGGAGAGACTTTCAAGGAACCGGCGTCCGGTCCATCACCTTGACCGGTCATGCCGTGGCAGTGCTGGCAGTGTCGCTCATACACCGCTTTTCCACGTGCACGGTCAGGAGGATAGTCCTGGGCGTACAGGCAAGATGTTGCGGCACCGCCAAGGAAAAAGGTCACGAAGAGGCCTGCTCCGAAAATCCGATATCGTCTGAATCGCCACGAAGCTGACAACATGATGCTAACTCTTTTTTGAGGTGTGAGCGATGAATGGGCTGAACAGTTGCTGCAACTTCTTGCTTCCGCAGGCCGGACAGGCGACCGCCCCGGCTGCATGTTCTTTCAATGTTACCACGATCAGCGATTCCTTCCCGCAATCGAGACACTTATAGTCGTACATCGGCATAGTACACCTCTTTCGATCATCAGCCAAAAATCATCAGTGGATAGGTACCCTGGTGTAAGAGTGCATGGGACACGCTGCCGAGTACCATGCGGGTCACGCCACGGCGGCCACGGGATCCCAGGAGGATAAGATCTGGATTCAAGGCCTTGGCTTCCTGAAGAATTCCATCCACTGGGGTGCCCAACATCGTGACCACGCGGGTTTGATAGCCCGAGCGGTTGAGCTTGGCTGCTGTTTCGTCCAGAAAGTCCTTGGCCTTGCGGAGAGAATGAGTTTCCATGTGCTCAGCCGAAACCGCATCCACCGGCCAAGGAGGCCTGGTATGGGGCAAAACGGTCAAGAGGGTTACCGTGGGCAACTCACGAAATGGTTTCTGCTGAAGCAACGAAAGGGCATGGTCTGCATCATAGGTTCCTTGTAAGGGCAGTAAAATATGATGTAGCCTTTTCAAGGGACCGGGAAGAATCAGCTTCGCGCCTGGCGCAAACGTCAGGACTCGATGCGAGACGCTTCCGATGAGTCGTTCCTTGATGGGGCCAAATCCTCGAGTACCCAAGAGAATCAGTTCTGCTTTGAGTTGTTCGGCCAAGGCCACGAGTTGTTCCGCCGGAGATCCGACGACCAAATGCTTCGTGACCGGCCCAACATCCAACGGGAGCAAGGACGCGGTGCGATCCAGTAGACGGGTCCCGTCGTCACGCATGTTTCGCTCGACCGTTTCGTACAGTTCTTGTGCCACTTCAGGCATCATCATAGGATAGGCCGGACTTGGGACGTCGAGCACATGTACAAGATGCAGTTCCTCAGCCCGAGTCAGGTACTTGAGGGATCGGACTGCCTCGTACGAATGGTCAGATCCGTCGACTGCGAGTAATATCTTCATAGCACCACCTTCCAGCTGTGGATGTACTGTTCCGTTTCAGCATGCATCACCGTGGCAGTAAGGCCGTCGCGATCATCAGATAAATCCCCACGCTCAAAATATCTTGCACGACCGTTGCCACTGGTCCACTGGCTAAAGCTGGATCTGCTCCGAGACGCACCAGCCCCAGAGGAAGAAGACTGGCCATGACAGTGGCCACGATGGCTGTCACACCTAGCGAGGCACCGACAACCATTGCCAAAGCCGGATGCCCGTTCCAGATCCACAATCCGGCAGCAGCAACAACTGCGACGATTGTTCCAATGGATACGCCAATGAACGTTTCTTTGACCAATTGCGTCCACAACTCGACTTCTCCATAGGCCAATCGACGAACCAGGACGGTTTCCGTTTGTGTTCCGACGGCATCCGCCATGTACACGACCAGGGGCAGAAAGAATGCGAGCGCCACTTCGTTCTTCAGTGAGGCTTCAAACGCCGAAGCCACGCCACTGGCCACGAATCCGCCGGCCAGGCCGACCAGTAACCAGGGTAGACGTGCACGCACCTGGTTGAGGGTTTGCTGGGCGGTCAGCGACAGATGGAGATGGTCCATTCTGCTTACACCGCCCATGCGCAGAAAGTTGTCCACATGTTCCTCATGCAGTAAGGCCAAGAGCCGTCCGATCGGAATGGCGCCTAGCAGCCGTCGTCGAGCGTCGATGACAGCGACATCGGCGTCATGGCGTTCAACCGCGCGCAGCGCCACTGTCTCAGCTCCATCTCCTGGGAGCACCTCGATCGGCGGTAACCCTTCCAGTTCGGCCAATGCGGTCTCTTCTTTGGCCTGAAGCAGTCGTTCGATCGGCACCTGGCCAATCAGGACTGCTTGATCGTCGACCAGATAGACATGCCCCACTTCGTCCCATGTGTGGCCCCGAAGTACAGCAATTGTTTCGCCCACGGTGCGGTCTCTGTCGCTCCGAGGAATGTCCGGGGTCATCAGGTCTGCGGCCGTCGTCATCCCCTTGCCTCTGAGTCACTCGTTACTGACAATCTGTCGGGCAGAAGAAAACAAAATAGAGAACGATTGCGAGACCTAAGCTGACCGCTCCAAGCAGGAGCCACTGTGCGCGCGTCATGTTTGTACCTCATCACATACTGAGGTCTTCAGCAAGTCCAATGCCGCTCTTAAAAAAACTGGTAAGGGGTAAGAGGTGAGTGGGGAAGAAGTGAAGAGCAAAGATATTCTTCTGCGTAGTCCCCTCACTCCTCACTCCTTACCCCATGATGAATGGCGCCTTCTGCTACAGGGAGTGAATGGCCACTGTGGCAGAGAGCCACGGCTTGCGGAGACGAAGCGACTGGTCGATGGCCAATGGCATGGGCGAACACAACAAATTTCATCGCGTCTTCAAGTTATCGGCTCTCACCCATCAGCTCTCGTCGGTGGCATCACCCTTGCTCAACTTCCTAGAAAGTAGGAGGATTGTCCATGCGGCAGGATACGGATCTCTTTAAGACTATCCTGGTTCCAGTGGATTTCTCTCCCTGTTCCGAGGAAGCCTTTCGGGTTGCCTGTCAGATGGCGCGGTTGTGTGGTGCGGCGGTACTCGTTCTGCACGTGATCGATACGAGCACGCTTGCCGCATTCCATCGCTTGGGGCTCCTAGCGGTTCCGTCAGATGCCACCCCGCAGCGCCGCCGGCTGCGCCATCATGCCCGTTTGAAAGTCAGGCAGTTGTTGGAGTCAAAGATAGCCGCGGACGTCAAGATCGAGCGCCAGATTCTAGAGGGTGTGCCGTTCGCTGAAATCGCGAAGGTTGCGCGGACGGAGAATGTTGATCTAGTGGTGATCGGTGGCTACGGTGGACGGGTGGGGAGTGTGGACAAGATTTTCTTCGGCAGTACGGCGGAAAAGGTCGTTCGCACAGCGGGCTGCCCTGTGTTGACAGTGCCGCTTCCGGTTTCCGCTTCGCAACAGAGGTCGTCACGATAGCGACCAGAGGGAGGGGGCATGATCCTTGGAAAGATTGGGATGCAGTGGCGGAGGCTGGGCATGGTTTTCACGATGGCGTGTCTCGCATGGATGTATGGTACAGCCCTTGTGGCGCAGACCGAGCAGGTGGTGGATGTAACCATCAAGGATTCTCGTTTTGTGACGAAACAGAGTCCCTTGCGTCTGGGATTTCCGACCGTGATCAACGTACGGAATGAAGATGCGGAGCGACACGATTTCAGCTCGACCATGTTTGAGGGGATCCCCACGCAGATCGAGAAAGATGGGGTCATTGTCTATGGCCGTGGAGTGGGAGGGGTCTATCTTGATCCGAAACAGGGTGCTACGATTCGCTTCGACATGACGCGGCCAGGTCGGCACGTCTTTCGATGTTCCATTCACCCGACGATGAATGGGGAATTGCTCTTGTTGAGTGCGGAGGCGGTGTGAGCCTGCCTGCGGGAGGACCGAACATTCTCTTTGCAACTGATGGATCACAGGGATCATCGGCTGCGGAGGTCTATGCTTGTGCGCTCGCTCGATCATGGGGTGCCTCGCTGACGGTCATGAATGTGTTGGAGTTTCCATCTGGGCTCGACCCCGAGAGTCCGGTCAATCGATTGTATTTGGCCGAGTTGATGAAGCAGGCCACGCAGGAGTTGGTCGAATTCAAAGCACGAGCAGCCGGTCGAGGGATTGCGGCGGAGACCAAGATTGCCACAGGTATCCCGAGCGAAGAGGTTCTTGCAGTCGCCACGGGTGAAGAACCGGATCTGATTGTGGTGGGCACGAGAGGCAGAACCGGATTGGCACATGTGTTCCTGGGAAGTACGGCGGAACGAATTATCCGAGCGGCACCCTGTCCGGTCCTGGCTGTGCGCGCTGAGCCGTACAACGAAGAGAGAAAGGATGGGCCTCGGCACCATCCCTCGCGAATTGAACGGATTCTGGTGCCGATAGATTTTTCGGACTGCTCCCTCGACGCGTTGGAGTATGGGGCGCTGGTTGCACAGCGATCCAAAGCCTCTATCAGGATTCTCCATGTCTTGGAGCCGGTTTCGTACGGGCTGGATTTCACCTTGCCGCATGTGGCGAAACGTGACCAGGATCGGACGGCGATCACGAAGAAGTTGTCTGATCTCGCTGCCGCACTGACCTCGGCTGGGGTGGCGGCTGATTTCGTCCTCTCCGGCGGGCTGCCGGCTGATTCGATCCTCAATGCAGCCGTAGCCCCCGATGTGAGTTTGATTGTGATGGGGACTCATGGTCGACGAGGTTTGTCTCACGCGCTATTCGGCAGCGTCGCAGAGTTCGTTCTTCGAAAGTCCTCGTGCCCTGTTCTGACTGTCCGAAGCCCGAAGTTTCACCTGAACCACCGCCGTATCCTTGTGAAACCATCCACGCCAAGCAACGTCTAGCCGAGGAGCGAGTCATGCCAACGCGCAAGCCGACAACCAAAAAACAAAGCACAAGCAGCAAGGGGAAGGGCCGAACTGCCCCTGCCGCGAGGCGTGTTGAGAAGCCCATCGAATTGCCGGAGGGAATGTGGGACCGGATTTCGCAGAAAGCGTACGAGCTCTGGGAACAGCGAGGCCGGCAGGATGGGAATGCCCTACGAGACTGGCTCGACGCGGAAGAAATCGTCATGGAAGAAATTCATGAATCGCGTGAGTGACCAGGCAGCTGGATTCTGGACTCCGCGGCCACCGTCTCTGGATGGACTGCTCACGCGACTGGAACGTCTGTCGAGCAAACCGGAATTCATGCTGCAACGTGAACTGGCCCATGCGCGGGCACTCAAACCCTATGTGGAAGGGGGCGCAGGACGGCTTGTCGCGCCGCTGGAGCAGGAGATAGAGCTGGCGAGTCTGTATCTCTTCTGCGACTACTATCCCGAAGACGGACAGCTGACTCTCATCGAACAGCTGCGAGACGTGATCACCGAACACATCCCCGAAGAGGAACGGCAGTGGCTCGATCCCTTGAAGCATTCCTATCTCGATGTTCTGAAGCCGATCTCGTTACCGCAAGTTGGCCAGGATCTCGTCTTACAGTCGCTGGCTGATGGGACAAGGGTGGTCCTGCCGGGCGGTGAATTCGCCAAGGACCTCACGGTGGACCGTCCGTTGCTCACCAGAGTCATCCATGATCCGAATTCTCCGTTGGAGTCCGATCGCGCTGTATGGGCCGGCTGTGGGATCACGGTGTCACAGGCTGATGCGAAGGCGTTGCTCGACGTGACGTCAGACTGGCGACGCGACATGGAGATGAGCACCGGCTCCTTTGCGCTGGGGGAATGGAAAGAATTCACCAAGCGGTTCGGCTACATGGTCCTCTGGGCATTTGCGGAGCAACGTCTTGCGGCGCTGATTGATGCCGCCGTTCATGTCGAATATCGCACGGCTGATGATCAGCCCTATCTGTATGCGATTGCACTCTATGATCACCACGAACA
>JAOUGT010000111.1 GCA_029865485.1 Nitrospira sp.
ACCTCCAACCTGAAACTTGAAACCCGAAACTAGAAACCATCAGCCGCGAGGTTTCACAAGATATTCTACCCAATTAGTTTCCTGCCGAACCGTCATGAATCATGAGGGTAGAATCTCTACTCTTAATACCTCACTGTTAGACCAAGCAAATACTACCTGTTCAAAAGGATTGATACCCGCTCAAGCCTGACGTACATTTGCCAATCCTGTACCCTACTCACGTTCTTGTTGCATTTCATGGTAGATGTTGCCGCCGCTTGCCCGTCATACGATCCTCGCTAAAACAGCCGCCGGTATAGCTCGGATATCTGGACGAATCATGCTTGTTGTTGCCTGGTGGTTATCCGATCCACTCGGCAGTTGGGCTGACTCGTCACTTCCCATCCCCAGGACTTCTTCGTCAGCCGAGCAGCAGATCCGCGAAGAAGCCCTCTACTTGAAGGAGGAGACCGTCAGCATCGCCAGTCGATACGAGCAGCCAATATCAAAAGCCCCCTCCGATGTCTACATTGTTACCGATGAGGATATCCGGCAGTCCGGCGCGCTCGACCTGCCGACCATCCTACGCCGTATTCCTGGCATGGAGGTGATGCAGGTCACCGGCGCGGACTTTAACGTCAGTGTCCGCGGAAATAACCAGCTCACCGCGAACAAACTGCTGCTCATGGTTGACGGACGCTCGATTTATGTGGACGTCCAGGGAGTCAACTACTGGCAGGCAATTCCCATCACCTTGCCGGAGATCAAACGGATCGAGGTGCTGAAGGGGCCCGCATCGGTGCTCTATGGGTTCAATGCGTTCGACGGGGTGATCAACATCATGACCAAGTCACCGGAGGAGATGAAGGGCGCCACGGTACAGGTGGGCGGCGGGGAATTGGGCACCCTCCGCAGCGCGGCCGTCTACGCCAACCGCCATCAGCAATTCAGTTACCGTCTGTCCTATGGGCACGATCAGAACCAGCAGTGGCGAAACCGCAACGCCCAGGCCTTTCGTGACGACAAGTTCAACGTGCACACCGAGTACGCGATCTCCGGCGACTCCAAGCTCTCCTTTTCAGGGGGACTCGTCGATGTGAAGGACTTCGACGGCAACCTCACGGCAGAGGTCGTGAACACCGGCGTGCCGGCGCTTGGCTACGCCCATGCCACCTACGACCAACCCAACTTCTTTGTTCGGGCATTTTGGAACCGATACGATATTAACGGACCAGTTACCACCAATCCGCTTCTCGCACCTTTCCTGTCCTTCACCGACAGAAACTTCAATCCGAATCAGAACATGCAAGGCAATACCTACAATATCGAAGCTCAGCGCGAAATCACACTTGGAGACACCTATCGCCTCACCTTGGGGATCAATTATCGGCATAACACCTTGTCGAGTAACTTCATCGATCGGTTTCGGACCGAGGACCGACTGGGCTTCTATCTTCAGAATGAATGGAAGCCCTCAGCCTGGTTCCAGCTGGTCGGCGGCTTGCGCTACGACCTCGATACCTTCATCCATCCAACCATCAGCCCGCGCGGCTCTCTGATCTTGACGCCGCTTCCGGACCACACGGTCCGCGCCACAGCAGCTGCGGGATACCGTCCACCGACGATGTTTGAAACCTTCGATGTAGCAACTGCTATCATTACTCCCCCTTCTCCCAGTCCTCCGCTACCGCCGACTCGCCTGACGGGCAGCACGAACCTGGCTCCTGAGAAAATCGTGTCCTACGAGTTGGAATACCAAGGTTGGTATTTCCAACACCGTCTCAGGGCCCGCGCCGCCTGTTTTTTTAACCACATGTCGGACCTGATCCAACCAACGGGCGAGGGAATCGTCCAAGGCGGAGTCGCCGACATCTATGGCGGCGAGGCTGGTCTGGAATTCCTCGCGGCAAAATGGTTCAGCGGGTTCGGCAACATGGCATACCAGGAGATCGGCCAGACGTTCGGGGGAGCCGCTCAACGGGCCGCGCCGAGATTCAAGTGGAATGCAGGTCTCCGCGGACAGTGGGAGAACGGGCTCAGCGGGGAGATCGCTTATCACTACGTCGGCGGCGCGACGTACCCTCTTTCCCCAGCGTTCCTGAATTCTACGTCTTTCGGCGTCGTGCCTCCCGACACCAGGGTCGGCCACTACCAGCTCCTGAATGTGCGCGCCGCCTATCGTTTCTGGCGGGAAGAAGTGGCTGATGGCTATTGGCGCGAAGCAGAAGTGGCACTTTCCGTGTTCAATGCCCTGAACGACCAACATCGCGAGCATCCACTCGGGGATTTGCTCGGAACCAGGGTCCTGGGATGGCTCACGTTGAAACTGTGACAAGAGGTGACCGATGCGTCTCTGCAGGAGACGCACGCGAGCAGAAGCGGTCTCAGAGAACTGAGGCAGTTGGCATCCGAGCGTCTGATGAAAATAGTGACAAGCTCATCATCCCGACACAGAGTCTTTGGTCTGAAACTTGCTTTGCTATTAAGTGTAATCAGATCTCTCAGGACTCCTCATAGGGAATCTTGGCTCTTGCAACCTGTGCTGAGACTTGAGAACATGCTGATACCTAAAAGATATCTGTGATGAGATCGACACCTTCACACCTGCAACCAGTCATCGGCGCACGACTCTGGTGGCTGCTTGCTCTTGCCTGGGTCGTGAGCCCCATCCAGATCGTCGGTGCCGGAGAGATCGCCATTCTCAAGTCCTCCGATCTCTCGTACTACGAGCAGGCGGTTCTCGGCTTTCGTGCCAAACTACCTTCGACCATGAAGGTCCGTGAATACAACCTCCGTGGTCAACTGGAACAAGGGCGGGACATCGCCAGGTCGTTGCGCGCCTCTCCACCAGACTTAGTCCTAGCCGTCGGGCTCAAAGCGGCAATGGCCACAAAGCTGGAAATATTCGACACACCGGTCGTGTTCTGCATGGTCCTCAATCCAGAGACCTATGGGCTTTCTGCTTCCAATATGACCGGAATTGCGGTCCGCACTCCGGCAGAATCCCAACTTTCAGCACTTCGCTCCATGCTGCCAGATCGGACTCGGATCGGAGTCCTCTACGACGAAGATCAAAATGGAGCGTTTGTTCGAGAGTCACGTCATGTCGCGAACCGCCACGGGGTGGAGCTCATCACCGTCCCTATCAGCAAACAAGAGGAGATCCCTGATGCGCTCCGAGCCTTGCTCCCCAAGATCGACGTATTTTGGCTGATTCAAGACCAGCTGGTGGTCTCCGAAGCCGCGATTCCATTCTTTTTAGATTCAACCCTCGCCGCTAAGGTACCGCTCTTTACATTTTCATCGACGCTGGTTCAGCAGGGGGCGATTGGTGCCCTCGTTGTGGATCCCTGGGCTGTGGGGCAACAGGCCGCACGGGCGTCGCTTTCGCGCCTCAATGAACGCGGCCCCGTAGGGGCTCATCTGGAGCCACCCGACCACCCTCAATTGGCATTGAACCTGAACGCTGCTGAGTACCTTGGAGTGCAACTGAATGCTGAGCTCATACGGCTGGCGGGCCGTGTCTTTAGCGGACATGGACCGGTCGCCCGACAATCGGCTCCATCAGATCTGATTCCGTAGACTTCCGGCCAGAGGATCGAGACTTGTGGCATGAACCAGCTTGGAGCAGCAATGCATGATCTCAGCGTTTCAATTCCTTCCCGTTTTTCACTCACACTCCGGACAAAGCTTGTCCTCAGCACGGCCGTCATCCTGATTGTCGCCTGCCTCTTCATGGCCTGTCTGTTTATTCGACATCAGGCGCGATGGGCGGCAGAAAGTCTGACGCAGAGTGGGACACTGCTTGCTCAACATCTGGCCGATATGGGTCGTTTCAGCATCGTGGCAGGAGATACCCATCGACTGAATCAGCTCATTCAGGAAATACTGGCCGTCGATCCCGTCGCCTATGCGGCGATGACTTCGTCGAATGGTGCGCTTCAAGCCGGGGCAGGGAAGGACCCGTGGGATGAGCAGTTCATTCTCGATCCGACCGGTCAGCGACGGTTTTCACTGACACAAGCGGTACGGCCAGACAACGCCACACACGAATCACTCGTGACGGCGATTGTAATCAACCGTCACGGTCCGATGATTCGTCCGACGATCGAGTTTTCCATGGAAGATTTGATAAATTTGCTGGGCGGGACCGACCTCCCCATTTTTTACAATATTACGGTTCCCATCTCACACTATTCCACGGCCACCCAGTGGGATCCTGCCCTACAACTCACGTTTGAAGAACACCTGGATGGACCGGGAACACGCAATGTGTCGAACACTGCGCCCCCTCCCCTCGTACTCGTCGGGTTGTCGACATCGAATCTTCAGCATGAACTGCGACGACTCTTGTGCCAAGCAGTCCTCATCACACTCGGCACAGTGGCAGGCGGGCTCTGCATCGTCGTCTGGTTGGCTCGCCGAATTACCGTTCCACTGCACGATCTCACACTCGCCTCAACTCAACTCGCAGCTGGGAAAACAGTGCCGATCATGGCCATCACCACCCGGGATGAAATCGGGACGCTGACCGGTGTCTTTAACGCGATGGCGAAAGCATTGCAGGCGCGCGAGCATGAATTGCGCGAGCTTGCCCAGACCTTGGAAGACCGGGTCAACGTCCGCACCCAGGAGCTGGCGGCTGCGAACGCCAAACTCCGAGAACTGGACCGACGCAAATCCATTTTCGTCTCCACTGCCTCGCACGAACTCCGAACCCCGCTGACCTCCATGAAGGTCCATCTTGCAAACCTCGGAGACGGGATTGATGGAGCGATCACCGAGGAGCAACGCGAATCGCTCTTACGCGTGGAATCCAACCTCTCAAGGCTTCAGGCCCTCATCGAACAATTGCTGGATCTCTCGCAAATTGAGGGAAGGCAATCCCCCCTGCGCCTGGAACCGGTTAAGCTGGGAAGCGTGATCGCCAAAGTCGTCGAGGATCTTCATCCGTTTGCGTCCGATCGCTCCGTACAGATCGTCATCTCGCTCCCAACTGATCTGCCCATGGTCTCAGCCGATCCGGAGAAACTCCAACAGATTCTCATCAACCTCTTGCATAACGCAGTCAAATTTTCGCCGATAGGCGCCGTCGTTGATCTGACCCTCACCAGGCTTTCGAGCGATGACATTCGGATTTCCGTACGCGATGTCGGGCCCGGCATCGCGCCCGACGAGGTGGACAAAGTCTTTCAGCCCTTCTATCGTGCACCGACGATCCACAAGAAGACCAATGGAACAGGCCTTGGCCTGACCATTGCCAAGCTGTTGGTTGAACTACATCATGGCCGACTAGAACTTGAGACGAAACTTGGCCGAGGCAGCTGTTTTTACTTCACTTTGCGGGCAACGACACCGGCGTGCCTCACTCACACACAGCCCGTCGTAGCTCGTGAAGCGTCGTACGTGAAGCGTGGTACGGTGTGAAGTTGGAGATCAGAGGTTTGAAGCGTGAGATGCCGGCCTCCAACTTCCCACCTCAGGCTTCCAACCATAACCGCCACACGTTTCACGAGGTGCACTGCTAGGGGGAAGGAGGCTTGACCGACACTCCACGCTGCCTGAGGAGTCTTGTCAGGTAGGTTCGCTGGAGCCCCAGCATCTCGGCAGCCTTCGTCTGGTTCCATCCTGTTCGTCGTAACGCTTCTTCCAGGACTTTTCGGCTGTACCCCTCCATCACCGAGTGGTAATTCAGCGCCTCACACTCAGCAAACGCCACATCAATCGGCAATCTGCGAGGCACCGTAATCCCCAGATGCTCCGGCTCAATACAGTCGTCAGGACAGAGTGTGATGGCGCGAACCAAGACATTTTCCAACTCACGCACATTACCGGGCCAATGATATCCCCGCATCAACTCAAGCGCATCAGGACTGATGTTGAGTGGACGATGGACCACCCTCGCACCATGGATTCTGATGAAGTGTTCCACCAATGCAGGGAGGTCCTCCGGCCGTTTGCGCAAGGGAGGCAAGGTGAACGAAATCACGTTCAGTCGATAGAAAAGATCCTCTCGAAACATACCGACCTGAATGGCCTCCTTCAGGTCCCTATTCGTTGCCGCGATAAACCGCACATTCGTACGAATCGGCTGCGTCCCGCCCACCCGATAGAACTCCTGATCCTGGAGGAGACGGAGTAATCGAGTTTGCAGTCCCGCCGGCATGTCACCAATCTCATCGAGAAACACGGTGCCGCCTTCCGCTGATTCGATTTTCCCTCGTTCCCGCTTTACCGCTCCCGTGTAGGCCCCCTTTTCATGACCGAACAATTCGTTTTCCAATAGACTCTCTGGTAATGCTGCACAATTCACGACCACAAAGGGCTTCGGGGCACGCGGGCTCCACCGGTGCAACGCACGAGCCATCACCTCTTTCCCCGTGCCGGTTTCACCCAGCAGGAGCACGGTAGCCGATGCGCCGGCCGCTCGACGCGCCGTATCCAGCAGTTCAATCATACGCGGACTCTGTCCGATCACATGTTCATAGCGGCCCAGGACTTCCTCCTGCAGAAGTCCGATCTGCCGTGTCAGGGCCATCTGTGCTCTGGCCTTTTCAATTACAGCAGAAAGATGATCCGGTTCAAACGGCTTCGTTAAGAAATCACAGGCCCCCAACCGGATGGCCTCGACGGCGCGATCAATCGTCCCAAAAGCCGTAATCAC
This sequence comes from Nitrospira sp., assembly GCA_029865485.1. Classification (GTDB taxonomy): domain Bacteria; phylum Nitrospirota; class Nitrospiria; order Nitrospirales; family Nitrospiraceae; genus Nitrospira_D. Next base: position 6,644 of record JAOUGT010000111.1, read on the forward strand.
GACCACTTCCGGCATGACATGCGGTGGAACGTTCGAGCGCCGCTCGGTCAGCCGCTTCAGCACATCCAGACCACTTAAGCCAGGCAACTCGATATCCAAGAGCATCAGATCCGGCTGATCCTCGATCGCCAGTTTGAGTGCCTGCTCGCCGTCTTCGGCCGTCAGCACCTCATGGCCCATCCAGGTCAAGCGCTTCTGCAGCGCCCTCACAATATCGCAGTCGTCATCCACCACGAGGACTCGCATCTGCATGTAACACTCCCGACTCGGTTAGTAGGGCGCCATTGTAGTGGAAGATCGCCCGAAGACGAAAGGCACTCCTCGATAGACCCACCACCGGACAAATCGTGGCTGCACCCCACGATGCAAGAGCCAGAAAGCATATTTCACGCCTCGGCTTGGAACCCTTGGCATAGCCGCAATCCAATGGGAAATGCCGCACAAGCTACCCACTGGCCGCCTTGCCTGGCCTGGCTGACGGCAACTGTCTACAAAAGGATTCTGTATCTAATTGGATTCACTTCGCGCATCGCCTTCGACGGAAGACAAATCTCTTTCGAACCGCGTCGCGTCTCAGGTATAAGCCAACAAGTGGACCACCAACGAGCGTTATGGCGTTCAGATCACCTGTGCGCGTGCAAACTGGAAGAAGAAGATTCCTTCTACCTCTGAGTGTGCTGTGGAGCCTCCTTGTCCTGCTGGCAAGTTGTTGGATCCATGGGGTGTCCCACAGCTGGGCCCAGCCTTCCCTCTCGCCCCCTCGAACATCCTCCTCGACGGAGCAACACCTCCGGGACGAAGCCCTCTATCTGAAGGAAGAAGCCGTCAGCATCGCCAGCCGCTATGAACAGCCCATTTCTCAGGCTCCCTCCGATGTCTACGTGATTACGGACGAAGACATCCGCAGCTCAGGAGCCACTGACATTCCGACTCTACTGCGACGAGTACCGGGTCTGGAGGTGATGCAGACCAACGCAGTGGATTTCAACGTCAGCATGAGGGGAAACAATCAACTGACCGCGAACAGCCTGCTGGTGATGATCGATGGTCGCTCAGTCTACATCGACCAAGCCGGTGTGGTGCTCTGGAAATTCCTGCCGGTGGCCCTCACCGCGATCAAGCGGATTGAGGTACTGAAAGGGCCGGCCTCAGCAGTCTATGGGTTCAATGCGTTCGATGGGGTGATCAACATCATCACCAAGGCACCGGAAGAAATGAAAGGAACGAGCTTGCAAGTGGCGGGCGGGGAACTCGGCACTATTCTCGCCACCGCCGTGCAAGCCGGCCATTCGGACGACTGGGGCTACCGCCTATCAGCGGGACATGAACAAAACCAGATGTGGGCCGATCGTGACCGCCAAGCTCTGAACACCCAAAAAGTCACGGCTCTGGCCGACTACCATCTTTCCTCCGGCGGCAGAGTACGCGGTGAGGCGGGCTTCCTAACAGCAAACCCTTACAATGGCCCTGTCAATGCGGGCAGTCACACAGCAATTGCCCCCCTCCACCACGCCTACGGACTGGTCGGCTACGAAGGTGACCATCTACAGATTCACGGATGGTACAGCGGCTATGCCTCTGAGGGACTTGTAGAAAGCTTCGCTCCGCTCAGGCCATTGCTCCTCCAAACAGATCGCACAGGTGATCGAAACGAGAAGCATGCACTCAATACCTATAATCTGGATGGGTACTACCATACGACCTTGCTTCAGACCGTGACGCTGGGTGCAGGGGCGAATTACCGCCGAATCATCCATGATGCCAACTTGCTTGCGGAGCGAACGCATGAAGACCGCCTGGGGCTGTTTTCGCAAGCGACCTGGAAACCGAGCGCCGCGATCGAGCTCGTCGGAGGGGTTCGCTACGACCTCGATACCTTTATCACTCCAACCCTGTCGCCACGACTCTCGATCCTGGTTCGCCCTCGGCCCGAACATACCGTCCGATTTTCCTGGTCGGTCGCCTATCGCCCGCCGACCACGACCGAGGTTGCTCTCGATATACGAAACATCCTGACCCTTCCCGGCTTCCGGCAGTCTACCTCGGTCATCGGATCAACAGATATCAGCCCAGAAAAAATAGCGTCGTATGAGCTCGAGTATCAGGGCTGGTGGTGGCAGCACCGGCTCCGGACTCGCATGACGCTCTTCTTCAATCATATTTCTGACCTGATCGAATTCAGAAATACCACCGGGATTCCCACCGCCCCGGTCCGGCCCGTCAATGGAGGACTAGCGGATCTCTATGGAGGAGAAGCCGGTTTTGAATGGTTGGCTACCTCCTGGCTCTCCGGATTTGCGAATTACTCCTATCAGGAGGGGGGTCAAACCTTTCACGGCTTCAGCCGTCGTGGGTTTCCTCACCATAAAATCAATGCGGGGCTCCGACTCACATGGACGCCGGCGCTGACGGGCGAGGTGTTGTACCACCACGTTGGTTCAGCCTCCTATCCTTTGTCAGACGCCTTTACCTCCCTTGCCGACTTCTTCCCACCAGGCACGGTCGTTCCCCAAGAACGGGTCCGGAGTTACAACCTCTTGAATCTCCGCCTGGGCTATCGTTTCTGGCAGGAGCACACGCCTGACGGCTATCGCCGCGAGGCGGAGCTGGCGCTTTCGGTCTTCAACGCGCTAAACGACACGCACCGCGAGCATCCCTTGGGCGACCTACTTGGCACGCGGGTGATGGGCTGGTTGACTGTGAAGCTCTGACGAATTCTACCGGCATGGAATCATGCGGCTGCCGACCGCAGCATCAGCCGTTGTCGTCAAGATGTCGCGTGATCGGTCTCTGGATGACCGTCGTTCCGTTCGGCATCGAGCGTGGCAACCGTTCTCTCCACCGGACAAAGCAACTCGTCGCTTCCGATCTCCTCGAGATCTTGAGCCGCTTATAGACGGACTGAATGCGCGACGCAATTCTGGTGGGCGTTGCCTGGAGTTCTTGAGCGATTTCTTTGTTGCTCTTGCCTGCGGCGATGCGGGACAGCAGTTCATAATCGGCTTCTGAACAGTCGTCCATGTTCTTCGGTCGTACGAGTTGGGCTCGTTCCCTGATCCACGTGATGACCTGCGGGATCAATATCGGATCGATGACGGCCTTTCCCTCGGCCACGATCTCGACAGACCGCGCAACCTCCACACCCGAACAACTCTTCAGCAAGTACCCCTGTGCACCCGCACGAATCGCGGCACGCAAAAGCGCCCTGTCTTCATGGGCCGTCAAGAAGCACATGCTGGTCTGGGGGAATCTGTGCCTGAGGGTCTCGCATAAATCGATTCCGCTCGCGGAGCCCAGTTGCACATCCAGCAGAACCACATCCGGCTTCTGCTGCCCGATTGCAGTGATCGCCTCATCATACGTGCTTGCCGTACTGACAATGACGAGGTTCTTGTTTTCCCCAAGGATCGTCTTCAACCCATGGAGTACAACCACCGAGTCATCGACGAGCAACACACGAATCTGTTCTGGCATTTTAGAGTAGGCACCTCGTGAAACGTCGCATGTGAAGCGTCCCTCGACCGGCTCTGGATGCCCTGAGCGCGTCGATAGGTGTATCTCGTTCCGGATGAGGACGCTTCACACGATATATGTGAACCCACCTGTACGTATCACACGAAGCCAGGCGGTGTAACAGTCGCGTTCATAACAAGACCTCCCGTCACTAGGAGAATACCTAGTGACGGGAGGAGCTTCTGTGCCCCTGATGGACGGGAAACTGGTTCACTCAGGGACGACGTCGACACGGTCGACTACTTCTTATTCCGGCGCCAGCCGGCGATCGCGAGCGTCCCCGCCAGCATCATGCCCCCGCCGATGCCGCCCAGGGAGATCTTGCCGGTCTCGCTGTCGAGATCCAGCAACCCGCTCTTCATGTGGCCTTCCAACTTGGCCACCCGCGCTTGCAGA
>JAOUGT010000296.1 GCA_029865485.1 Nitrospira sp.
TGATTGGGTTGCGCGAGGGGGCGTCGTGGAAAAAGGCTGAGCAGAGCGGATTGAAAGTCATGCCTGTGGCCGACGCCGTGAAGGCTTCCGATATCATCATGATTCTGGCGCCTGATGAGGCGCAGGCTGCCATCTATCGGCAAGACATTGCACCGAATCTCAAGCCAGGGTCTTATCTGGCGTTTGGTCATGGTTTCAATATTCACTTTGGGCAGATTGTGCCGCCTGCCTCCATCAATGTGTTCATGGTGGCGCCGAAAGGGCCAGGACATCTCGTGCGGTCGGAGTACACGAAGGGCAGTGGAGTGCCGTGCCTCCTGGCGATCCATCAAGATCCCAGCGGGACGACCAAACAGGTTGGATTGGCGTATGCGAGTGCGATCGGTGGTGGGCGTGCCGGTGTCATCGAAACGAATTTCCGCGAAGAGACGGAGACTGATCTCTTCGGTGAACAAGCGGTGCTGTGTGGTGGTCTCACATCCTTGATTCAAGCCGGCTATGAGACTCTGGTTGAAGCTGGGTACTCACCGGAGATGGCGTACTTCGAGTGTTTGCACGAAGTGAAGCTCATTGTCGATCTGATTTATCAGGGGGGCATTGCCAATATGCGGTACTCGATCAGCACGACGGCGAAGTACGGAGATGTCACGCGTGGTCCACGCGTGGTGACTGAGCAGACAAAGCAGGAGATGAAAAAGATTCTCGGCGAGATTCAGACGGGGCGGTTTGCCAAGGAATGGGTGCTTGAGAACCAGGCCAATAGACCGGTCTATAATGCCTTGCTTGCGAAAGGGGAGGCGCATCCCATTGAAGCAGTGGGGGCCAAGCTGCGGGGAATGATGCCGTGGCTCAAAAAAGATCAACTGGTCGATAAAACGAAAAACTGAGGCAGCCTGTGGCGGATCGTGCAGTCGGCGTGCCATTTGCAAAAGAAGGAATTCCCTTCATTGCGGTTCCTGCAGGCGTTACACTGCTGACAGGACTCTTGGGCTGGTCTTTCGTCGCGTTCCTTGGTGGCGTTGCGACCCTGTTTTCGGCCTGGTTTTTTCGAAACCCGGCCAGAGTAGTCCCGCAAGGTCCGAATCTCATTGTCGCTCCCGGCGATGGGAAAGTCATTGCCATCGAAGAAGAGTTTGAGCCGAGGTATCTGAAGGAACGAAGCCTTCGTGTGACAATCTTCTTGAATGTCTTCGACGTGCACATCAATCGGTTGCCTTGCGACGGAATGGTTGAAAATGTGCAGTATCAGCCGGGTATGTTCATGGTGGCAAGTAAGCCGGAAGCCACGTTTATGAATGAGCAGAATGCACTCATGATCAAGACACCCGATGGGATCAAAGTCTTGTGTGTGCAAGTGGCCGGGCTGATCGCCAGGCGCATCGTGTGTTGGATTGCACCGTTGGAACTGGCTGTTCGGGGTGAGCGCTATGGCCTGATTCGGTTTGGGTCGCGCATGGATACCTTTCTCCCGCTTGGCACCACGCTTCGGGTGGCTGTCGGGCAGCGGGTGAAGGGCGGGGAAACCATCCTGGGAGAGTTGTCATGAAAACAGCGAGCTTTAGAAGTTCGTTTGGAAAGGGAGGCAAGAGGAGGAAGGCTGCGATGCACCTGATCCCCAACCTCTTTACGACGGGCAACCTGTTTTGCGGGGTCTTCGCCATTCTGTCGGTCTTCAATGCCAACTACTTGGAAGCAGCAATCGCGGTGTTGGTCGCCATGATCTTCGATGTTCTGGATGGGAAGTCGGCTCGATTGACCAATAGCACCAGTCAGTTCGGGTTGGAGTATGATTCGCTTTCTGATGTGGTGTCGTTTGGGGTGGCACCCGGGATCTTGATCTATTCCTGGGCGTTAAGCGGGCATGGCACGTTTGGGGTGGCCGTGATGTTTGCCTATGTCGCCATGGGAGCCGTCCGGTTGGCGAGATTTAACTCCACTGTGGCCCTGTCGGACGGCAAGTACTTTACAGGGTTGGCCATTCCTGCTGCTGCGGGTGTTGTGGCGTCCTTAGTCGTCATGGATCATTACATCATAAAGATGGGGGCGGATGTCCGCTCGATTGTGGTTCTGCTCATGACGTTGGGACTCTCCTTTCTGATGGTCAGCACGATCAAGTATCGTAGCTTTAAGGATCTGAAGTTCAAAGGGCATCGCCAGATCACGTACTTGGTCTGGGGTATTCTGGCGCTGATGATGGTCGCCGCCTGGCCGGCCGTGATGGTATTTGTTGTGTTTGCCGGCTATGCGCTGATGGGACCGGTCGAAAAGATCGCTGGACTGCTCGTGCCGGCCGCTGGGAAACGGGCCGTCGGAAAAAGTGAGTTGCCACCGGTTGAATCGAACCCATAGCAACGAAGGGGAAAACTATAGCGAGTGTGCATGGCTAGGAAGAGGAGTAGTAGGCGAACGGTCTAGAACGCAGAATGTTCAAAGCGGTTGTCCAGCAAGGCCGCAGCGAGTGAAAAGGCGAGGCGTACGCTTGTGGGATGTACGTTGAGCCTTTGAACGATGCGAGAACGCAGCTGGGAAGCGATTTCGACATTCTGAAGAGAGAGCTGGCGGGTGGTGCAAGCCAGCCTAGATATCGCCGAACTCGCCTCTGAGCTGAGTCTCCGAACAGGAAGTAAGAGACTCCGCCTTGCCTCCGTAAGAGGCAGAAAGAAGGGTTTGAGGATCAGGCGATCTTCAGACTAAATCAGGGTGGTACCACGGAGTGCCGAAAGCCTTCGTCCCTGGGTCTTATGGGATGAGGGCTTTTCTATTTTCAAGCCGCTGAAAAAGCCTTCCTGCTGCGTTCTCAGTCGTTCGAACCCCTCGATGTACCACTCGTACACCTCGGGGTTCTCGCTCCTTGCGGCCTTGCCGGAAGGACTTTTTGAGCGGCTTGTATTGGAGGTAAGACATGGCACGCATGATCAGAATTTTTGACACGACGTTGCGGGACGGCGAGCAATCGCC
>JAOUGT010000112.1 GCA_029865485.1 Nitrospira sp.
GGCATAACTAGCAGTGTGTTGACAAACACATGCACGATTCGGAAAACGCACAGCAATCGAGATCTCTAACGGAAGCCGAGTGGCCCGCAGGCTGTTCAGAAAGGCCGTCCAGCAAAGCCGCAGCGAACGAAGAGGCGAAGCGTACTCTCTGCCGTACGTTGAGCCTCTGAGTGAGGCGAGAACGCCGCTGGCGGGCTTTGTCAACAGCCTGCTAGGGAGAGGTGTTGTGTTCTCTACGGGGATCTTTGCGGGACAGCTCAGGGATACTTCTCCGGATCCATCTTCTACAGTTCTGCCAGTTTGTAGCCGATAGGGTGAGTGAAGGCCGGTCTCCCTCGCCGCAGAACCGGAAGGAGCTGCCATGCCATCGGCACAAGAATTGGTCCAATCCTGCACCTCCATTTTTAGCTTGCCGGAGATCTACTTCCGTGTGCGGGAGGTGGTGGACGACTCCAATTCGACGATGGACGACCTTGCGGATGTGCTCAAGCTGGATCCGGCGATCTCCGCCAGGCTCCTGCGCCTCGTCAATAGCCCCGTCTATGGATTTCCCAAACAGATCGATACGATTTCCCGTGCCGTCAGTCTTCTCGGTACCCAGGCCATCACCGATCTCGTCACGGCGACGACGGTCGGGAGAACCTTTGCCGGGGTCCCGATTCAGCTCATGGATGCGGCGAAGTTCTGGAAGCGAAGTGTCCTGTGCGCGTTGCTGACCGGAAAGATTGCCAGGTCCTGCGGGATCAAGGACAGCGAGCGCTTCTTCGTGGAGGGGCTGCTACGGGACCTGGGGCACTATGTGCTCTACCAATATGCTCCGCAGCGGGCCCAGTCGGCACTCATTGAGGCGGGTTATCTGGACCTGTCCCTTGCCGAGGTGGAGCGGTCTAATATTGGGTGTGACTTTGCTGAAGTGGGGGCTGAACTTCTCCGATCCTGGGGGCTGCCAGCCCAGATTGAACAGGCCATCCGCCATCAACTGAGCCCCAGCGAGGCCGGCGACTATATCCAGCATGCGTCCATAGTGCATCTGGCGGGAGCGGTCATCGACTGTCTGGAGCGTGACTCGAAGCAGCGCGCCACCGAAGTGCCGTTGGATCCGCAAGCTCTGCAGGCGACGGGCTTTGTGTTGGCCAATCTTTCGGAGCTGATGGCGAATGCGCAGTCCCAGTTAACCGAGATGCTGGCACTTGTCTATCCGCAGGCGGTCGCTGCGTAGCCGCGTCGAACACTGCCGAAGCGCCGAACCTCACCCACCTACGACCCGGCCGTGAACATCCTGGTTTCCGTCTCCTACAAACGCGCCGCTACTTGAGCCGGGCTTTCCGGTTGATCTCCCTGAGCAGCGAGCTGTCTGGCCCTGACGGGCACTCTTTTCCTGTTTGGTGTCGGGTGAGCGGGCAACGGCGCAGCCCAGTTTGATGCCTGCCATGTGGCTCGAATTTCACGGACGGTGCTCACACTGGCATCCCGTTAGAGGACGCCGGCTAAGCGATTCATTGCTAATGTCGTTTGGAAAAAGAAGAACTGAAAGGCCTGGTAGTCTTGAGCATGTAGGGGTGGGTGATCCGGTGCCTGATCACAATAGACCAGCCCGATGGGTCTCACCCCCACTCGCAATGGGGCGAGGATCGCCGATGTGGGACGCCAGACATCGAGAAAGTCCTGCTTCATGGCTCCGGCCGGCTGGTCTGAAACGCTTGGAACCAGCAGCGGATCGACACGCTTGAGCATCGAGAGGAAAAACGGATGTTCTCGGCTGAGTGAGCCAGAAAGGGATGAGAGGTACGGTGCCGGAGGTTCCACACCCAGCGTCAGCTTTCCGACCAAGCGATCACTATCGCTCGGGTTGAGCAGTGCCAGCCCGACACGACCCAATCCTGCATCGCGGTGGAGCGATCGGATAAATATTCCAAGGAGGCTGTTCAGGTCCTTCACACCCTGTAACGAGTCCTGAAATGCCTGCAGGGTTTCGAGCGGGTTGCTCCGAATGGGGACCGGCGGCGCATCGTGGGTCGGCGAAACCCTCTGTGGCGCGGTCGCCTGGTCTTCTCCCGGTGCGGTCTTGGCCGAGGATCGGAGGGCGGGTGATTCGGCGGGGCTTTTCCCATTCGACGACATCAGTGGGTCGTGAACCGGATCGACGACCAGTCCCATGGAGCGGGTAAGCTGGAGACCTCGGTCCATGGCCTGGGTCATCAGATCAGTAAACCGGCCCGAAGACAGTCCACTTCCGAGCTGGAGTGCCCGTTTGGCTTCTTCCACGGCAGCGGCGGAACCTGAGCCCGTCATCACGTCAACCAGGTGGATCGAGCCGACCACGAGACCGCGGTAGGTCTGTGAAGCGCTCTGCCAGCGCCCGGTCGGCGATTCGCCGGTACTGTCGAAGAGGTGTACGAGATTATCCGGGAGCTTCCAGAGTCGAGCCAAGGCCCTGGCCAAGGTGAGCCGAGGAACACCGATGAGCTTCGTCTCCTGGGAGACGCGGTCGGCTTGGTGCTTCACCTTTCGGTACATGGCCTGAAGCGCTTCAAAGAGGTCCGGATCCTGATAGGCAACGGCTAAGTCTCCGATCGCGTAGAGGAGCGCTGAGGTAAATAACTGACCGGGCTGCGGGTAGCTGATCGCCGTTCCAAACTCATTGGCGTAGGTGGCGGAGACCAGGGACTTTGCGATCAGGGTTCGAAGTTCCTGCTGGCGAGCCGGCCAATGTTGCAACTGCTCGACCAGATGCGCGGCAGCAACCAAGGCGCGAACAGTATCGAGACCAAGCCAGCTCACGGCGTGCGGGATACCGCCGATCGTCTGTTGCGGGCTGTAGGCAATGCTGTTGGCCACCTGCAGGACTTTGCAGGTCAGGCCATGGTCTCGGCTGATCACTTGGACCAGATTGTCGGGCGTGAATTGTTGGTCCGTGTCGTTCAGGATTTGCTGGCAGGTGGATTGGAGAATCGGAAGGCAACGACTGGATTCGTCAAACAGTGGTTTCAGTCTCGGATGCAGTCGAGGACGAATCGAGTCAATGAGGGCCGATTCTGTGGCCGAAGGCATAGGAGTTCTCCAATAGAAGCCTAGACACTGTATCGGTGAGAGTTTCTTCCAGCTTGAGCCCACGGGCGGAGGCGGAGTGACGGAGAGGATTCCGTCCGGAGGCTGAAGTCCCGCCGGTGTCTGGCGCAACTGACTGCACAACCTCGCTCCCTCGGGAATCGCCGTAGGCCGGGAATGACAATCTGGTAGTCGATTCAGCCCTGCAGGGCTAGAATTCATGGTGATGGCGGAACCAAATCAGTCCCATAGCCTGCGAACACGATAGTTTCGCTCATTCTGAACCGATAAAGAAGCTGGAGGGCCGGTTCGAATCGACCTGTAAGAAGGAGAGGCTCCACCATGCCATTGGCGAGTGAATTGGTCCAAGCGTGCACCACAGTGCCGACATTGCCGGAAGTGTACTGCTGTGTGCGAGATGTGGTGGACGATCCCAACGCAACCATGGGAGACCAAGCCAAGACGCTCCAGCTCGATCCGATCATCACAGCCAGGGTGCTTCGCCTGGCGAACAACGCACCCTATGGGCCACCCAGGCAGGTCGGCACCGTCACCGGCGCGGTTCAACTTCTTGGGAAGCGCGTCATCAACGAGGTTGTTGCAACCACGACCGTCGGTCAAACCTTCGCGGGAATACCGGTTCATTTGATGGATCTGTCCAAGTTTTGGAGAAAAAGCGTCTTTTGCGGGCTATTGGCGCAGAACATCGCAAAGTCCTGTCGCATCGCTGTCCATGAACAATTGTATCTGGCGGGTCTTTTACGCGACATCGGCCATGGGGTTCTGTATCAGACCGTTCCACAGCGAGCTCAGTCGGCATTGATTGAAGCGGGATATCTGGAAGCGTCTCTGGCAGAAGTGGAACAGTCCAATATCGGTTGTGACTTTGCAGAAGTCGGAGCCGAACTCATCCGATCCTGGGGCTTGCCCGTACAGATTGAACAGGCGGTCCGCTGCCAACTGAGCCCGAAAGATGCCGGTGAATTCATCATCGAGGCGTCCATCGTTCATCTGGCTGGTTGCGTGGCCGACTATGAAGAACTCGATTCCAGTCGACGCCCTGTGACCGTGCCGTTCAGCTCCCAGGCCGTCGCGGCCACCGGGTTTGTGCCGACCGATCTCCCCACACTCCTTGCGCAAGCCAAAGCCCAGCTGCAAGAGACGCTGGCCATGATCCAGCCCTACACCATGGCCGCATAGCGTCGAGGTCGTGAGACTTCACCAGACTTATTCCACAGAGTGGCCTTCCAGGAAGATGGCTTGCTCCAGGGTGCGGAAGAATTGCTGGTAGGGTACGGGGTCTTCGACCGCACGAAGGTAAAACTGAGCGCTGGCCCGCACCACAAGTTGCGCCTCATTGCGCTTGCGGACGGTGACAGTAAAGCGGACAAGATTACTCCGGTGACTGAATGGGCCCCATGTTCGGTCATGACGGTTGAGAATCAGTAATGTATCGGGTTGATACAGCAGGTAGCTCAAGTCGAGGCCATAGATCCGCTCATTCTCCACATATTTCTTGCCGGAGACGAGGCCCAGTGTTTCATCAAGTACTTCCACTTTGAAATCCAAGTCCTGCAGGGTGGAGACGATCGTCGCCAGCATCTTACGCTGATCCACCGTATCGAATACACGCGATTGAGTGGAACGAATCTTGACCTGGCTGTCCTCGGAAAGCCAGATTTGTTCACGCGAATTCCACTGGGTGACATGCCGCAGTTCGTAGGGTGTTGGGCATCCCTGCAGCAACAGGCAGAGGCCGACCAAGAGACAGAGGTTCCGCCGCCTCGTTCCTGCGAGCGGCGGCCGGCTGCGCTCATCACGGTTTCTCTGGTGAGAGACCATCTCCATCAATTCTTGGTGACAAAGAGCGAGCGTTCCAACGTGGCGAAGAAGTTCTGGTAGACCTTGGGGTCTTCGATGGGTTTGTTGTTGTAGATGGCGTTGGCGCGAATCATCATGCGCCCTTCCGTCTCCGCGCGTACGGTGACGGTGACGCCCACGACATCGTAGAAATTCGGCTCGGCGAACCGTGCCGCCGTCACCAGCCCCAACGGTTCATTGGCCCGCTCGATGATGAACCCCAAGTCCTGCAGCGCCGCAATGACGCCGCGCATGGCCATTTGGCGATCCTTGATGTCGAAGGATCGTGTTTGCACGCTCCGAATCTTCATCTGGGCCTCGGTCGGCGCCAGTAGGTCCGGACCGGGCTGTGGTGCGGTGCAACCCAGCGTGATAACCAACATGGCGATTGCCATGAGTTCTGCCGCGTGCTCTGGTTTCATCGTGACCTCGTGCTCAGAGTGCGAAAGGTTCCAGAAACACCGCTTTTGATAATTTCGCAAAGAAGGTCTGGTACATCACAGGGTCGCGCAGCATTTCCATCCGCTGTTCGCCCGGTGGAATCCCCTGCTGGCCGGACGATCCCCCTCCTTTCCACACGACCCGGTAGAACATGACTCTGACTTCCTGACGTGCGGCATCGAGAGTCGCTGGTCTGGTGACCAGCGCAGCGGCGATTTTTTGATGCAGGTCTACGGGCAGGACAATCGGAGGTTGTTGTACGAGCACCAGCGGCGTGCTCAGAAGAAAGACGGTAAATCGAGTGATGTCCTGACCATATTCCCTGGCACTTCGTTCTTTTACTGCCCGCAGAAATCCCACCTCACGAACGCTTTCTTCGACCTGGAAACCCAAGTCTTGGAGGACCGCCGCCGCGGCGGACAATAACTCCGCTTCATCCTTGGTCTCGAAGAGGCGGGTCTGCATGGCTCGGTTGGCCGCGCTCTCGGGCTTTAGCTGGAACAGTTCGTCCGGTTGGGTGTGCGCCGCGCATCCTGTCAACTGATTCGATAGGGCAAGACACGTCGCCGCCAGCAGTGTTCGCCGAATTCCAGACCCTCGACGTATGCTAGAACTGGGTAGAGTTGTAGGCAAAGTCGCGGACCTTCTTCTCTTCGTCGTATTTGATGATGATGGTCAGGGTCCGTTGGCGTTGTGAGCTGGAACTGTCGCGGGATGCGGCGCCAAGAATAATGATGCCCGCAAAGGATGAACTGGAGGTATCCACGCGGTCGGTCGATACCTTGTCGTAGATCCAGACCTCGCGTCGCTTCTCATCCGTGGTCACGATATTGGGGCTTCCCAAGAGTTCGGCCACCTGGGACGCGGGCATGCCGACTTTAATCTCGCCCTGCACCTTACCGACGGTCAGGCGGTCTTCCTTGATCTCAGCCCTGTTTCCACCGCAGCCGGCGGCGATGAGGCAGAGACACAGCAATAGAATGCGCCATGGTGATGTCATCGCTGGGGTTCCTTTCTGCAGTGTGTCATGTCAGTCGGATTTGCCTGAAGATAGGCTACCGGTCCTGGGGAAGTGTGTCAATCGGCAAGAAAGGGAAAGCCCGTACTGGAAAGTGATCGGTCGCGCGCTGTGTGCCATCATCTGGCTTATCGCATGACTCCCTGGGAAAAACAAACTGATTCGCGAAAGTCTTGATCGGGTGCGCTTTGAATAGGGTGACTCTGACCACCAGAGTCTTGGACCTGTTGGCTCATGTGCTGTGCATTGTGTTGGGCGTGGCAGCGGCTCGTCCCGATGCTACACCTTTCCGAAGGTCCGCTCGAAGAATTGCTTGGTGAGTGTCATGTGTTGGGCAATATCGGTCTGAAGGTGACGGGCGCCGGCTTGCCAGTCGTCGGTGGTGTACCCGACGCGGCGCGCCAGAAAGATAAATTCGTCTGAATCGACGGGAGGAAGGACCCGATCCTTGGCGTTGCCACGGACCATGCGGAGGCCGTCGATGAGCATCCGGATAAAGAAATAGGCTTTTCGCACAACCTCACCGTCCTGTCTCGAGACCAGTCCGCAATCAACAAGCGCTGCTAAAGCCTGCATGGTGTTGGGGGTCCGTAAGATGGGGAGGCGAGATCCGTGTTTAATCTGGAGGTATTGGATGGCGTACTCGATATCGACGATGCCGCCCTGGCTGTGTTTCAAGTTCACCGTGCCGCGTTCCACGAGCTGCTTTAGCTGTTGACGGCGTGCATCGAGGACGACATTCTGGTCCAAGGGTTTGCCGCTGTAGACATAGTGGTCGCGATGGGTTTCGACCCGCTTCCCAAGATCCGGATCGCCGGCGACATGGCGCAATTTGATCAGTGACTGGCGTTCAAACGGTGCCGCGAGCCCCTGGTCGCTATAATACTTGGCGATTTCATCGAACGGATTGGTGAGCGAGCCTTTTCCTCCATGGGGTCGAAGGCGGACGTCCAGGTGGAAGATGCCTTCCTGTTTGGCTTCGATCCATTGAAGGAGCTCGTACCCCAGTCGTTCAAAGTATTCACTGTTGTCGATGGGCTGTTTCCCGCCGGTCCGGCCGGCATCTCCATAGACGAACAAGACCTCGATGTCAGAGGCATAGCCGAGTTCTCTGCCGCCGAACTTGCCCAATCCGAGAACCGTGAAGGGGCAGGGCTTCTTGTTGGCTAGACGGGGTGGACCATGCAGCTTGTTCAGCTTGGCCTGGCAGTCCTTCAAGCTGCGATCAAGAATGGCTTCGGCCAGTTGTGTCAGGGCGGCGGAGAAGTCCGGCAGGGCGATATCCGGTTCGACAATGTGCTTCATGTCGATACGGAACATCTCGCGGTCTTTGAAATTATTCAGCGCGGCCTTCCGAGCGTCATCGGTTTTGGCGCGGTTGACCAGACGATCAAGCTCCTTGCGAAGCGTGGCTCTCGGTGTAATGAGGGGGGCGTCTCGGTAGTCGTGGAGAAGCGGCAGGAGGTTGCTGTGCTGGCGACGGAGGAAGTCTTCCCAGAGAAAATCGCTGGCGCCGAGCAGACGGGCGAGCAGGGGAAAGGTTTTCTTGTCGCTGAGAAAGGCCAAGGCTTCCTGCTGAGCTTTGCCCTTTGTCTGTTGAACCGTCAGGTCAAGGAACTGGTCGAAGGCTTCTAACGCCTTGGTGGGATCCGGCGCCCAGGTCAGGGCATGGGTAAACTGTTTGATGAGGACGGCCGTGAGGCGCAACTGCTGCTGATCGGTCGCATCGGTGAGCTTTTGCCCGTGGCGGTTGCGCACATAAAAGCGATCATGAATTTTCCCGCCTTCGACATCGAACTGTGCTTTGGAGATGTACACATTCCGCATCGCGAGGGCGTTGGCAAAGGCGTACAAGAAGGCCGGAGTATCGTCCGAGCGGATGTCCATGACTGTGTCGACGGGTGATTGGCCGTTATCGAAGGTGATCTGTACCGGATGGAGCAGGCCACCAAACGAGGCGCGGCGCTTGCCGAGCTGTTCGACTAAACGCCGGTTCACGGCGAGGCGCGCCTCTTCGAACTGCCCCTTGTCGAGCAGGGTCATCACGGAAGTGAGCGCGTGTGCCAGCTGGTGTTGTTGTTCCTTTCCTAACTCCACCCCTTGGACTGGATGCACACGGAATACATCGACGATCTTCTTTGGGGCCAAGCCCGGGGTCGCCTTGGGACGGAGGCGTGGTCCGTACTCGCTCCAACCGGTGCGAGAGGATACCGGAGCGGTTTTCTCCGCAAAGGTATAAATATCGCCTTCCTCGATGTTGAGCCCAAAGGCCGACAGGAGCCCGCAAATCATCGCGAATTCGGAGAAGTAGTCATAGGCGACGATCGTGATGACACACCGTTGATCCGTCTGTTCGGCGAACGCCACCTCGCACAGGTGTTCCGGCGTGAGTCGGGCCGTCAATCGAATGTGTTCGGCAATCGTTGGCGGGGCGAATCGTTGGAAATATTCCTGATCCAGACGGGCGAAGAAGTCCTGAAGAATCTCCGGTGGAACCTCAGGGCAAAGAGGACGGACTTTATTCAGCAGTGCGCTGCGGTCTGGCGTGCCGGTTGGCATGGACATCAGTATACCCGAATGGTTTCATTGTGCGTAGAGAAACCTCTCAGTATAATGCCGCCCCAGATAGAGATCTCGTGAAGCGTGAGGCGTGAAACGTGAAACGGCAGTCTAGGAAGAGCGACATATCACGGATATCGGTTCGAGGGGAGATAACTGGTGCGCCGGACCCAAGGCCGGTCTTACTCGCAGCCCAGCGGAATGCCGAGCAGGTGCGAGCCATCCTGTCCGCCTATGGGATTCGAGATGTTGAACTGGCGGATCGCAATCTCGATGCGATGGCCGGTGATCCGCTTCAGCGCAAGCGGTTGGCCGAGATCCTGCCGAGGTTGCTGGAATCCCTTTCACGGACAGCCGACCCGGATCAAGCTTTGAATCATTGGGAGCGACTGTTCGGAAGCGTCTCCCGATCGTCACTGCTCGATTACTTGCGTACATGGCCTCGTATGCTCGATCTGCTCTGCGCGATCTTCGGCAACAGCGACGCGCTGGCCTTTACCCTCATTCGAGACCCCATGCTTGTGTATTGGCTGGCGGAGGAGGATGTGCTCTCGCGCCCGCCTACGCGGAAAGGCATCGAGCTGACACTTCGAGACAGCGTCAAGCACTTGACGGCGAAGGACACGAAGCTGGATACCCTGCGTCGTTTTCGGAGGCGGGAGATGTTGCGCATCGGTGTCCGGGACCTGCTCCGGCTCGCGACGGTGCCGGAGACGACTGCCTCCTTGTCCGATTTGGCCAGTGTGCTGATCCATACCGCGTACGAGATCATCGATGCCGATCTGCGCCAGCAATATGGTGTGCCGATGCATCAGGCCGGAAAAGGGCGATGGGTCGAGACGGGGTTCACCGTTATTGGGATGGGCAAGCTCGGCGGACATGAGCTGAACTACAGCTCCGATGTCGATCTGATCTACCTCTATGAGGCGCATGGCGGTGAAACCAGACCCCCGAAAGGTGGGCGTGCTGCCGTCCCTGTCGGCGTCGGCATTTCCAATGAAGAATACTTTGAGATTCTCGCCCGGGAATTAACGCGTGTCTTGTCTGAGCCCACGAGAGAAGGTCACATCTTTCGAGTCGATTTGCGGTTACGTGCGGAAGGATCGATCGGGCAGCTTGCTCGATCACTCGATGAATATCAGCGGTATTATGCCGTCCGTGGACAGGTTTGGGAACGGCTGGCTCTGCTGAAGGCTGCGCCGGTTGCCGGATCGCAGGCCGTCGGGCAGGCGTTCCTCAAGATGGTCAAGCCGTTTGTCTTGGGGGTGGGAGGAAAGCTGGACTACGATCAGGCGTTGGCGATCGTGCAAGATGTGCGAGCTGTCAAAGACATGATCGACAGCAAAATGACCGACCGTGGCCATACCCAACGCAATGTAAAGTTAGGGACCGGCGGGATTCGAGAAATCGAGTTCTTCGTGCAGACCATTCAGGTCTTGGCCGGACGAAAGGTGCCGGCCTTGCTGGACCGGAGCACGCTTGGTTCACTGGACCGGTTGGTCCGGAAGAAACTGCTGTCGATCAAAGAACGTGATGCACTGACTGCCGCCTATCTGTTTCTGCGCG
>JAOUGT010000113.1 GCA_029865485.1 Nitrospira sp.
GATACAGATGTCGTGCGGCGTTTCACTCACAGCCTCGCTTGCAGGAAGACCCCACGTCAGGAATGGCTAGTATACCGAGATGGCTGAGATATCGTCGAGTGAACTGCAAGAGATGGGTAAGGCCATGCATGATTGTAGTGAGGATGAGTCATGACATGCTGATTGAGCAGAGAGTTTGGCTTGGAACGCCTGCGCCATAGCCAAGACCGTGAGGCTCGTGATACAGAGAGATATGATCCAGCGAACGCTTGAAACGCTTTCCTTCGATAATACCTACGCCCGCCTTCCTCAAGCCTTTTATGCGCGATTGAATCCGACTCCCTTTAGCGCGCCGCCCTATGTGGTCCATGCCAACCCAGTGGCAGCCGGGTTGGTCGATCTCGATCCAGAGCAATTGACGCGGCCGGAGTTCGCGGAGCTGTTTGGCGGGAACGCACTCGCGCCGGGCATGGAGCCACTCGCGATGCTGTATTCCGGCCATCAGTTCGGCGTCTATGTTCCGCAGCTCGGGGACGGCCGAGCGATTCTCCTTGGTGAAGCAACGAACGAGCGCGGCGAGCGGTGGGATCTCCATCTCAAAGGAGCGGGGATGACGCCGTTTTCTCGAGATGGAGACGGACGGGCGGTGCTGCGCTCGACGATCCGAGAATACCTCTGTTGTGCCGCCATGCAAGGTCTCGGGATTGCCACCACACAGGCGCTCTGCCTCGTCGGTAGTGACGACAAGGTGTACCGCGAGCAGGTGGAAACCGGGGCGATGCTGGTCCGCATGGCGCCGTCGCACGTCCGCTTCGGCACATTCGAGGTGTTTTACTATCGAAAGCAACACGAGCACCTGAGAACGCTGGCTGACTATGTGATCGACCAGCATTTCCCCCATCTCCGCGACGTCAGTGAGAAGTACGCGAAGTTCTTCACTGAGGTGGTCGAGCGCACGGCACGATTGATCGCGCAATGGCAAGCCGTGGGCTGGGCCCATGGGGTGTTGAATACCGACAATATGTCGATTCTCGGTCTCACGATGGACTACGGGCCGTATGGATTCATGGATGACTACGACGCGGGTTTCATCTGTAACCATTCGGATCATAACGGTCGCTACGCTTTCAATCAGCAACCCTACATCGGGCTCTGGAATCTGAGCTGCTTGGCGCAAGCGCTCCTGCCTCTGTCTGAAAAAGAGGCGCTCAAAGCGGGGCTTGAAGGCTATCAGTCTTTATTCGACCAGGAATATCAGACCCGCATGCGGGCCAAGTTTGGGCTCGTAGAGCGTCAGACGGAAGATGACGAACTGATTCGAGACTTCCTCGGGCTCCTTCAAGGAAGCCATGCCGACTACACGATCGTATTTCGGGAATTGAGCACGTTTTCCTCAGCTGAAGGGACGGTGAACGAGACGTTGCGCGAACATTTTCTCAATCGTGATCGGTTTGATGAATGGGCGCTTCGCTATCGAGATCGGCTACGGAGTGAACAGAGTCACGATGACGAACGGCGTGATCGAATGAATCGTGTGAACCCCAAGTATGTGCTCAGGAACTATCTTGCGCAGGTCGCGATTGAGAAAGCACAGAACAAGGACTTCTCCGAGATCGACCGGCTCTTCACCCTGCTGCAAGACCCTTTCAAAGACCAGCTAGGCATGGAGGCCTATGCCCTTCCTCCGCCCAATTGGGGCAAGCATTTGGCTGTCAGTTGTTCATCTTGAAGATGCTGCACCAGCTCGCCGACGACGTTCTCGCATCGATCAAGGCTGCACATCGTACCGACTGTGTACGCCGTGCCATTGAACCGAGGTCATAGCTTCACTCTCTCCCCTGTCTGTTGTAGAGTGGCACGCGTGGTCTCTGCGCGAATGTCTCATTGATGTAGCACGTCGCTGAAAAGCGAGATGGCAAAAAAACAAAGCGATTCAAAACTTGCGGTGGCAGGGGCCTTGACCCTGGTGCTGGCGCTGGCGGGCGCCATGCTGGTCAAGGAACCGTTGCGGAGTTCACGTCCGGTCGGCACCGGGCTGGACATGAAGGCGACGATTGAAGAGCAAACGGTGCGCGCACGTTTGTGGGAAGACCCTGTCGCAGCCGTTCAACGAGGCCTGCGGGAGGTGAAGGTGAACCAGTCAGGCGCTACGTCTCCTTCTCCGCTTACACAACGACTTCGCTCACTTCGGCAGGCCATTACCGAGCGGGCCAAAGAGGGCCAGCATGTGACGGTCCTCCTGGTGACGACCAGTGGAGGTCCCTATGTCGAGAGCACCGAGTCACGTCTTCGAGATCGGTACGCCATTGGTACGGCACTCGGTGCCGCGTGTTATGTGCCTGAGCAGGAGGGGCAGCTTTCATTTGTCGAATGGGACTCGCAGGGTTCTTTGTCGGCACTGCCCTATGAATGGTATCGCCTCAGACGGACCAGACTGTGTGACGAGGAATCGCCGCGTTCCCACAGTGTGCTCGTCGTCTGGTTTCCTGATGAAGCACTCAGTCGAGGATTTTTTGCCAGTCTGACGTCCTTCTCCCAGGCGCTCGTCTGTCGAGAAGCTGAGAAGAAGAGTGAGTGTCTGCTCACCGACGATACGCGCAAGCTTGTTCGATTGAATCCGCAGCTCCAACGGGCGGTCACCTTCAAGATCCTCGGTCCTCACAGCTCCTCGGCATTTCGAGCGCTCCTGGCCGAGGCTGGAGAGTCCTACGGCGAGCCGCATGCGGGAATCGGTGTCTGGCCGAACCGCGACGGCTGGATCGAGCTGTACTCCCCATGGAGTAGTGCGATGAAAGGGCTCCTGGCCTACGGACTCAAGCCGACCGGAGGGAAAGGGTTGGCTTGCGACTCCTACAGGGCTTGCGAGCAGGAATTTTCCCGTCGACTCGCGGGCGCCAATATCCGGCTGACCTACGACATCGGATCTGATGACCAGTTATTCGAATCGCTGGTCGAGGAGTTGGAGCGGCGGCAGGTTCGCCTCGGTTGGGATGCGGTGATCCTGATCGGGGAATGGGATTCGTTCTATGGAAGGGCGCTTCCGATCGAGTTTCGGGCCGCCGCTTGCAAGAAAATCGCGACCTTTCCCGAACGGGATCTGGAGACGATCGACGTTCCGGTCACGGTCAAACAATGGTGTTCCGATATTCCCCATGCCATTGATCTGCAAATTCGGCGGCAAGCCGACTACGAATCGTTGCGTCTCAATGTTCAGCGGTACAGCTATCTGAGCGGACTGGATGGTGAAGTGCCGGGGGAAGACAAAAATAAAACCGCACGGGCCGATAGCGCCAAAGATGGCCAGCGTGAGCGCCCGGAAGGGACCAGTCAGGTGGATTATGTGCGGGCGTTGGTGAATCGTATCCATGATGAAGGAGAAGGGGCTCGAGCCATCGGGATCTTTGGCACCGATCCGTATGATTCGCTCCTGATCATCAAAGCCCTTCGCCCTGCATTCCCGCACGCCATTTTCTTTACGGTCGGTCTCGATGGTCGACACCTCCATCCGAGCGAGTACAAATGGACTCGCAACATGGTCATTGCCTCGCCGTTTGGATTGCAGTTGGATGGCGGCTTGCAGCGCGATGTCCCGCCCTTCCGGAGCACGTATCAGACGTCGACCTATTTTGCGACGCTGCAGGCTGTCGGCCATGTCCGGTGCCGCCGTGGTCAGCCTGAGATGTCGAACGACCCCTGCGGGACGGCCTACCATGCGGCACTGACGCCTGAAAGCCGTGTGTACGATGCTGGAGTTCATCCCAGATTGTTTGAGGTGGGAAGGGACGGCGCGGTCGATTTGAGCCTCGTCACAAAAGAAGGGGTCCGTACGATTCATCCGTTACGATCCGATCTGGCTTACACGGATGATTACGGTCCGCTACGTCAAGGTGTCGGATTCGACAACGCAGCTGTGGCGGCGGGGACTGCGGTGGGGTTTGCGCTCTTCATCGTGGTGGCCTGGAGCAATCAGCGCCTCTGGTCTGGCGTCGCGCGGTACCCGCGTGTGTTGAGCATCGCGGCCGTCGTGCTCGTCGCGCTCTTTGCCGTCTTTGTCGTGGTTGGGGGAGCCGACGCGCTCTTGGCTGGGCATGACGAAGGAGAGCCGTTTTCGTGGACGGCCGGTGTCAGCATTTGGCCGAGCGAGCTGCTGCGGTTGGTGGTTGTCGTGCTGTCAGTCCTTCTGTTTGTCAAGGGCGCTCGCGATCTCAATAAGAACAGCGAACAAATCGACGAAAAGTTTCAGTTCGAAAACACGTCAACACGCCAGCGGTTCTCACCCAAGGCGTTTTGGACAAATCTTCAGCGGGTCTACCATCCTCTCGCCACGGTTGCCTCTATGAAAGTTGACCAGGCATGGGGACGCTACCGTGAAGCGAGTCAGCTGAGCCAGGGAATGGCCAGGACGCTCCTCCTGTTCATCCTGTACATGGCAGCGATGTGGGCCATTGGGCATTTCGTGCTGGATGAAGAATATATTCACCCCTGCCGGGGATACCTGAGTTGCCAGGTCGATTCATTCATGACGCTCGCCAGTGCTGGGATCGTCGTGTTGCTCAACCTTGCGGTATTCGATGCGGTGATGCTCTGCCGCCGGTGGATTGGGTGGGTGGTGAGTTCAACGGGAGGGTGGTCCCAGCAGGTTCAGGAAGAGTATCTCCGCAATTATGGATTAGGAGACGCGCAGAAAGCCGAATTCGAGAAGTTAAAGTATCTCGCCGTAGTCGACCTCATTGCGCAACGGACGGAGGTGATCAATCGACTGATCCGCTACCCATTTATTGCGCTCTTGATCATGATCGCCGCGCGCAACGAGTATTTCGACATTTGGAACTATCCGCTCGTGCTCTTGCTCTCCTGGTCGGTCAATGTGCTGGTGGCGCTTCTGGGAGCATTTCTCCTCTATCAATCTGCCAGTCACGCAAAAGCGGCCATGCTGGCCGGACTCAATCGGCAAATCGTTCAGACCTTGGGGATCGGGAAGGATCACGATATTCGCGTGAAGCAGATTCAGCACGTGATCAGCGAAGTGGAAGATCATGAACAGGGGGCCTTTGTGCCGCTCTACCAACAGCCGGTCGTTGAATCCTCGTTGTACGGCCTGGTGGCGTTATTACAATACCTGTATCTCAGGTAGGGGATTTCATGCGCGAAGTCTTACTCGGTGGACTGAAGGTTCGACTCACCGGCGGTTCAGACGGAAGGGGTGGGGGAGATGGTCCGGCCGTCATACTGCTCCATGGATTCGGCGCACCGGGAGACGATCTGGTCCCACTTGCCGATGTGATCCAAGTTCCTCGCGGGACCCGTTGGCTCTTTCCAGAAGCCCCACTCTCGCTCAATATGGGATTTGGGGATTCACGGGCCTGGTGGATTATCGACTTTGCGCGTATTCAAGCAGATCGTGCAGCCGGCCGCATTCGTGATCTGTCCGTAGAGATTCCACAGGGGCTCGCCTTGGCCCGCGAACGATTGCAGACATTCCTCAAGGAGCTTCCACGGCAGGTGCCCCTCGACTACAAGAAAACGGTCGTTGGTGGATTCTCACAAGGGGCTATGCTCACCTGCGATGCCGTGCTCCATACTGACTATCCGTTTGCCGGGCTGGTGCAGCTCTCTGGGAATCTGCTGGCAAAAGATATTTGGACTCCACTTATGTCACAGCGAAAAGGTCTGCCGGTCTTCCAGAGCCACGGTCTGCAGGACGACATCCTTCCCAACATCGGAGCAGAACGTCTGCGTGATGCTCTGTACCGAGCCGGGCTTGCAGTGGAATGGCACAGCTTTCAAGGCGGGCATGAGATCCCGGACGCGGTCTTGCGGCGACTAGGCCCATTCATTACGAAACGGCTGGGATAAGGCTATGACATCGTTTGAGCTTATCGGGCTGGACGGCAAACGTATTAGCGGCGATCGAGTTGTGGGGCGAGACCGCCAGATTCTCTTCATTACAGGATTGTTGTCCAAGCGGTGGGGCAATAAGAGTCAGGCACTGGCGCAGTGGTGCCAAGCGCGAGGCTGGGGATTCTGCTGCTACGACGTGCGTGGGTTCGGCGATTCCGAAGGCCAGTTCACCGATTACACACTCTCTGATTGGATTGCCGATGCGCGTGCAGTCCTGAAGTCTATGGAGGCTGGACCGCCTGTTACGATCGTCGGTAATTCCCTGGGTAGTTGGATCGCCTGGCTCGTGGCCCAGGAATTCCCGATCGTCGAGGAACTCATCTTAATTGCACCCGCGTTCAACATGATGGGCGAGCGCGCCAAGGCCATGTCCAGTGAACGGCTTCACGATTGGCATACGGCTGGGTGGATGCCGTGGGATGAGGACCCATTGCATCGAGACTGGCCGTTGTCTTGGACGTGGGTTGAGGAAAGTGAACAGTATTGGGCCAAGACCTTTGAGGTCGCTCGTTATGTGCACACCACGATTCTCCATGGTCAGGATGATCGAGTCATCGCTCCGGACGGCAGTCGGCAGTTCGCGAACGAACTTATGCGGCGACATCCTGGTTTCCCGCTCGATCTCCGTCTCGTTTCCGGTGACCATCGACTGAGTGGTCCGGAACATCTCGATCTGTTTCGGCGACTGGTGATGAAGCAGGAGTGATGCTGCATCATCGCCATCCGGGATTGGGTGGTCAGATCTCACATGAGGCTGGTGGCTGGATGTCACGCTGCAATCTACCGAGCGGTTCTGAACCAGGAGACATGGCTGGGGGAAGACTCCATACAACCCGACTTTCTGTGAGGGTGAGCAAGAAACACCTTGTTCGGTAGCCGATATGTCTGTGTTAGGGAATTGGATCTTGCGAGAGGTACGTAAGTGGACTAGAATCCATTTCTGGCTATGACACCAAAAGCGGCGAAGAAGAAGCGTTGGGTCAGAGCGCGACCACGTGCCCCGGTACACCAAGCCGGTGATCGGGAAGCAAATGTGGTCGATCCATCACGCGACGAGTTTTTCGCAGAAGCCTTCCGCCTCAGTCCCCATCCAATCGGTATTACGGAACTGGAAACCGGGCTCTGCCTGGAGATCAACGACGCCTGCCTCCATACGTTTGGTTTTCGTCGGGAGGACGTCATCGGTCGGACCACGTTGATGTTGAAGATCTGGCCTCAGGCGCAAGATCGGACCAGACTGGTTGATCGTCTTCGATCCCACGGGACCGTTACACATCTCGAAGTGTCGATGCGGACCAGGCATGGTGTACTGCGACAGTTCCTGATCTCCGCAAGCTTGATTTCGCTTAGAGGGAAATCCTGCATACTGACGATCGGCAATGACATCACGGATCGGAAAAAGGCTGAGGAAGCTTTGCATCGGACTTCAGAGGAATTGGAACAACGTGTCCGGGAACGAACGGCTGATCTCAAGCGAACCAATACGGCGATGCGGGAGAGTGAAGAGCGGTTTCGATTGTTCGTCGATCATGCGCCTGCTGCCATTGCGATGTTTGACCGCGACATGCGGTATCTGGCGGCCAGCCGACGATGGATTGAGGATTACCGCTTGACGGACGAGATGCTCGGTCGATCCTATTATGATGCCTTTCCGAACATTCCCTCATGGTGGAGGGATGTCCACCAGCGCGGCCTTGGTGGAGAAGTGTTAAGTGCTGACGAGGACCAGTTCCGTCGGGGTGACGGCTCCAGCCAGTGGATCACCTGGGATGTTCGCCCGTGGTATCGCGGTGATCAAGTCGGCGGAATCATCATGGCTACGGAAGACGTGACGGCTCGGGTCGAAGCCAAGAAAGCGCTTCATGAACGAGAGGAACGGTCTGATCAAGTCGTTCGGTTGGCTGGTTTTGGCATCCTTGATCAGGACCATCGCACGGGCAAGGTTTATTGGTCCCCTATCATGCGGGAAATTTACGGTGTCGAACCTGATGCCCCCGCCTCGCTTGAAGGGTTTATCCGACTGATCCATCCGGAAGACCGCCCCATGGTGGCTGCGGCGATCGAGCAGGTTCATAACCCTGCGGGCAATGATCTGTATTCGATTGAGCACCGCCTGCTGTTGCCGAACGGCGATGTGCGTTGGATCAGCTTTCGGGCATGGACCCTGTTCGACCTGGATGGGCCTGAGCGCCGCCCGGCTAGGACATTGGGAGCCATGATCGATATTACGAAACGCAAACAGGCCGAGGAGGCGCTGAAACTCAGCGAGCGCCGGTTTGCCTCCTTCATGGATAACTTGCATGGGTTTGCATGGATCAAAGATGGCCAGGGGCGCTACCTGTATGTGAATCGACTCTTCCAAGAGTCACTGCTGAAGGGAAAAGACTGGAGTGGAAAGACCGATCACGAATTGTGGCCGACCCATGTGGCCGAGCCGTACGAGCGCAACGATCAGAAAGTCCAGGAGACCGGCGTTCCCCTGCACACCGTCGAGGCATTCATCCAGCAGGGAGAGGTGCGGCATGCCCTCGTCAGCAAGTTTCCCATTCTCGATCCTCAGGGAGAACCGGCGTTGATTGGGGGTGTGGCTGTCGATATCACCGAGCGTCAGAGTACAGAGGAACTGCTCAAACAACAGGCCGACATGTTGAACCACTCCAGCGATGCAATCTTGGCGTGGAAGATCGGCGGTGGGATCGTGTATTGGAATCACGGGGCGGAGGAGCTCTACGGCTGGCGAGCCCATGAAGTGATCGGACGTAGGAGCCATCAACTGCTCAGCACGAATCCATTGCTGACGGTCACAGATATGGAAACCTGTCTGGCTCGAGAAGGCCGCTGGTCCGGTGAGCTCTCCCATGTTACCAAGGATGGGAGGCAGGTGATTGTTGAGAGCCGGCTTGTGCGGGTCACGTACGGCGAAACGGACTATGCATTGGAGTCCAATCGCGATATTACGAAACGGAAGAGTGCGGATGAAATATTGCATCGCAATCAGCTGGAGCTGCATCAGCAGCAGGTGCAATTGGAGGAGCTGACCTCGAAGCTGTTGACCGCTCAAGAGCGTGAGCGTCAACGCATCGCGCGGGATCTGCACGATGATGTGAGCCAGCGCTTGGCCGCCTTGGTTTTGGAAGTGGCCTCGTTGGAACAATATCCGGCCTCTCTGTTAGGTGAGTGTGGTCAATCGCTTGCACCGATCCGAGAGCAGCTCGAGCAGTTGTCCGATGATGTGCACACCCTTGCGTATCGGCTGCATCCTTCCCTCTTAGAGCATGCGGGACTCTGTCCAGCGGTTGAGGACCATGTTCATCAGGTTTCCCGTCGCGCAGGACTCCCCATTTCTCTCAAGATCGCCGGGGTACCGACAGCAATCTCACTCGATCATGCGACCTGTCTCTTCCGTGTCATGCAGGAAAGTGTGCAAAATGTGGTGAAGCATGCCAATGCGACGACGGTGACGGTCCAACTGCGAGGGTCTACGAAAGGCGTGGGGTTGTCCGTGACGGATAACGGCAAGGGGTTCGACCTCCGCGATCACCAAGCCCTCAAACGGGGATTGGGATTGAGCAGTATGGAGGAACGGTTACGACAACTGCAGGGGTATTTTCAGATTCAGTCTCAACCGGACGGGGGGACCAAGGTATGTGCCTGGGTCCCCTATGAGGTGGAGTTCTCATGAAGCGGCCACGTATCCTGATGGCGGATGACCATGCGATTGTCCTGGCGGGGCTTCGGAAGTTGGTCGAAGCCGAGGGCGAGGTGGTGGGGATGGTGGAAGATGGACGCTCGCTGGTTGAAGCGGCGCAGCAGTTGCGCCCCGATATCGTGTTACTTGATATCTCGATGCCGTTGCTGAACGGGCTGGATGCGGCCCGCCAGTTGACCAAGCTCGTGCCGGAGAGCAAGGTCATCTTTCTCACCATGCACGCGACTCCGACGTACGCCACTGAAGCCTTCAAAGCCGGTGCCGCAGGGTACCTCATTAAGCGGTCAGCAGCCGTGGAGCTCAAGCAGGCTATCCAGGCCGTCATGCGAGGCCAGCACTATATGACCCCACTTATTACCAAAGATGTGTTGGCAGCTACGCTTCAATCAGTAGATAGTCCATCAACCAAGCCGTTGGTGACGACTCTGACTCAGCGACAACGCGAAGTCTTGCAGCTGGTTGCCGAGGGAAAAGGGACAAAGGCAATTGCTTCCATCTTGAGTATCTCCGTAAAAACCGTGGAATTTCACAAATTCAGAATGATGGGCGAACTCAATCTGCATTCCACTGCCGAGTTAATCAAGTACGCGATCGCCGAAGGCCTCGTCAGCGTTTCCGGCTAGACGGACGCTCCCAAATTTCTTCTCCCGTTCATCCTCCCGTGCTCGCTCGACCCGCACTGGATTTCTCGAAGGGCGTTCCCTATCCAGCCGGTCCGCTCAGACGGGGCAACAAGGTCATATCGCCTTCAGGTGAAGTGGGAAGTCTGTAAACCGCACGAGCACCAGGCCGGCGGATATCATCGATCCTCAGCGCAGGATCTTGGTCAACCTGCATCTCGATCAGCACCGAGCCCATGCCGGTTGGGTAGAGGTCGTTCGACTCCCGAAGAAAT
>JAOUGT010000007.1 GCA_029865485.1 Nitrospira sp.
GCATTGATGAGAAGAGGGTCTATGCCACCGGCCATTCAGATGGAGGCACGGCTTCATTGATGCTGGCGGTGCTCGACAAGACGAAGAAGGTGCCGACCGCTATCGCCCCGAGCGCCGCCGGGGTGACGGGCAAGGATCTCGAGGCGGTTCAATGTCGAGATCCGATGCCAGTCATGATCATGCACGGGAAGAACGACAGTCTGTTTCCCGGTTGGGGTGCACAAACATCAGCCTGGTGGGCTGGGTGTAACCATTGTAATAGTACGAAGACCAAGAACATTGAAGGCGGGTGTGTGGCCTACCAGGATTGTGCAGCAAACGGTCCAACGGTATATTGCGAGGGAACCGGAACTCATCGGGATTGGCCCAATCTGAATCGGGTGATGCTGGAGTTTTTTGCGCACCCGGACAAGTTTTCATGAAGCGATCGCACAGGTAGAAGGATGGAACAGCAGGGACTCATCATTGGGCTTGTGGTGCTTGGCTATCTGTTGGGGGGAGTGCCGTTTGGGGTGGTCATCTCCAAAGCGATGGGGCTGCCAGATCCACGCACGGTCGGTAGTAAGAACGTCGGGTTTACTAATGTGCTGCGTGTCTCCGGAAAACCAGCCGGCATCCTCACCTTGATCGGCGATATGGGCAAAGGGTGGGTGATGGGTTTTGCTGGGATGTATCTCTTACAAGATGAATGGGCGATTCTCCTTGTCGCGCTGGCTCCATTTCTGGGGCATCTCTTTTCACCGTTTCTTGGATTCAAGGGCGGGAAGGGCGTGGCCACGGCACTTGGCTCGGTCCTGGGTGTGTCGCCGTTGGTGGGGCTCTTGCTGTTGCTGGCCTGGATTGCGGCCGTCGCGATCTGGCGCTACTCCTCCGGCGGCGCACTGACGGCCTTTGGACTCTTCCCCGTCATCGCCGCGTTGATCCACCCATCAATATCGTTCATGCTCTTTTCCCTCACTGTAAGCGGGCTGATTGCGATCAAGCATAAGGACAATATTGAACGGTTGCGGAATGGGACGGAAAGTAAGATAGGGGAGAAGAAGGCGTAGGGGAGTGGTGTGGTCGACCGTCCTTCTTGCTCGCGGAACGCGCGCCCTCCGAAGGGCCTCGTTCCATGCGCGCAGTGAACGACAGTCGACCACTCCCCTTCTTACTTTGAAGGAGAAGGAAAGTAAGAACTGGCAGCGCGGCTGATCCTCTGTGCTTGCCGACCGCGCACGCAAGACTCATCAGATTTCCATCAGATCAGGCGGCGCCCGGTGGATGCGCGCACGTAAGGACCGAGCCGCACTGCCCTCAGAGAGAGTGGCGGAAGAAGGAGTCTGCCCATGCGCGCAGTTCTGGATTCAACCAGGCCGCTCTTGCAAGGTGAAAGAGTAGATGCCAATGTTCGACAGCTCCAGCGCGGGTTATTCAAAACGGAGAGAGTTAACACTGCGAGTGAGCGGCAAGCGAAGCTGGCGTGAAGTGCAGGCTCAGCGAGCCCATCACAATGGGCTGGCTAGTTTTCAGAGTTCACAAGTTGGAGACCGGGAAGGGCCTGTTCAACGTAGCCTTCCTCATGATCAAATCTGTCGGCAACTGCGTGGATGAATTCAGCAACTGAAGTACGCTGTTCAGTTGTTAGTACGCGAATGCGTTCAGACCAGAAACGTTCTTTATAATCGGCGAAATGCCAAATGATCAGGTGTGGTATTTCATCTGAGTTTTCCGGCTCTTCTAAAGCAGCAATCATAAATGCCGACAAGTAGTATCGAAGTACTTCTGGCGTGAGCATATACAATGCCGCGCGGTGGTAAACCAACGATGCTACATCAAGCTTCCACCAAGGTCTTCCTGAAAAATACTCGGTAGCCCCTTCATCTCCTTGTCCCTTGGGATTCAGATATTCTTTATCAACAAGAGGCTCTTGAGGGGGAGGCTCCATTCCAAATGCTTGGTTAATTCGTTCGATCAACGTCATTGGATGAATAATCAATGAATATGCTTACACGCCTCGTTCATGCAGGCAGGCTAATGCAAGATTCTTGCGCGTGTTGAAACACTTGTCAACGTTTGTCATAACGCGGAGCGATGGAATTATCCTCTTTCATGCGCAGAGACAGGCTCTCAACCTGTAGGAGAAGATTATAGAAACACTATCTGGCGACAATGCTGGCTTTTTCGGAATTTCTGAGTTTGCGAAGAAGGTGTTCGCAGTGGTCTCTGGTGAGGTTGAAGGGGCGCATAGGATGATCAATCCGTGCAGTTCTTCGGAGAGGGCTGCTCGTAACAGCAGAGTTAGGGAATACTTAAGCGGTGCGGGCTCCCTTTCTGCGCCTTCGGGTTGAGCGTCGGGTGATGCGTGTTGTTTTCTCAGTCAGTAGGAGTAAGCCGGCCAGTGCTTCATTAACCGCCTTTGAGGTAGGAAAAGCCTTAGCAATGGCTGGCTCCAGCAAGACGACAGAAGTTCCTGCCGCTATTGCCGGATAAAATTGTCCTCTTTCCAGTCTTGTAAAGTCCGAGCGCTTGTACTCCGAGCGCATGTCGTCTTTATCCTTCTTCATATAATTTCCTTTCGCTGCTTGTCATACGACGGGCGTTGATAATCCGAATGGCATTGGCCCGATATGTATGTGAAACAACCAGCAGCCGACCCAAGCGGGACATTCCAAAGGTAATATACCGCAGTTCGCTGACAGAGTGATCTGGATCGGGGCCTGAAAGGGCTAGACGATCCAGAAAGACCGAACCTGCTTCATCGAATGAGACACCGTGTTTGCGAAGGTTGCTTTCAGCATTGCGCAGATCCCATTCAAACTTCATACGCAAATCTAGGCCTTCGTGCCCTGCATAACAATCTGTGGCTCAAGCTCAACCTATGGTCGTACTCATGCGAATGAGTTTAAACCAACTGCCGCTCGTTGGCTATGGCAGCGCATTATACCACTTGAGCGGAATGCGCTTACGCCGGCTGTGCTAAAAGTGCAAATTTAGCCCAAAGGTCACCATGTGTCCGTTATCCTGGAATTGCTTATCATGCAGGCTGGCATCCTTCGACTCGATGTTCTCAAGCCAGATATGGCGGTAGGTACCGTCGAGTGAGAGATGTTCGCTGAGAAAGAGCTGGAGGCCTCCTCCCACATGGGCCCCGAACCGATGTTGCGTTTTGTCGAAGCCGTGAGGGCCTTCGACATTCGTAAAGTACCAGCCGGCCCCTCCGAGGAGGAAAGGCGAAAGCCGCTTGGTGCCAAGCGGATAGATCAAGAGGGACCCTTGAACGGGAAAGGTTCGGACGGTGGTCGAATTGATGTCGGTCTTGCGATAGTCGACGGAGCCTTCAACGGCCAGAAATTTGAACGGGTGGAGGCGAAGTTGCCCGCCGCCGAACCAGTTCGCGTCTCCGTCTTTGGGATCAAAATAGGTCGCACGACCGCCGATGGAGAACAGCCCAAGATTCACATCATCGAAGATCCCCTCCGCAGCAGCAGATTGGACTCCTGCTCCACACAGCATTCCTGCTAGCACAACAGTGAGAGCCGCCAGTACTACCGGTGGTTTCCATGTGCTCATCATCACGCCACGCCTCCGTGTAAGGGTAGGACATTGTCTACAGCCATAGTCTTTAGACGGGGTTGGCTCTTCTGCGTAAACGGTGAGCAGAAAAATCTTGCAGTAAGATGACGAGATTGCTCAGGACAGGGTTTCGGTGAGATGAGGAAGAAAGCTACCGAGCGACGATGTTGACTTGTGCGGAATAGCCAAGCTGAGTGAGGAGTTGCTCGCAGTCGTCCCATGTGAGACCGAATGCGCGCACGTCGGCGACACCGATCCTCGCCACAACGTCACGAATGGTCGGAAGAGTAGTTGGATCAAACTCGCCGTCCATCATTGCCGATTCTGCCCAGGATACAAGGCAGTCTAAGGACAACTCATGTCGCAGGTAGGCGGCAAGTTTTTCAGCAACGATCTTATGTGTGATAGGTTCCATGCTCGTTAGACCTTTCGATGTCCTAAGTCTACTGGATACTTGTCATGAACCTCAACCAATAGCCCATTTTCGTCGTAGATCTCCTGATAGAAACGGACTGTAACCTCTCTAGCGTCAACTTCTTTGACATACCGTGCTTTCCATCCTGAATGGCCACGAACATCAAGCCAGTAGCGTCTTCCTCCGTCCTTCAAATGTTGCCAAGTCGGAAACTTGCGCTCATTCTGTTCCTTTGTACTCACAGTCCCTGCATAGTCCGGAATTTCTCAGCGGGTGTCAAGAAAACCAATGAGCTACGCATCGTTGAATTGACTCTCCTCTACCCCCTTCATATAATGCGACCCGTTCCTGGTTCCCCTTATCTGATCTGCACTTATGCGATCACTCTTCAATGAAACGATGGTAGAGAAGCTGGCCAAAGTGCGAGCGGGGCTACGCCATGCCTTTGCCGTTCAGCCGGAGGATCAGCCCCTTGCCATTGAAGATGTGCAGTTGATGGAGCGCATTGCCGAGGTCATCGTTCAACGTCGGATGGCCGCGCCGGCGACGATGTTCTTGGAGTCTATGGGACCGATGAATTTTCTCGGCAGCCAGGCGCTGCATTTTCTGATGCCCATTCTGGACTGTGCGTTTAACACCAAGGAAGTCGAGCAAGTTGCTCGATTGCTCGAGCGTCGTGACACCATGACTCGTCTCATCACCATCATTGAAGCCAAGTCTGCTCCACAGGGAGCCACGGCTCAATGACGTCTTCGTCAGCCACCCCTCACAAAATCGACGGCCCGCTCAACGTGATCGTGGCGACCGATTGCGGCAGTACCACGACCAAAGCCATTCTCATCGAACGAGTCGGTGATACCTATCGGCAGACCTATCGTGGAGAAGCGCCGACGACGGTGGAGGCTCCGTTCGAGGATGTGACGCGCGGTGTGCTGAATGCCATCGCGGAAATCGAGGAGCTATCCGGTCGAAAAATCCTGGACGGTGACCAGATCATCACCCCTTGTCGGGATGACAAGACCGGGGTCGATATCTATATCTCCACCAGCAGCGCCGGCGGGGGATTGCAGATGATGGTGACGGGTGTCGTGCAGAACATGACTGGTGAAAGTGCGCAGCGGGCTGCGCTGGGAGCCGGAGCCATTGTCATCGATGTGTTGGCGGCGAACGATGGCCGGTTGCCCCACGAAAAGATCGAGCGCATCCGTTCCATGAGGCCGGACATGATTCTGATGGCCGGAGGCACGGACGGAGGAGCTGTGACCCATGTGGTGGAGATGGCCGAGTATGTGGCGGCGGCAGAGCCACGACCCCGGTTCGGGGTGACGTACAAGTTGCCGCTGATCTATGCTGGCAACAAGGAGGCGCAACCTCAAGTCAAAAAGATCTTGGGAGAGAAAGCCGCGCTGGTCCTGACGGACAACATCCGACCGGTGTTGGAGCGAGAGAATCTGGCCCCGGCTCGCAACAAAATCCATGACCTGTTTCTTGAACATGTGATGCAGCAGGCACCCGGGTACAAGAAGCTGATGGAGATGGCCGGTGCACCCATCATGCCGACTCCCGCCGCAGTCGGCCTTATTATGGAAGCGATCGCGAAACGGGAACATCTGAATCTGATCGGTGTCGATATCGGCGGCGCCACCACCGACGTCTTCTCAGTGTTCGACGGGGTATTCAATCGGACGGTCAGTGCCAATCTCGGGATGTCCTATAGCGTATCGAATGTGCTGGCCGAGGCGGGACTAGCCAATATCATGCGTTGGGTGCCGTTCACGATTGATGAACAGACGCTGCGCAACCGTATCAAGAACAAGATGATCCGTCCGACGACCATTCCGCAAACGCTCGACGAGTTGCAAATCGAACAGGCGATCGCGCGTGAAGCCTTGCGGCTGGCGTTGATTCATCACAAGTCACTGGCCACAGGCCTCAAGGGGGTGCAGCAGGAGCGGACGATTTCCGATGTCTTCGAGCAACAGACATCAGGCCAGTCGCTGATCGACATGGTGAAGCTGGACTTGATTGTCGGCAGCGGCGGGATCTTGTCCCATGCCCCGCGCCGGATTCAATCCATGTTGATGATGGTCGATGCCTACGAGCCGATGGGTTGTACCAGGATATCGGTCGACAGCATCTTCATGATGCCGCACCTTGGCGTGCTCTCCACGATCAATGAAAAGGCGGCGACCGATGTCTTTGTGCGAGATTGCATGATTTACCTCGGGACTTGCGTCGCGCCGATTGGGCAGGGGAAAGACGGTGATCGTTGTGCCGACTATCAGATGACGATGCCGGATGGAAAGACGATCAGTGATCAGCTGAAGTTCGGCGAGCTGCGCCTCTATCCATTGGAGTCAGGTCAGAAGGTTACGATTACGGTTCAGCCGGCCAAAGGCGTCAGCATGGGGGCTGGAGCTGGCGTGGCTGTGACCAAGGAAGTGCTTGGGGGTGTCGTCGGACTCTTGCTCGATGGCCGAGGACGACCTCTTCGGCTCCCGGCTGATCAGGCATCCCGCGTCGCAGCGCTGAATAAATGGTTCGACGCTGTCGGGCTCTATCCAACGGGAGCTGATGGCAGATAGCGTATGGCGAATAGCAGATAATAGGTAGTGTCACAGGATCGCAATGTTAAACGTCTTGGCATTTGGCTATCAGCCATAAGCCATTAGCCGTCGAGTGTTGAACAATGGCTCATTCCTACACTCCAGGTCTCACGGTGACGGATCGCACGGTGATCCACCGTCGGCGCATGTTGCCGCTTCCGGGGAAGGTCTTGGTCGCCGTCGGCGATCGGGTCCGGTCCGATCAGGTGGTCGCGAGAGCCGAGTTGCCGGGAAAAGTCTTCCCGATCAACCTCGCCAATCAACTCAGCGTGACTCCAGGTGAGATGAAAGAGTATCTGACCAAGCGAGAAGGCGATGTTGTCACGAAAGACGAGATCCTGGCGGAGAACAAGCCGCTGATCAAATGGTTCAAGACGGAAATTCGCTCGCCGGTATCTGGCACGATCGAATCCATCTCCCTCGTCACAGGCCAAGTTCTGTTGCGTGAGCCGCCGCGAGTACTGGAGTTGCAGGCCTATGTCGAGGGCGCGATCACTGAGACGATTCCGCAACAGGGCGTGGTCGTGGAGACGACCTGTAGCTTGGTTCAGGGTATTTTTGGCATCGGCGGGGAGACGTCCGGTGCCATTGTGATGGCGGTGAAAGCTTCGGACGAACCATTGACCCCGAGTCACCTCACGGCTTCCATGAAGGGGAAGGTTGTTATTGGAGGCTCGTTTCTTTCAGCCGAGGCGATGAAACAGGCCAAGGCCGTCGGCGTGGCCGGTGTGGTAGTTGGTGGTATTCACGATGAAGATCTCCGTGCCCTATTGGGCTATGACCTCGGCGTGGCCATTACGGGGACTGAACAGGTGGGGTTCACGCTGATTCTGACTGAGGGGTTTGGGACCATTCCAATGGCTACCAAGACGTTTAAGCTTCTTTCTGCTCATGCCGGTCAGAAAGCCTCGATCTCCGGGGCCACACAGATCAGGGCCGGTGTGATTCGTCCGGAGATTATCATCCCACAGGGGGAAGGGCAGACGAAGATCAAGGTCCAATCACAACGGGATGGTATTCGTCTCGGGGATCCCGTCCGGATCATCCGCGACCCAATGTTTGGGCGGATCGGCGAAGTGTCGGCGCTTCCATCCGAGCTAAATAAGATTCCCACTGAGAGCGAGGTACGGGTCTTGGAGGTCAAATTTGCTGACGGGAAGACCGTTGTGATCCCGCGGACCAATATCGAAGTGATTGAAGGAGCGTGAAGACGTGAGGGGGTAGGGGTGAGGGGTGAGGGGGAGAGGTAAGGCGTGAGGGGTAAGCGGTGCAGAGTAAGGGGTGAGGAGTAAAGAGTGAAGCGTGAAGGGTCTGTCGTGAAGGGTCGGTATGCTCGCTCAGTCTGTCGGTTGCTATTCGCGATTGGCTGGATGATGATCGTGTTGGCATCACAGGCGTTGGCAGAGCCTCTGATCACTGCGCCACAAGATGTGCGGGTCTTTGATACGCCGAACGACGGGGGAGAAAGCCTCACGATTCAGTGGGCGCCAATGCCATGGGATGGTCCGGACATCCGGTACCAGGTGTTAGTTGGTGATGCCTCCACCACGGATCCTCGGAAGCTGACGGTCGTCTCAGAATTTCCATCCAACTCCAAGTACGTCAAGGATGTAAAAACCGCCTGGTGGACCAGGACGGCGGAGAAAGCGTGGCATCAGGCGATTGTGAGAAGTACGAAGGGCTTCGAGCTCAAGGATGACCAACCCTACGCCGTGGCGGTGGCCACCATTCAGGCCGATGAGCGCGTCTTCAGCGCAGTCCAGGTCGCAACGCCGGCCGCCAATTGGTTCAACTGGAACCAGCTCAACAATTTGATCATCGGGCTGTCGTTCGGCGGACTGGTGTTCTTTGCGATCAGTTACGCCAAGCGACATGAGATTTTTCTCCGCCGGATTCCCGGCTTAGATGCCGTGGATGAGGCCATTGGTCGTGCGACGGAGCTGGGCAAGCCGATTCTCTATCTGACCGGTGCCCATGATCTGCATGATCCCTCGACGATTGCCGCGGCGGTCATTCTCGGGAAGGTGGCGAAACGGGCGGCACTCTATGAAACAGAACTGATGGTGCCGCATCGTGAACCGATTACGATGGCGGTCTGCCAAGAGATTACAAAGCAGGCCTACTTGGAAGCAGGGAAGCCTGATCTCTTCAAGGAAGATGCGAACTTTTTTATTACCTCGGATCAGTTCAGCTATACGGCGGCGGTGGACGGCATTATGCTGCGCAAGAAACCGGCGGCGAATTTTTTTATGGGACATTACTTTGCTGAATCGTTGCTCTTGACGGAGACGGGTGCCAGTACCGGGGCGATTCAAATCGCCGGCACCGACGCGGACCATCAATTGCCGTTTTTCGTGACGACCTGCGACTACACCCTGATCGGTGAGGAGCTGTACGCAGCCAGTGCCTACCTCTCCAAGGAGTCGGTCCAAATCGGAACATTGCGTGGGCAGGACATTGGGAAGGCCATCATTTTGACGGCGCTGGCTGCTGGAACTGTCTTGGCGACCGTGGGAGTGGTCACCGGCGCGCAATGGCCGCAGTTCTTTCTTGATCTCTTGAGGGACCTCAAATGATCTTTCTTCGCCGGCAACTTCCTCTGTTGATCACGCTTATCACGGGGTTGCTGTTTGCGGCCCAGTACTATGTGCCGCATCCCGCCTCGGAGCAGATGCTCACGTCTGCGACCAAGTGGATGCAGATCGTCGGCGGGTTTGCATTGATCTTGGGGGTGACCAGTCTGTTTCACCAACATGCGGTCAAGATCAAACGCCAAGAAGCAGGCTGGGGCTATAGTTTCGTGTTGTATGTCGGCATGCTTGGCACGATCGCGGTTGGCCTCTGGGCGAATGGAAAAGAGAGTGTCGAGGGCGCGATGACGGCCTTCGGCTGGGTCTACAACTTCATGATGGTGCCGCTGCAAGGCACCATGTTTGCTATTTTGGCGTTCTTTATTGCGTCGGCTGCCTATCGCTCGTTCAGGGCGAGAAGTCGCGAAGCGGCGGTGCTCTTGGTGGCGGCTGTGATTGTGATGATGGGACGGGTGCCACTGGGGGAGTATCTGATTCCTCTGAGTGGCGACGTGTCCTCGTGGATTTTGAATGTGCTGAACTCCTCTGTGCGTCGGGCCATCCTGATTGGGATCAGCCTTGGAGCCATCGCTCTGTCGTTCAAGATCATCTTTGGCGTGGAACGGTCGTATCTGGGTGGAGGGAAAGAATAGCGTGAAGCGTCGTTCGTATTTCGTTTCTCGCTATTTCATGCAGGACGACAGTTTCGTGTTTCGAGTTTCTCGTTTTGGGTTCAGCGGGACCGGAAACTCGAAACCCAAACCTCGAAACTTCCTGTGCTTCACGAGGAACGGCGTATGACGTTGTCGGAGAAAATGCTCAAGATCGATCGACGGATTATCTTCTTGATGATCGGTCTCTGCACCCTCTTGCCGTTGCTCTACCCGGTCGGGCTGCCGATCAAGATTTCTGCAGAAGTGCGTGGCGTGTATGATCACATTGAGTCATTACCGGAAGGTTCGGTGTTC
Organism: Nitrospira sp.; assembly: GCA_029865485.1. Classification (GTDB taxonomy): domain Bacteria; phylum Nitrospirota; class Nitrospiria; order Nitrospirales; family Nitrospiraceae; genus Nitrospira_D. The sequence continues at coordinate 10,115 of JAOUGT010000007.1, forward strand.
TTCCTCTCGATCGATTTCGATCCAGCTTCAAAACCGGAACTCTATCCACAAGCGATTGCGCTTTTGCGACATGCGTTCAGGAAAAATCTTCGAGTCATTACGCTCACGCTCTGGGTGTCCGGCACCGGGATGGCGGATCAGATCGTGACAAACGTGGCCAACGAGATGGGCAAGGAATACGGAGAGGACTATGCTTTTCTCGGCTGGAGTCCCGGGGGGCAGGCCGTGATCATCAACATGGGGCAGGATCTCTACTCGGCCTTTCCCAGCGACTATAGCGGCAAGCCCACGAAAAGCTTGCCCGTGTTAGAGGGGGTGCGCAATCTGAAAGATGTGACGTACATGGTCAGTCTTGGCGCTGGACGACCGGGGGTAGAAGAGTGGTATGTGTTCGGGAAGGATAAATACAAGTTTGAAATGGGTGGCGGTTGTACTGGCGTGATGGCCCCCGGACTCTATCCGCTGTTACGGAGTGGACAGATCAACGGGCTTATCGGCGGTCTCCGTGGCGCAGCAGAATATGAAAGCCTGATTGGACAAAAGGGCAAGGCAGTGGCCGGCATGGACGCACAATCAGCCACACACGTGGCGATCATTGTTCTCGTGATCATGTGCAACCTGGTCTATTTTTCGCAGCGGCGGACCTCACGGGCCCAGGGTCAGCTTGGGTAGCAGATAGGAAATCGAGATGGATGCCACAATATTCGGAGCCTGGGTTGCCACGGGGTTGACGCTTCTCATCTTTTCCTTTCTCTATAAAGACACCCCGCTCTTTAAATTCGCCGAACATCTCTACGTCGGGGTCTCGATCGGGTACACGATCGTGAAGACCTACGACACCGTGATTCTGCACCTCATCATCAAACCGATTGTTGAGAACGGAGAGTTCGCGCTCCTTATCCCCGTGGCGATCGGGATGCTCATGCTGACGCGCTATGTGCCGAAGGCGGCCTGGATGTCTCGCTATGCCTTTGCGTTTATCGTGGGCATGGGATCGGGATTGGCGATTCCGAGAACGATCTCCTCGTTCATTTTGAAGCAAGTCGAGGATACCGTGCGGCCGCTCTTGTCGATGGCAGGCCCGGATGGGCTCACCTTTTCGATGAACCTCCTCAATCCGGCCAGTAACCTCAATGCCATCATTATCTTGCTCGGGGTCAGCTCGGTGCTCTTCTATTTCTTCTTCTCGATTGAACACAGCGGAGCGGGAAAAGCGGTGGCGCGTACCGGCATCATGTTTCTGATGATCTCCTTCGGTGCCGGGTTTGGGTACACGGTCATGGCCCGTATGTCACTCCTGATCGGCCGATTGACCGACTTGATTGAATTCTCCGACGCCTCCTATGGGCGGCCTACAATCTGGTTGGCTCTCTTGACGATTGGGGCTCTGGTGTTTATCAGCCGTCGTACCAAGCCAGCGTCTCCTGAGGTCTAACCGTTTGTCCCGTTCATCTGGTTTGTTTGGTAGGTTGAGGCCAACAGTTGAACCAAATCAACGAGACAAGCCATATGAACCAGAGCAACTAACTCAGATGGTTGCAGCTGATCCGGTCCGTCCCCTACAATGAGTCCCGCTATGACCTCTGATGTCACCAAAGATTCTGTCCAACATCCGGTCCTCAGAAATCTCCAGTTCTCCCCCATTAAGCAGGGGGAGGATCAGCTGGTCGTGCTCTGGGACCCAAGCGGGCTGAGTAAAGAAAAGCTGGTGCTGCCGCTCAACTTCTTTTTTGTCGTGCAGCATTTTGATGGAGAACATTCCATCCAGGATATCGGGGCGTTGTACTTGAAACGGTTCGGTGAGTTTCTGCCCCCGAGTAAAGTCGAGCAGCTGGTCGTGGACTTGGATCAAAAGCTTTTTCTGGAGGGTCCAAGGACTGAGGCGGCACGGCAACAGGCTCGGATCGAGTATCGACAACGGCCGTTCCGTCCGGCGATTTTTGCCGGGCGGAGTTACGAGGCCGACGGAGCCAAACTACGGAAACAGGTCGATGGGTTCTTCACCTCGAGCGAGGGGCCTGATTTCAAACCCTCGGAGCATACAGGCAAGTTGATCAAGGGGCTCGTGGCGCCCACCTACGATCTTAAGCAAGCAGGGCCTGTCTATGCGTGGGGATACAAAGAATTACAGGAAGCTCAACAGCCGGACGTCTATGTAATTATCGGAACTGCCCATGCCGGTCTCGAAAACTTGTTTGCCGTGACGGAGAAAGATTTTGAGACGCCACTTGGTCTCATCCCAACTGATCAAGACATTGTGACGCGTCTCAAGGCGTTGGTGCCGGACTGTGTTGACGAAGAGATTGCCCATCAGTCTGAACATGCGATTGAATTTCAGCTGCCGTTTCTCCAGACGAGTGTCACCAAACCTTTCACGATTGTTCCGATTCTCTCCTCCTTTTCAGCATCTAGCTTGAAGGATGCAAGCGTTCGGCACTCAGTGGAGCGATTCCTCACGGCTCTTCGAGATGCGATTGGGGAATCAGGAAAGACTGTCTGTGTGATCGCGGCAGGGGAATTGGCCCACCTGGGGCTGCGCTATGGCGATAAAGCACCTCCCACCGATTTTTCGTTCCACCGTTCTATGCAGCGGGACTTGGAAATGCTGAAGCATGCGGAAGACCTCAAGCCGGAGGAATTCGCTGCCTATATCCAGAGAGAGCAGGATCAGCGTCGCATTTCTGGCTTCTCGCCGATCTACTGTCTCTTGCGATTGATCCAAGCGGAGAAGGGTCAGGTTCTCCGCTATGATCGGGGGATTACCGACCAATACAACTCTACTGTGACCTACGCCAGCCTGTCGTTTTTCTAGATCGGTCAGACGCTGTGTCCGGTTAGCGCGCCCCAGATTGGTGAAAAAAGCTTCTTGTGGTTCCTATTGTTCACGATGATCACGGGTAGATTCATTGATCCAACTTCGATCGATCGCCTCGTCTCTGGTCTGGCCAAATGACGTCGTCTGAAATATGAAGGATGATCCTACCATTGCAGCTTGGTCCTGCAATATGCCCCATCACGCCCCAACCATCAAAATAGTGTCGTCTAATAGATTGGACAGTGCAAGACCATGATTTCCCGAGACCTAAGCAAGTCAATCTCGGAATTCATGTCCCATTCTTAAGATCGGATTGCTGAGGCTCTCCGCACAAGACGTACAGCCGCAGTTCGATTAAGTTCTTCTCATATCTACATCTTCTTAATTCTCGCGTATTTTCTAGTGACAAGGCATGGCCCTTGCGGTAGCTAGATTTCGCTGGATCAGGGGCTGGTGGTTGTGCCAGCCCCTGATTGATTCCTTCTCAAGGACAAACCAATCACCAGTTTGTCGCCAACTGGGGATTATGAGGGAGTGGGGTAACTTCTATTTCCATGGGCCGGTATGACGAGCAAATGCAGGATCGAAAGAGTTTGGTGGTAGCGGTTTTTGAGGTAATCACATTTCAAGAGAAAGGGAGGCCGAGTTATGAGGTCTAGTTACTTTCATCAAAAGAGGAGGCTGAAGAGAGCTGGCGCGTTTCGGCAGCTCCTCAGTCTGGTGTTAACGAGCGGGCTCGCCGTGACACCGATGGCGTGGGCTGCTGAGCAGCATGGTCACCAGGGCAGCACGGAACAAGCGGCTGCAAAAAAGGTGATCTATCGTGAAGGGGGGGCAGTCCTTCACGACCGCATGATGGATGAGATCAAGCGGCAACAGGAATTCATCGGAAAGAAGGGAGGGTACAGCATAGGCGCCAACGGCCACATGATGCAACAAGGTGTGTTGCTGGTGGCGGATGACCCGGACAAAGTCTCGGTCACCGGTGGGCAGCGGTGTCCTGCGAGTGCGCCGGTCAAGGACTACCATGTCACCGCGATCAACATTGAGATCACCCTGAGCCGGTTTCTTGATTACTTCCCCGGGTACATGTACGTCCTGAACGAAAATTTGGACAAAGCACGAGCCGAGGAGACGGCGAACAAGGAAGCGCGGGAAAAAGAGAACGACCCCGGCGCCCTGTCGAACGGTCTGCAGGGTGATGTCATCCAACCGCTCGTCATCCGGGCGAATCAGGGTGACTGTCTCAAGCTGACGCTCCATAACCAGATCACCGATGAGCCGACCAACCTCGTCATCAACGGGTCGTCCATGGTGGTCTCATCCTCCGGCAAGCCGGCAACCCCATCGAATCCGGATACGACTGTGGCGGTGGGGAAACAGCAGAGTTTTGAATGGTATATCAAGCCGGACACGCAAGAGGGTGCACGGTTTCTCCGATCGCATGCTTCACGCGAGCAGTTCAACCTCGGCTTGATCGGCATGTTGGTGGTCGAGCCACGCGGCTCACGCTATCTGAGCCCGTTCGACGGCAAGCCAATGGCCAGCGGCTGGGAGGCCATGATTGAAGATCCAAACGGGGCGGATTTCCGCGAGTTTGCGATTTTTTATCATGAGGCAGGCGATGAGGCCTTCCGGATTTTGAACAAGAAGGGCGAGATGCTGCCGCAGCGTGACCCGCATACGGATTCCTATCGTCCTGGGGCACGGTTGCTGAACTATCGTAGTGAGCCGCACGGCACTCGCATCGAGCTCCAGGCCCACATGGGGTTCTATGGTGACGAGTCCATGGCCTATGGGTCCTATACGTTCGGCGATCCGGCCACGACCATCCCCCGCTCCTACCTGGGCGATCCGGCCAAGTTCCGGATGGCGGGTGGGTCGGAGATCGTGCATTCGCATCACCTCCATGGTGGGTCCATTCGCTGGGCACGCCAGCCGGGGAACAGCAACCTGGACTTCGCGGCTTCCAGTAATGGTCCGGTGAAGTTCCCGCTCATCAGCGACACCTCTGATCGTCTCGACGTCCAGTCCATTGGGCCGACGGAGATTTATGATCAGGTGATCGAGGGCGGTTCAGGTGGGTTGCAGGCATTGGCCGGTGAGTTCGTGTTCCACTGCCACATCCCGCAGCACTATGTCACGGGCATGTGGGGGTTCTGGCGGGTGTACAACACTTTGCAAGCGCCAGGGTTCCAGACCGATGTGATGAAGCCCCTGGTTGAGTTGCCGGACCGCACCGGTCGTATGAGGACCGGTGTTTCGAGCGATAAGCTCGTGGGCACGATGGTCGATTGGTACGGCGGCAAGAAATTCGAGATCACGAAGGACAAGAGTGATTGGAAAGCCAACCCAGCCAAGGTCTCCATCAAGGATTGGGTTGAGATGCAGGTACCGCCGCAGGGCAAGCCGGGGCACAAGAATACGGAGAAGGAGCAGACCCTGGCCTATGACTCGACGGTCAATGATTGGGCCTGGGATGGGTCGAAGGCTCTCTCAGAACCTGAAACGACGTACGAGTGGGTGAACTACAAGTCGGCGATTCCTGGCAAGCGGCAGGACATTCTCTTCGACCCGCGGAGCGGAAAACTGTCGTGGCCCTGGCTGCGGCCGCATCTCGGCAGGCGAGTGCCGTTTGCGCCGAGCCACAGCGGCGCGCCCTGGTTGGAGCCGATTCATCGGCGCGACGATGGCAGCAATTCAACTGAGCCGGCCAAGCCGGGCGAGCAGGGACCGTGGAGCCTCTGTCCGGAAGGGGCACCGGTGAAGAAGTTCAATATCCACGCCATCACGTTGCCGATTACCTTGAAGGGGGCGACGGCCAAGACGCCGGCGATCGTCGATCCGGGCGGCTTGCTCTATGTCTTGCATGAAGAAGAAGCTGAGGTCCGAAAGAATCGGGCGAAGCAGTTTCCGCTGGTCATTCGCGGAAACGTGCAGGACTGTATTGACGTCGTCTATAAGAGCGAGCTGAAAGATGATACGCGGCAAGGGTTCTCCAGCAAGACGAACCTGCATCCGCACATGTTCCAGTTCGACACGCAAGCCTCCGATGGACCGATCATCGGCTTCTCCTATGAGATGTCACTTCGTCCGTTCACGATCTTGAAGGACGAGCACCCAGGCAAGGGCATGCCGGTCCCGATGAACACCACGATCGAGGCGGATGCCGCGAAGGGAGCGACTAGCATCAAGGTGAAGGATGCGTCAAAGTTCCATGTCAAGACGGAGCTGGGCGTGGGCATGGATGAAGTGAATGGATTCGAGTCAGCTCGTATCAGCAAGATCGACGGCAATACGATTACCTTCGAGCGGCCGTTGCTGCATGCCCATAAGAAGGGTGAAATTGCCTCGGTCGAGTGGATCCGTGAGCGCTGGTATGTGGATGCCGACTTCGGCACCACGTTCTGGCATGACCATGTGTATGGGCTCGATTCGTGGGGACATGGGCAGTATGCCTCATTCATCACCGAGCCACCGCGATCGACGTATCATGATCCGGTCACTGGGAAGGAAATCAGGAGTGGCCCGGTCGCGGACATTCACACGACCGAACCCGTGTCCGCCCATGTCAGGGGGTCGTTCCGTGAGATCGTGACGCATGTCATGGATTCCAACCCTCGGGCGGCGGAATTGATCACAGCCGACAATCCACAGGCGAGGGTCGGGGCGATATCCGTGGATGGGACGCCGTCGGCGGTCTATCCGGCCAAACTCAATCTGTCGCCGATGAAATTCTTGAACGGCGGCGAAGCCACGACCGGTGGCGGGTACAACATGCGGGTAGAACCCTTGTCTGTCCGCTTAGCCAATAACCCAGATCCATCGCAGTTGTTCAGCAGTCGGATTCATGGAGATCCGGATACGCTGATGTTGCGGGCCTATCTGGGTGATCCGGTGGTGGTCAGACTGCTTGAAACATCGGCCAACGAAGTGCATTCCTGGCACATCAGTGGGCACTGGTTCCCGATGGAACGGTACAGCAAGAACTCCATCCCACGGAGCTCGCTGCACGTGGTCATCGGAGAGCGGTACGATGCGGCCATTCCGGCTGCGGGCGGACCACAACAGATGGCGGGTGACTACCTGTACTATAGTGGTCGGGCGTCACACTTCGTCGAAGGAAGCTGGGGAATTGTCCGAGTGCTGGACAAGGCGGATGCGACACTCAAACCGCTGCCAGGGCGCAGCGAGATTCCGCAGTCGGCCAAGTCGGTGTGTCCCGCTGATGCACCGGTGAAGAGCTTCAACGTCTCGGCCATCGACAAGGCGATCCGCTACAACAAGGGAACGCCAGGGACGATGGAAGTCGACCTGGAGCGTAAAATGGTGCTGGGGAATGAAAACGGGAAGATGTATGTGCTCGAAGGCGAAAAGACGAAAGTCGCGTCGGGCAACCTTGAGCCAAGCCCATTGACGCTCCATGTGAACGTCGGTGACTGCATCAAGGTCAATCTGAAGAATGAGATGGCCAAGGACCGAGCCGGGTTCCACGTGGATAATCTCGCGTATGATCCGAAGGAGTCCATGGGCATCAATGCAGGCAATAATCCCGGCGATCAGACAGTCGCGCCGGGTCAGAGTAAGACCTATACGTTCTATGCCCATCCGGAGTTCGGAGAGAACTCGGCTCTGATTCAGGACTGGGGGAACGTGATTGAAAACCCGCGGAACGGGCTCTTCGGTGCCGTCATCATCGGTCCGAAGGGATCGCAGTATCGCGATCCGGTGACCGGCGAGGATCTGGCCCAGAAGAGTTCGTGGAGGGCGGATGTGATTGTCGATCGGACTGTATCAGGAAACGAAACTCGGCAGAACTACCGATCGTTTGCACTCCTGTTCCAGGATGAGGACAATATCACCGGCACGAGCTTCATGCCGTATATCCAAAAGGTGGCCGGTGTGACGGCGGTGAACTATCGGTCGGAGCCGACTGATTATCGCACCGAACAAGGTTGTGCCTATAGCGAGGTGTTCACCTGTGTGAAGGCAGGTGACCAGCCGGTGACGCCGACGATTGCCGCGCACGTCGGAGATCCGGTTGTCATTCACGTCCTGGGTGCCTTCAGCGAACAGGTGCAACTCTTCAGCGTGTCGGGTCATGAATGGAAGCATGAACCGTACATCAAGGGAGCGGATCTCGTGAGCACCATGGAATTCGGTGGGTCCGAAGTCATCAATGCCTGGTTGAACGGCGGAGCCGGCGGACCAAACGCGATTCCCGGTGACTATCTCTGGCTCAACCAGCGTCCGGGCTATCTTGATGCCGGGCACTGGGGGATGCTGAAGGTTTTGGATCGTGACAACCGTGCAATCCTTCCGCTGAGCGGGAAAGCCCCGGCTACCCAACATGCCGAGGGCAAATCCTCAGCAAAATCCCTCCCAGTGTCTATGAAGGCGAAGGCCAAGTAGAAGACCGAGGTGGAGACGTAACAAGCGAGGGAATCTGGCTCGCGAGAGCCGGGTTCCCCCGTTCGTTTGCCCACGGTACGATCTCTTGAAACCAATGTAACCATGCGGTACAAAGACTGATGCACGCACGTGCCCTGCCGGCCCCGATGGGCTTATTCATGGTCTGGCTCCTGGCGATGTCCCTGGGCAGTCTGCCGGAGTCGGCCACAGCGCTCGATTTTTCCGGTGATCGCATTGTGAAGAGAGGGAAGTCCGTGGTGATGGCGCATGTCAACGCCAAGGAGGATCGCTGGCGATTCGAGTTTCCCATCCCTCAGCGGGGGGCTAGCGTGATCATCGTCCGTGTGGATCGTGGCACGGCCTGGTTGATCTTCTCCAAGCGGCGATTGTATCTGGAAGAGCCGATCGCGAATGACTATCGGCTAGAGGTGAGCGAGAAAATGCCCGGCGAAGTCTCCCGCGAGTTTCTTGGGGACGAAATGCTCAACGGCTATCCGACGGAGCTGTTCGAAGTCACAGTTGCAGAAAATGGGGAAACTCGGCAATACTATCGATGGGTGACCAAGGTTCAGCGGTTTTCAATGAAGACCGTGAGTAAACAGGGGGAATGGTCGGAAGAGTTTCGCCGGTTGGTCTTTACCGAGCAGTCCCGATTCTTGTTCGAGCTGCCGCAGAGATTGGATCCAGCCAATCCACCCTCAACCATGCAACCGACATCGAATCATCAGTGATGTAGGAGGGATTGGAATGAAACGAATCATTAGAACGGGAATGTGCCTCGCAATCTGTGCGCAGATGACCAGCGCGGCGGGTTTCCCAATGGATGCCATGGCGTATGAGTCAGGGACCGTGATCAATGGGGCGACGGTGCAAGGCAAGATCACCTTCACGGGAACCGTGCCGGAGCCAAAGACGTTCGAACTTCGTCGCTATTATGACCGCGAATATTGTGCGACTCTTTCAGATGGAAAGGGGCATCGCCTGCTGAAGGAAGTGAATGTCGGACAGGATGGCGGTCTCAGGGATGTGGTGGTGATCATCGAGGGTGTCGAGAAAGGCAAGCCTTTTACCGTCACCGATGCCGAGGTGGAGGCGAGTCTGTGTCAGTTCATGCCATTCGTCACCGTCGTCAGCGACAAACGCCGTGTCACGGTATTTAATCGAGATCCGGTGTCACATGACATTCAAGGGTATGCTTACAATCAATCCGGGGTGGATATCGTCCTTCATCGACCGGCGCTGCATGTGAGCGGGACGACTGATATGGTTCAGCTGGTCAAGGGGAGGAAAGTGTTTACCATGCAGTGCGGCATGCACCCCTACATGCAAAATTGGGGATACGCCATCGACAATCCCTATTATGCTGTGACTGGTCCCAATGGGACGTTCACGATTGGGGATCTTCCGGTCGGGACCTATCGTATCAAGGCCTGGCACCCGACTCTTGGAACCCAGGAGCGGGAGATCACGGTAAAGCCGCAAGAGGCTCTGATGGTCGATTTCCTCTTTGAAGCAAGTCAGCCGGTAAAGTGATGTTACATAACTCTGCACGGTTGACACAGATTGGGCTCGGAATCCTCCTCGGCTGGATCTTGGTGGGAGCTGGCGCTGCCTCCGCTGGATCATCAAAGGACATCCAAGATCAAGGCAAGGCCATGGTCAGAGATGCGGAAGAGATGGTCATGCACGGCGGCATGGGCGATGGGCGTGCGATTGTGCATCACTGTGCCGAAGTGGCGAAACAAGCTCAGGCGATTCTCAAAACCTTGCCAGCCAAAGATGAACATGGCAAAGAAGCCGTGCCGCACTTGCAGGATGCGATTAAGCATTGTGCACGAGTGGTTGAGATGGGAGATAAGGTCGATCCAGGGGCCAGCCTGAATCCGGCCGTGAAGGCCAGGGCTGCCGTCAAGGAGGCGATGAAACATCTCATGGCCATGAAGGACGGCGGCGCATAGCAGGCGTTGAAAAAGCGCCGCGAGCTGCGTTCTCGCCTCGAACACATCCTCAACGTAGCTCAGAAGCTACGCCTCCGGTGCCTTCCTCGGCTGCGGCCTTGCTGGCGACGTTTTTGAACGCCTGCCTTAGTGAACTGGCTTACTCGAGTGGTTATTTCGGCACCAGGGGACTCACCGCATTTTGATCTCGCCCAGGCTGGTATGTCTCCAGCATTTTCCTGATCGTTGGCATGACTCGATCCTCCGCTGAACGCGGAACCTTGACGCGTATCCCCCGGCCTTCATTCCGGCCCAACGAAAAGATGTGGTGTTCAATGATCTCACCCTGTTTGTCGTCGGTATAGGTGAAGATCAGCTCTTTCCCTGGGAAGCCTGCGAACAATCGTTCCTGATCCGGTTGCCATCGGAGGGTGATCTGTTTCTTGCTATAGAGGTCCGTGATAATGCGATGGTGTGCTGAGGCGAACTCTTTGAGCGTCTGCCTGCCTTCCGGGCTGCTCCCGCTGACCACATTCATATGGCCGGATACTGCCACGAGGCTCTGCTCAATGGGAGGGTGCAGCATCACCCCGACTCCGTCCGGCATAGGATTGCCGAGGCGCCAGTCATCCGGATAGCGAATGGAGAAACCGAATCGGGCGTTGGTGTAGAGTCTCCAGCCAGTTCCATCGGCGGTGTCCGTTGCAGCGATGAGAGAGGGCTGAACGTGTGAGACAAGCCCCACAGTTAGGAGGGTCAACACGAGAGATGTTTGGACCATGAGTTTCTTCATAACACAGCGTTCTCCTTTACTGCCGGATAGACCGTGCACATCGAAATCCGATCGTGGCGGCTCGTTGTTCCGGTGAAGCACCGCTTCGTGTCGCGGTTCGCAGTAAGGGGGGAGCGCTCTTCCACGACCCTCCTCGCACGACTTTATAGCGGCCCTGTTTCATTCCATGCGGGTTACGGTCAGGCATGGTTGCATAGTAATCGATCCCAAACCAATCGTTGACCCACTCGGCGGCATTGCCTGCCATGTGATGGAGGCCATAGGGACTTTGTCCGTCTTGACCACTCTCAACTGAGGCGACGATGGGAATCTCATGCACATGGTACTGTCCGAACATGGCCAAGCCGGGGGCGGGTGCTTTTTGCCCCCAAGGAAAGAGGTTGCCCTTCTCCCCCCGGGCGGCCTTTTCCCATTCGGCCTCGCTTGGAAGGCGTTTGCCATGGCTACGGCAAAAGTCGGATGCCTCGGCCCACGTAACATAAAGTGCGGGCCAGTGGGCCAGTGTGTCAGGCGGTACGGCATGAACAGTGATCATGTGGTCGATCAATTTGCGCAAGTCGTGTGAAACGGGACGGTGCTGCCGGTGGAGCCATTGTAGGAACGTACCAAGATTGACTTCATCGCGATCAATCTCAAACCGGTCAAGCCAGACCCGGCGCTGCGGTTGTTCGGTGTCATCGTATGGCAAATCAAGGCTGAACAAGTCTTGGCCGGCCTTGGCCGTTCCCATAAAAAAGTGCCCTTCAGGGACAGTTATCATCGGGGAGCTGTCGGCAATCGAGGCGATATGATCATATGGCGATGGTCCTTGTGCCCTTCCGGTTGTGGGATTCAGCATGAGGACAATGAGTGTCCCAATCGCGAGGAAGCGGGCCAGGGTGTGTGTCTGTCTCATGGCTTCCTGTACGAGAATGTCGGCCAGGAGTCAATGGTCAGAGAACATCGCATTCTCAGGCTATTTGTCGGTGAAGACTCGCTCGTGCAAGGACTCATGAAAGTAAACAGGGGCCGGCGGTTTTTCTTCGTGGGTGATTCACATGGAGCAGGTGTCCCCACGATGAGTGTCCAGTTCCGTGCTACCGGTAGAGTCTAACTGATCCGTACCTTGATGATGACGTTCTTCATATAAAGTTCGCTGGCAGCCCCCTTGGAGACGTGCCCCCATCCCCGACATGAGTCGCAAACTTTTCACCAGGTAGAGTTTCGCGAGTCCGCTGATACGAACGTTACATCGCTGGTTCCTGTGTGGGCGGAGTGCTCATCGCTTGCGCGCGCAAGCTACTTCTCATTGAAGAGCAGATGCAGGCTTAGGTCGCTGAAGCGTCATATCTCAGTGGTCCCATCATGCCCCAATTTGAAGCATAATGCTGTCTAATCAGTTGGACTGCGTAACTATTTGATTTTCAACAGTAGATGTAATGTGACATCATGGGTTTGCGAATCCTGATGGAGAGAGTCATGCAGTGAAGTGAATGCTCGGTACTAGAAAGTATTTTCTAACATCTTGTTAGAGCAGAAGAAGTTTCGATAATAGCTTGAATCACTTTGAAGCGGCACAGCGTTTGCGTATGAATTTAACTGCTGGTGAGGGTATGGGTGATTTTGGACCGGCCTCCGAATGACCCATTCCTTCGCAAGAAGGAACCCTTCACCAGCTCTTCATGGATAACCCGCTCAGTAAGAAGGCCGGAGTGAATGTAGGAGGCCGGTTCTGCATCGCCTATCGCTACTCCTCTGTTCATCGCTGTTTTTTCTTGATCTCTGAGCTAGGGGAAAAATTTCAGTTTTCACTGGTAAACTCTTGACATTTTTATTTCAGCAAACCAATATGTGCCACTTACTTTGATAAGTACCACATTATGGTGCTGTGTGATTTTTGATCTGTAGCAGTGTTGTCGTGTCGGTTCCTGTGATTTGTATAACTATCTGTCCAAGTTTGAGGCAGATTTAAGCGAGGGGAGGCCACTTATGCAGGATTTTCCTTCTAGTATTTTTAGGAGGCGGAGGAGATCCAGTATCGCACGGATGATGCAATCCGTGTTGTTGACTGGCAGTCTGCTTTTCGCACCTATGTTGTTCGCGGCGGAATCGAGTGATCGTCAGCATGGTGGACATGCGACGCCGGTGGCGATGCCGGGCTGGGCCCAGCAGCTAAAGGGGCAGACGGTGGTTGAGAATGCCATCGAGGGGCGCGCCGACAATGCGCAAAAGATGGAGATGCAGCATCATCGCCTGATGGAGAAGCTTGGCCAGCAGGCTCAACATGATGCGCAGGTGCAACAGACGTCTGGCGCATTCAACGGTATGTCGATGATGCACCAGTACATGGGGCAGGATGGGAGCAGCTTCCTCCTCATGACTGATTCTGGTAAGGGTGAGCCGGTTTTGAGCTCGGGAGGAAAGTGTCCTGCCGGTGTGCCGGTGAAACAGTTCGATGTGTCGATGGTCAACATTGAAATCACATTGAACCGTTGGCTCGATTTTTATCCTGGGTATATGTACGTGTTGACGGAAGACCTTCCGAGGGCCCGTGCAGAAGAAGCGAAGAACAAAGAGGCTCGGGAAAAGGACGGATATGATCCGGGTGCCGTCACGACCGGATTGCAGGGGGATGTGATTCAGCCGCTGGTCATGCGCGCAAACCCTGGAGATTGCGTGAAGATGACCCTGCGCAATCAGTTGGAAGGGGAGGATGGGAGTCTGTTCATTCAGGCGTCCAGCATGATCGTGAGCTCGACCGGCAAGCCGGCGACCACCACGAACCCTGAATCAATTGTGGCGCCAGGCAAGGCTCAGGAATTTGAATGGTACCTTCATCCCCAGATGCAGGAGGGGGTGCGCCAGTTCCATTCCTTCAGCCATGACCGCGAACTGACAGTGTTGGGGCTCTTCGGGGCCTTCGTTGTGGAGCCGAAGGGCTCCAAGTACGTCGACGCGTTGGGAAGTGGAGGGCCTGCACCTGAGGTGAAGAGTGGTTGGCAGGTCAATATTGACAACGGGTCAGGTCCGGATTTCCGCGAGTTTGTGCTCTTCTATCATGAGATCGGGGACGAAGCGTTTCGTCCGCTGAACAAGAAGGGTGATTTTCTCCCGCAGCGTGACCCGCTGACAGACGCCTATCGTCCAGGCGGTCGTGCGATCAACTATCGCAGCGAGCCGTTCGGGATCGATCAGATGCATCTTCAGCACGAGTACTTCGGGTTCGAAGATGAATCAATGGCCTACAGCTCCTATACGTTTGGTGATACACCGACCACGATCGCCCGCGGATACTTAGGCGATCCGGTCAAGTGGCGGGTGGTTCATGGTGGTTCCGAAGTGTTCCATTCACACCATCCTCACAGCGGGACGATTCGATGGCAGCGGAGCCCAGGCACCGAGCCCAACAATCTTTGGGCCATGGGTGCGGATGGGCCCGTGAAGTATCCGATCGTCAGGACGAAGTCCGATCGTGTAGACGTGGAAGTGATCGGTCCATCAGAAGCGTTGGACCTTGAGCCGGAATGTGGCGGCGGCGGCTGTCAACATTTGGCAGGTGAGTTTCTCTATCACTGCCATGTCGCGCATCATTATGTGGCTGGCATGTGGGGGTATGGCCGTTTCTACAATACGCTTCAAGTTGGGGCGGCCCATACCGACAGCATGCCGGATCTCCGTGAGTTGCCGGACCGCATCGGGCGGATGAAGCTTGGTGTCTCATCCGATAAGCTGATCGGGACCACGGTCGATTGGTTCGGAAAGACGTTTAAGATTGTCGATAAGGGTCAGAAGACCAATTGGAAGTCCAACCCGGTCGTGGTGAACATCAAGGATTGGGTTGAGATGTTTGTCCCGGCACAAGGAAAGCCTGGCCATACCGATGATGAGAAGGGGCAGATCCTTGCCTATGACTCAACGGTGTGGGATTGGAAGTGGGATGGGAATGTTGCACGTGGCGAACGTGAAAGTACTGCGCAGAATCCTAAGTATACATGGGCGGCCAAGTGGGATGACAGCACGAGGCCTGCCATTCTGTTTGACCCAACCACTGCCAAGATGGCGTGGCCGTTGTTCAAGCCACATTTCGGCAAGCGTGTGCCGTTCTCAGCGAACCACAGTGGTGCGCCCTGGCTCGAACCGATTCACCAAGATGAAAACGGTGAGCGGACCTCCGAGCCAGCCAAGCCGGGCGAGCAGGGCCGATGGAGCCTCTGTCCGGAGAATGCGAATCGCAAGCACTACAACATCCACTTCGTGCGCATGCCGATTACTTTGGCTAAGAAGCAGGGGAAAGAGCCGGCCATGGTCGACAAGGACGGCTTGATCTACGTGCTGCATGAAGAGGAGCGTTTGACCAGGGCGAATGACGATCTGAAGCTTCCCGCAGTCATTCGGGCCAACGTCTATGACTGTGTGGATGTGCTGTTGACGAGCGAGTGGGATGACGACGACTACACGAATTTCCAGTCGTCTAAGATCAACATCCATCCCCATTTCTTCCAGTTCGACACGGGGAACTCGGATGGTGTGATCTCAGGGTTTGAGTATGAGATGTCGGTCCGACCGTTCACCATGTGGGGGAAGAAGACCAAGCATGGGCTGCCGGCTCCGATGGTGGCGAAGCTCGAGGGCGCCGTGAAGGCGGGAGCAAAGTCGTTCACGATCAAGATGGCTCCGGGCGCCACGCCTTTCCATGTCAATACCGAAGTCATGGTCGGCATGGATTGTTTGGAGAAGGGGAACGATCAGACGGCTTCGTTGCCACGGGACAAGAGCTGTCAGGAAGTCGTTCGGATCAAGGAGATCAAGGGCAATCAGGTTACCTTCCATAAGCCGCTGAAGCACAACCACCCAGCGGGCGATCTGGTATCGCCGGAGTTTGTCCGCTATCGGTGGTGGGTAGACGTGGATATGGGCACGGTATTCTGGCATGACCACGCATTCGGTGCGACGACCTGGCCCCATGGCGGGTTCGGCGTGACGATCGTGGAGCCCTTCGGATCCACGTATCATGATCCGAAGAACGGCAAGTTGGTCTACAGTGGTCCGATCGCAGACATCCACAGCAACGAACCGATCGGAGCCGGCGTGAGTGGAAGTTTCCGTGAGCTGATGGTGTCGATCCATGATACGGTGCCGCACACCGTGAACGTGATCGAGGCCGGTAATCCACCAGGACAACCAGTCGAGGTTGCTCTGGAAGCTGGGAAGACCGTGTCGTTCCAGATGCCGGAAAAGATCCTGAATGCGCCGAACAAGTACATCAACGGCGGAACGCATACGACCGGCAGCGGCTTCAATTTCCGCGCGGCTCCGTTTGCACAACGCCTATCGAATAATCCGGATACATCAAAGCTGTTCAGCAGCGCGATCCATGGAGATCCTGGCACGCCGTTGATTCGTGCGTATACAGGTGACACGTTGGTAGTCCGACTGTTGCACCAGCTCATGAATGAGTCCCACGTTTGGACGATCTCCGGTCATACCTTCCTCACCGAACGGTATGCGGCGGATGCCAATCGCAAGAACTCGATTCACGTTGGGATCGCCGAGCGGTACGATTTGGTCACAAAGGCTGGCGGATTCCAGGGCATGCCTGGTGACTACATTCACTTCAACGGGCGGAGCTCACATTTCGCTGAAGGTGGATGGGGGATCTTGCGGGTACTGGACAAAGAAGTCCCCGACTTGATGCCTCTGCCGAAGGGAACCAATCCTCTAGGTATCCCTGCTACACCGAGTTCGGTGTGTCCGGCTGATGCCCCGGTGAAGAACTTCAGCGTGGTGGCGTTGGATCGCCCGATGAAGCTCAATCCGAAGGCACCGGATGCGATTGAAGTGGACTTCGAGCGGAAGATCGAAATGACCATGCCTGAGGGCAAGATCTTTGCGCTGGAAGGGGAGGCGACAACGGTGTCCAGCGGTACGACGCCGCATCCGTTGACGCTCCGGGCCAATTTAGGTGACTGTATCAAGGTGAATTTGACCAACAAGATGAAGGCGAGCCGGGCGTCATTCTTTGCGCCTGGGTTGGCCTTTGATCCGAAAGATAGTCAAGGTCTCAACGTCGGGAATAATGGCGGCGACCAGACCATTGGCCCAGGTGAAAAGCGTCAATACACCTACTATGCCCATCCATCCAACAAGGAGACGACCTCCTTGGTGTGGGACGGTGGCAACATCGTGGTCAACCCGAGAAACGGGTTGTACGGCGCGATCATCATCGGTCCGCGTGGGTCTCTATATCGTGATCCTCTAAGCGGTGCCGACGTGTC
This sequence comes from Nitrospira sp., assembly GCA_029865485.1. Taxonomy (GTDB): domain Bacteria; phylum Nitrospirota; class Nitrospiria; order Nitrospirales; family Nitrospiraceae; genus Nitrospira_D. The sequence continues at coordinate 27,326 of JAOUGT010000007.1, forward strand.
ACAGAAGAATTCCTGGCGGGCGGACGTGATTGTGGATACGACGCTCCCGGAGAATGTCGGGAAACGGAACTACCGAGACGTAGCCCTCTTCTTCCAAGATGAGGACAACATCATCGGAACGGCATTCATGCCCTATGTGCAGAATGTCGCGGGGTTGACGTCGGTGAACTACCGCGCCGAACCGTACAAGTTCCGTGAGGATCAAGGGTGTTCACTGGGGAAGATCTTCCAGCCTTGTGTCGTTGACAAGCCGGAAGATCCTGTGACGCCGACGATCGAAGCGCACGCAGGCGATGCGGTCAGAATTCACGTGATCGGCGCCAATAGTGAGCAAAACGGGATGTTCGGAGTCGAAGGCCATGAGTGGCCGATCGAACCGTACATGCCGGGTGCCGATATGATCAGTGTGGTGGAGTATGCCGGCTCTGAAACCCTCGATGTTTTCCTCCGGGGCGGTGCGGGTGGTCCGTACCGTCAGGTGGGTGACTTCGTGTGGTCGAATCAGCGGTTGCCTTACACGCAGTCCGGACAGTGGGGGTATCTCCGGGTATTGCCGGCTGGTGATACACGGATTCAACCACTCGGGGCTGGCGGAGCGGCAGCCAAGCGAGCTGACGTGGCACCGCAACCTAAGGCTACTCCGACCGCGATGAAATAGCGGAACGGAGATAGCATCGCATCTGTGGGGGAGTCGCCTGTTGTATGCGGCTCCCCCACTTGCGTTTTTAGTGACTCCAGTCCTATCGTGTTGGTTGGTTGCGATGGCAAAATCAGGATGCACAAGGAGTGAACATGAACATGGTGACGTGGTGGCGATTCATCATCGGATCAATCATACTTGCGGTGGGCAGTCAGGCTGCGGCGTATCAAGAATATACGGTTTCAGACGGTGGAAGCGTGATGGGGACCGTGTATCTCGGGGGGCAGGTTCCGAAGCCGAAGGGGTATAACCTTACGACGTTGCCCGATCCCTTCTACTGCGGCCGCATCTCTGACGGACAGGGGTGGCGGATTTTGCAGCCGTTCAATGTGGGACCCGGTGGAGAATTTCGAGAAGTCGTGGTGTATCTCGAAGGGGTGGAGAAAGGCAAGCCGTTTGACGAGACGAGTACGCCTCAAGTGGAAGCAAAGGACTGCTTGTTTCTCCCATTCACTATGGCGGTGCGAGACGACCAATCAGTGACCGTCGTCAACATGGATCCTGTCATGCACGATATCCAAGCATATGAAACGTCGAATCTGGGTGCACGAGTGTTGTTCAATGTTCCGCTACCGATGAATCCGCAGCACCCTCGAGATTTTAAAGATCGTAGCGATGCGGCGATGTACCACAGACACATGGCTGGGGCTCCCACGAAGCAATTGGTGAATCTCAGCAAGGGGCGTCGGATTTTCGTGATGCAGTGTGGCTTTCATGCCTATATGGAGAGTTGGGGAGTGGCGGTCAACAATCCGTACTTTGCCAAGACGGACAGCGAGGGACGATTTGCCATCACCAACATTCCCCCAGGTACGTATAAGTTGGTTGTCTGGCATCCCTATGTGAGGACACCCGTTGAGGAAACCATTGCAGTGCGTCCGAAAGAGACGATGGAAACGACGTTGATGGTCCAGGCTCCGACTGGGCGGCTCTATGCCAACGAGGTCTTAGAGCACGATTATGTCCGCTACAATGTGACGGAAGAAGCTCAGAAAGAGATTGATCCCATGATTCAAAAGCAAAAGCGGTGAGCGAGGGACGGATCAATGCAGAGTGAGAGGCTATGGTCACGACGCGTCGGCCTCATGCGACTCATAGCCGTATTGATAGTGTGTAGTCTGGTGTGGCTTGACGCTCCGTCGGCATGGGCCGACCACGAGAGCTCAAAACAGCCTCCCTTGTGGACCACGCTCGATGAAGCTGAGCGATTGGCAACAATGGAGGTGCCTGGGGGCATGGTGGTGATTCCGGATGGCGTGTTTGTGATGGGGAGTGATCCTCGAAAAGACCGTGCCGCTGGCCCACAGGAACAGCCACAGCATCAGGTCTATCTCGACACCTTCAAGATTGATCGGTTCGAGGTGTCAAATGTTGAGTATCTCAGATTCGTGCTCGGCACAGGAGCGGATTGGCCGAAGTTCTGGCGAGAGAATCCCTTTCCGGAAAAAGCCGCGCTCCATCCCGTGATTAACGTAAGCTGGTACGACGCCGACGCATTTTGTCGATGGGCCGGCAAACGGCTTCCCACTGAAGCTGAATGGGAGAAAGCGGCACGTGGGGTGGATGGTCGGATTTTCCCGTGGGGGAATGAGCCTGCAGGTTGGATCAAGAGTAATATCGCCCACCCTGGGTCGAAGCGAGGCTTCAAATATCCGCCGCTTGCCAATATCAATCGCTATGACAAAGGCGCCAGCCCATACGGCGTCTATCAAATGGCCGGGAATGTCAGTGAATGGGTGTCGGATTGGTTTGATCCTGAGTACTACCGGCATGGGCACGACAAAAATCCACAGGGGCCCCCGACCGGAGAACTGAAGGTCTTTCGTGGAGGGTCTTGGAACGAAGATCCGGAGGTCGCTCGGTCCGCCGGCCGCAACGGTGGTTTGCCAGGTCGGGAGAGTTATCTGACGGGGTTTCGCTGTGCGAAGTCTGGAGATGATGGTATAGGAGGAGCGTCGACTGTCGATCAAGATCATGCTGCACAAAAAGTGATGCGGCTTTCCGAATGACGGCCGATGTGGGGAGGATGTTCTACTATTGGGAGTGGGGAGGGAAGATGATGAGTGACACGGCGAGCAGTACACGGGGTCGGGTAGGTCGGACCATACTCATGATGGGTGCTCTAGCGGTCATGTCCCAGGCCGCATGGGGGTTGGATACACAAGACATCACGGTAGAATGGACGGCGTCCGGTAAGAAGCTGGCTGAGGAACGCGTGGCTAACTGGAAGACGAAAGGGGAGATGCTCTTGGTGCCTGCGGGAGAGTTCCTGATGGGCAGCGACAAGAAGACGGATCGCCTGGCCTATCGAGGCGAGATTCCGCAACGACGCGTGTATCTCGATGCGTTTGAAATCGATAAGTACGAAGTCACAAATCTTCAGTATCTGAAATTCATTCTCGCGACCGGGCGCAATCCCCAGCTGGATTGGCGCTACGACGGTGGAAATTTCCAGGAAGCGATGGCTCACCATCCGATCATGCATGTCACCTGGCACGACGCCGACGCGTATTGCAAGTGGGCTGGCCAGCGGCTACCGACTGAAGCGGAATGGGAAAAGGCGGCGCGGGGCGAAGATGGGCGAATGAATCCCTGGGGGAGTCAATCCGCAGGATTGAGCCGAGCGAACTTCGGAAGGACTGGGCTTTCGGGACCCGTGCGGGATCGGCCAGAACGCTCGCTGATGTACCCACCGATCATCGCAGTGGACAAGTACGAAAACTCTGTGAGCCCCTACGGCCTTCATCAAACCATGGGTAATGTAGCTGAGTGGGTATCCGACTGGTATGACCAGGACTACTACAAGACGGCGCCAGACCGCAATCCAAAGGGGCCTGAGACAGGAACCCAAAAGGCGTTTCGTGGTGGCGGGTGGATGGATAGTACCACCACGATGAGAGTGGCGATGAGGAATGGGACTGATCCCAACACCAAAATTAATTGGTTGGGATTCCGTTGCGCCAGGTCGGTATCTGAGAATCAATTATCGATAAAGACTTCTCATGTACGACCTGCATTGCCGCTTGTTGAAGCAGAGCACTGAGCCATGGCGCTGTGTGACATTCTCACACGCCGATTCACTGTGCCGATTAGACGAGGAGCGTATATGTTTGTCCCCGGGCTCGCTTCCTACATGACCCGTGCAGGCTTACCAGAACTGCGGTTTGTCGCGTTCCTGCTTGCTGTCATCGTTCCGTCGAGTTTTTCGTCGCTAAGTGACGCAGCCCCGGGAGGCAAGACGGAAGTGTTGCCCATGGAGAAGGCTGCGCCTGCGGCGGTGGTCATCGAGGCGGCCGGGACTGAATCGGAACTGAGAAGCCGGATGAGAACAAAAAACGGTGTGGCGGAATTGGAGAGTGGTGCCGTTCGGTTTTCGTTGGCGCCCACCGGAAGCTATGGTTTTATCGCACCCAAACAACTCGGGTTGGCATTAGTGACACAGAGTCCTGACCTGATGTTGGAGCGGATGTCTTCCTCATCTGGATCCTACGAAATTCATAAGCTCGGCGATGGGAGCGGGCTGCTAGTTGGTTTTGTGGGAAACGAGGTTGTCCCACAAATCAAGCCGAGCGAACGGCCGAAAAGCGTACGACTGTTTCTGTACTCGAATTCTTTTGGCAAAGCCACGACCATTGCGGCAGTTCCATTAACGAAACTCATGGTCGACCAGATGCCCCGTCGTGTTGATTCCAGGCAAGCAGAGAGCCCTGTTTTACTGGAAATGGATTTGCAGGGTACGGCTAATCGTAAAGCCCCTAGTCAATAGGATTGGCCTGGTCTAAGGGGATTGCGTTGTGTGAGCCGCCACCTCATGCGAGTGTATGTCTGGAAGTGGCCTTGGGTTTCGGTTCTCCCCGTGTAAGCTCTTTTCGTGTGATGAAACGATGCTGAAGGCGGTGCAAACATGAGTGCTGAAAGTGGGGGGACATCCGTGAACGGATTGTTGCACCGGTGTTGCGTCGCGATCATGCTTCTCGCTGTTGCGGTGGTGTTGCCGATAGGTGTGGCGGCTTATGAGGTTGTTGATGTACAGCACGGGGGGACGATTGAAGGGATCGTGACCTTAAGTGGCGATCTTCCGGAACCAAAAGGTTTCAATCTCATTACGTTTCCTGATCCTGTCTATTGTGGGAGGATTTCAAATGGCCGTGGGTGGCGATTGTTGTATGATTTTGTGGTCGACTCTCACCGAGGCCTGAAGGACGCCATTGTTTTGCTGGAAGGCGTCGAGTCCGGTAAGCCCTTTGACCTATCCGTTCCCTTGATTGAAGCCAGAGATTGTAAGTTCGAGCCATTTATGACGGTCGTTCGAAATGGGCATGCGGTGGAAGTGATCAATATGGATCCCGTCATGCATGACATCCAGGGGTATGAAACGTCGACTGAAGCGGGTAACCGCGTCTTATTCAACACCCCACTGATCATGAATCACCAACATCGGCGTGGCGATCTCTATGCGATGCATAATCATGCACCGGGCAAGTCACTGGTTGGGCCAGTGTATCTCAACAAAGGTCGGCGGACGTTTTATATGCAGTGTGGCTTCCATGCCTATATGGAGAGCTGGGCGATGGCGGTGAATAATCCCTACTATGCATTGACCGATGCCGCAGGGAAGTTCGTGATCGATGGTATTCCACCGGGTACCTACCAGATGGTGGTGTGGCATCCGCAGACAGGCCCTGGAACGACAAAGTTTGTTGTGGTGAAGCCAGATGGGAAATTGATCGAAAGGCTGTCATTACCGGCTCCGAAGGGGAATCGGACTGCCTATCAAGTCATGGATAATCCTCGATTCGGCCTTGAGTCTTTAGGGCATTCCATCGATATCCAACCGGTGGTTGAAACTCAGCAGTAACATTCGATGTGGATGTCGACAGCGAGGAGAACTTGCAAGCCGGTACTCCTTGTTCTCGTCGTGGTGACCTCGATTTACTTCCCGCACTCGTTCGCAGTAGGTGGCGACAGTCTTTCCCGTGAGCCGGAATTCTCCGGCTATCTTGTGAAACGGGTCAACGGGAAGCAACACCACGTGCAGGTATTTGGGAAAGGGGATCGGCTGAGGTTGGAGTATAAGTATGCCATTCGAACGGAACTCGGATTTGCGGCTATTGAAATAATTCGGGTGGATCTGTCGGAGGTGTGGTACCTGCTTCCGCAGCAGCGAGAGTTGTTGGTCATGCCGTTGACGAGGGAGACCATCCCAATCGGCGCACAATTGGTTGGTGAAACGCAGAGAACACTCATCGGTCCGGCTGTCGTGGCAGATCGCCCAGCCCAGTTGTTCGACATTCGGACTGAACTGCATGGGATTGAGGAACGATTCTATGAATGGGTAGATGAGGAGATGGGAGTCGTACTCAAATTAGTCAATCAAGACCATGATTGGTCATTTCAGTACGAACGAATCCGGAAGTCACCTCAACCTGCTCGATACTTCGACGAGCCACCGGGCTACCAGAAACGGCAGGCTTCCATCGAGAGAGGCGCGAAAGGTAAAGGATGAATCTCTTGACGATACGACAGTATGCGATTGGCTTCATGTGCCTGATCTGGTTGATCCTTCTTGATGGTGCGGCGTCGGCAGGAACACCGTCTGGAATTCAAGAAATGCAGGTGCTCTACGATCAAAAAGAATATCAAAAGGTTTTGGAGGAGTTGCCCAAGCTTGACTCGAATACGGTCGGTTTGCCTGATGTTCGTCGGCTTAAGATTCGCACATTGTTGAGGCTGGGGAAGCCGAAGGAGGCCTTAGCGGACTATGACGATCTTGTTCGCCTATTAAAAACTGAAGATCAATCAATTCTTCAGGAGGTGGCGCTAGCCTTCGTGGTCGTGCTCACTCAAGATATGCGGGAGCAGATGCGTGGTGTTGCCTATACGGCTCTTAAAGAATGGCAGAGTCCCCATGCGATTCCCTTTCTGCAAGACGGGCTCAACGACGGGTCCGGACTTGTGCGTGCACTGGCTGCTGAGGGGTTGGCAAAATTGGATGGAGGGCGCCGATCGGCGCGTTTCCGACAGGCTCTAGAGGATCAAGCCGCTTTGGTTAAGGAAGCGGTTCTCAAAGGACTCGGTAAGTCCGGCGATGTCTCGGTCATCGGGCTTGTCGAACCGCTATTGCAAGACCCTGAGGTTCGGGTGCGTGTAGCGGCGGCAGAGGCCATGTGCCGTGTTGGTCACAAACAAGGCTGTGCGTTGTTGGAACAGTCAGGGAAAGCTCCAAATCCTGATGAACGAGGCGCGGCAATTCGCGCATTGGTCGACTTGCAAGGAGCACAGGTGTCGCCGATTCTGCTCGAAGCCAGCCAGCATAAACAACCATCGATTCGAGGTGTCGCTGCCATGGGGTTTGGATACGTGTCTACGCCACAGGCACTCGCTGTCTTGAGTAGGCTTCTGAGGGATCCGCTCCCTCCTGTTCGCGTAGCTGCGGCGGTGAGTCTAGGGCAGCTCCACGGGGTCGATGCGCTTTCTCCGTTGAGAAAGGCTATCGCGGAGGACCCTGATGCGTCCGTCAGGGCCTTTGTGATCGGGGGATTGCTGGAGCAGGGTGAACTGTTTGATGAGTTGTCTGGACCGGTCACGGTTCTCGCGAATACGAAGGAGCCGGCTGTCCGGACTGCTCTCGCTCGGGCTCTCGCCCGAGCCTCCAAGGAGAACCGAGCTGCAGCTCATTCAGCGTTGAGAGCGTTGTTCGCAGATACGATGCCTCGTGTGAGGATTGCAGTGCTTAAGTCGATGTCAAAACTGGAGGGTGTAGGGGCCTTTCCGATTCTGAAGCAGGGACTCCATGATGAAGACGACGCGGTTCGTGCGACTGCGGGGGGGGAGCTGCTCCATTTGATGTCGATGAGGGAGTAGCGTCGCCGGATGTTGTTCGTCCTTATGACCGGCTTTCTCGTGAGAGTGATTTTAGCAAGACCTGTTCAAAATATGGCCAGCCTCATCCGCATGACGTCGTCCGTTATGCGATGATTCAATGGGTGGATGGTTGACGCGAAGCGTAAGGAGTCATGTCTTATGGCTGTTCGATTGTGGATTGGTACAGCAACGTTCGGCATTCTGTTCAACACGTTCCTTCTCTTGGCTGACGCGCAGTCATTGCAGGCCGTCATCGCACCGCCGAAGGGAAAGGATCGTGCGCCGATGGTCGAAATCCCGTCCGGTCCATTTCCCATGGGGGTTCCCCCAGGGGATCGCGATGGAGGGCGAGACGAGTATCCTCGTCACGAGGTCTTTTTGAATCCGTTTTTGATTGACCAATTCGAGGTAACGAACGGTCGCTATTTTGAATTTGTCAAAAGTACCGGCCATCGTGTTCCACAGAATCCAACAAGTCCTACGAGAAATCTTTGGCAAGGTGACACCATCACAGAGTCACTTGCCGAACGTCCTGTGATCAATGTTGATTGGTTTGACGCGGATGCCTACTGTAAATGGGCTGGTAAACGACTTCCCACGGAAGCAGAGTGGGAAAAGGCAGCAAAAGGGACATCCGATCGACGGTTCCCATGGGGGAATGTCGAGCCGACCGCCAAACATCTGAACTACAACCAGCGGTGGATCGGTGAGAAGACCCTCATGCCCGTCGGAAGTTATGAGGCGGGGAAGAGTCCCTATGGTGTCTATGACATTGTCGGCAATGTGTGGGAATGGGTGAACGACTGGTACGACGCACGGTACTATGAGAAGAGTCCGTCAAAAAATCCGACAGGTCCTCAAGGAGGTACGAAGAAAGTGATTCGTGGAGCGGGTTGGCAAAATGAGACGCCCACAGTCCGGGTCTTTACTCGTGTCGACAGCGACCCGACGATACGTAATGAATCGACCGGGTTCCGCTGTGCCGCCGATATTGGAATAGACTGAGGGACGCGTCAATAGCCTCGTTCAGTTTGTTACATGCCGGGCGTAGCCGGCTCGGGTTCCTCCTGCTTCTTGAAGTCTTCCAGCGGTTGAAAGTTAAGGGGGAGGTTGAATAGGGAATCCTGGACTGAACGCATTTTGACGTGCTGGTACTCCATGATCCAACTCCCGTCTTTCTTGGCCAACTTCATGGGAAAGTGAATGTCTGTCGCGAGCCATTGATAGTAGACATCGACCTGCTCGCCTTGCCTCGTCGTGACTTCGTACAAAATGGTCGGATGTCCTTCCCGAACTTCCTGACCGATCTCCTCCCGCGAGACCTCACCAGGCAATGTTTCACCCACTCTGAGATCCTGTTCAGCGCTGTAAGGAATGGTCTTGAAATGTTTCATTCTGGAGAGGAGGAGCCAGACGACTTGCTTATCTTTGCGCACGATGCTGACATTCACCGGTCCCATCGTATGGTGCTCAATACGCCACATGCTGTCGCGATAATAGACGTTGGATTTTTGTATTCGCCCATTAATTTTCGTGATCTGATCTGCAGTAAACTCCAAGGCCTCGGCCGGGGATATTGGTAGGAGGATGCTGCACGCAACCAAGAGCGCCCGCCACACATGATACCAGCACAATCGTTTCATCGCACTGACTCCATTGTTCTTGTTCTGTCCTGATTCGATCATTGATCATCTGCATATTGCTATGGGAGCATCGATTACGGGGCATGCTTGAACGACGACTGTGCGCACCGAAACCCGATTGTCGCGGACCGTTGATTGGGAGAGGCGCCGCCTCTTGTTGCGGTTCTGAGCATGATTCGAGCGCTCTTCCAGGATCCACCACGAACGCCCTTGTAGCGTCCCGTAGCAGGTCCCGGCGGATCGCGTTCCGGCATATAGGCATAGTAGTCAGGGCCAAACCAGTCTTGTACCCATTCAGCGACGTTTCCGGCCATATGGTGCAGGCCATAGGGACTTCGGCCTTGATCCAGGGAATCGACGGCAGCGAGAATGGGGATCTCATGCACATGATGCTGTCCGAACATCGCCAGCGAGGCGCTTGGAGTGGTTTCACCCCAAGGGAAAAGGTTGCCTTCTGAGCCTCGCGCGGCTTTCTCCCATTCGGCCTCCGTCGGGAGTCTCGCATGTCTTGCTGTGCAGAGATCATGTGCTTCAGTCCACGTCACATAGAGCGCAGGCCACCGTGCCAGGGTTTCGTCCGGGATGAAATGGATGGTGATGACATGCCAGAGGAGTTTCTGTAATTCGTCCGATGGATGCTGATGTCGTTGCTGCAAGAATAGAAGGTATTCCCCGAGACTCACTTCATCCCGATCGATCTCGTAGGTGCCCAGCCAGACGTGATGTTGGGGAAGCTCCGTATCATCGAAGGGGGTCCAGTTGCCATAGGGCGCAGTGGGGACACTCTTACTCCCGTATGGAAATGTACCGGCGGGGACCGAGACCATCGGGGATGGTCGGGCCAGTTCTGCGATGGCGGTCAAATGGGGAGCCAATTCCGGTGACGGTTTTGACCCAGCTTCTGTGAGTGTGGAGCTTGCCAGGGTGACGAGGAGCGAAAGAACAGTTGCAGGCCATGTACGACAATCCAGCATACGATCGCATCCAAGAGTCTCATCGTGGGGCCGGACGGCGCGGCACGATAGACTTGTCATCGACGGCTGGCAGATGCTCAGCCTTGTCCGACGACCGTCAGCTTACCACAGTGGCCGATAGGCCTGCATCCGGGTGGACCTGGACGATGCGGCGGCCTTCCTGGTGTCTGACTGCTACGGGAAGACGCATTGTGCGCATGGGGAGGCTCTATTTCACCGGTGTATTGAGGCGCAACGAAAAGCTTGGGTAGGATAGGTTGTGGCTGCAGAAGAATGCAGGTCGGACAGGTATGTGCTGGGAGAAACCGTTGATTCTTTTTGGAAGGAGTACCACATGATTCACTATCGGTCGTTGAAGGATTACCACGTACGCTTCTCTGTTTTGTGTGCTTGGGCTATTGCACTGATCGTCGCCGTTCCTGCCGGAGCGGACATGACGCCACTCAGCCAGGAGGTATTTCAACGTGCAAAACAGGTGACGGTGGGTATTCTGGCCGACACGCAGGATCAACGAATGCCGGAGAAGCCAGGAAAGGTTTCGGTTCGAGGCACGGGGGTTCACCTGCGAGACGGCTACGTGGTCACTGCCAGGCATGCTGCGGAAAAACACGATCCAACGACCGGTACCATCATCCAAAAGCGAATCCGTATCCTGACGAATGACCTTCACGAGCTTCCAGCCGATCTCGTCGGCGACAGCGCATTTATGGATGTGGTGGTCTATCGAGTGGCCGAGCCACATCGTTCGAAACTGCAAGCAGGAACATCATTTGTTAGCGGAGACGTTGCACCTGGGATGGAGGTTTTCACAGTCGGCTATCCGCTTGGCTGGGGGCCGACCATGGCTTTCGGCAGGCTCGGAAACACCAACACCTTCCTGCAGACCGTTGATACCCGCTTGATTCAAGCTGACCTATCGGCCTGTAGCGGCAACTCGGGGGGAGGACTCTTCAATGGGCAAGGGGAGATTGTGGGGATCGTCCATGCGGTGATCCATACCGACCAAGAGGAGACTCAGACCTATTGCAGCCGTATGGCCTTCGCGATCCCAGGTGTGCTTGCCGAGCGTATCGTCAACGCCGCGCTTTCTGGAAAACCGCTTACCTTTTCCAAGCTGGGTCTCCATCTGACTTCGGTGAAAGATGGCACGAGGCTGCGCGTGGCTGTGAAGGATGTGACTGAACCAGCGAAAGCGGCGGGTTTGCAGCGACACGATATTTTGTTAGCCATTCAGGACACAGAAATTATCGATGCTGCTCAGCTAAAGAATTTTCTGATCGAGCGTACCACGCCGGGTCAAGAGGTCTCCATTAAAGTGCGCCGAGTTGATGCCGACCTGACGTTTCATGTGGTGCTGGGCGGCGGGTAAGGGCAGTTTATCCGCGCGGGATGAACAGAACACGTCGGATGAGCTATGCCATTCATGTTCCGCGTCTTGTCATGGTTATCAGACGGCAATGTTTCCAGATTCTCTCCTGCATCGGGTGACGAACCGGCACTGCCCCAGCATGCAGCTAGGTGTGCTGGATCCTCCGTCCAGCCCCTGGTGTTTTCCTGCGTGCGATGCGTAAAATACAGCATTCTCGCGCGAGGCATTGATGAGAATCCGTACTATTCGCGGGCGGATCGTGTGGGCCATTGTGTTGGTCGGATGTATTCCGCTCTTGATCGGGCTCGCGCTGGCCTATGTCTCGGGCATGCGGTCTCTTCGCGATGTGATCGGAGGCAATCTGCAAGCCATTGCGGTCCAAGTCGCGGATCGAGTCACGATGCTGGTTCAAGCCGAAGTTCAGAGCGTCAGGTTATTGGGCTCCGCGCCGTTGCGTGTGCGTCAGCCGGTTGAAGCGGCCAACCGGGGGTATCCCGTCGAGTACGAAAGAGCCCAGCGCCTCCTTTCGGAGCATATGCAGGTTTGGGAAAGGGGAGGGGAGGGTGCTACGCTGCTTATTGACGCTGAACTTTCTCGCTTTCTTCTCGAAACCAAGGTTCGTGGAGGAGATAAGGTCGTCGGCCTGCTTATCACGGATCAGTATGGGGCGCTGGTGGCGGCAAGCTCTCAACCGGACCAGTACTTTTTCGGCGATGAACCATGGTGGGAAGCCGTCCATGAGGGGAGCGGCGATCAAGTGCACATTACCAGTCTCATTCCTGAAAATGAGGGGTCGTTCCGGTCTTCCGAAGAGACGATCGATATTGCGGTACCGATTTTCGATGAGCGCCAGCATGTGATCATCGGAGCCGTCAAAGCATCATATCGATTCGATACGCTCCTCGCCATGATCAAAAAAATTCACATCGGGCAAACTGGCCATGCCATGCTGTTCGATGATGCAGGAAATCCCCTTGTCTGTCCGATCCTTCCGAGACAAGCTCATCGTATTCCGAGTCAGCTCATGGCGATGGTTGTCTCGTCAGAGCCTGGTTGGGGGATTGCGGAGGATGATGGACATGGCGCGACGGATACGGTTGTGGGATACGCGCCTGTTTCCAAGCTGACGTTGCCCGAGAATCCATGGCATGTCTTTGTGCGCCAACAGCCGGCGGAAAGTTATGCGCCAATTCGCGATCAATTACGGAATTTAGCCATGATCGGATTGGTTATGGTGGGACTCCTATGGGCGATCGGCCGGTACGTGGCGACGCGTATTGCTCATCCGATACAAATTCTTCATAACGGTGTCGAGGCGATCAGCCAAGGGACCTATGATCGTCCCCTCAATATCCATACCGGTGACGAGTTTGAAGAGTTAGCCGCTGCAGTGCATCGCATGGCCGACAGGCTGATGGCCTCGAGGACCGAACTTGAAGGGCTCAACAAGGACTTGGCCAGACGGGTGGAGGAAAAGACGCAAGAGGTTACCAGACACATGCGAAGCTTGGAACTAGCGGAACGTCTCGCCACTCTGGGTAAAGTCGCCAGCGGGATTGCGCACGAGGTGAATAATCCTCTGGGGATCATTTTGAATCGGATCGAGTGTATGGAGGCGGACGCGGCGCGCTCACCGATTCCGGATGCGGTGAGGCGAGATCTTCTTGCGGTCAAGGCTCAGGCGGAGCGAATTTCCAGGGTGACCAAAAGCATTCTGGCTTTTTCTCGGGGATCCGTATCGACCTTAAAACCTATCGATCTGAATTGTGTCGTGCGCTCGTGCGTCGGTATCGCTGGTGAACGGGTTTCGGCCCTTTCAGTGGGACTGGAGTCCAGGCTTGCCCCATTACTGCCTCCCGTCATGGGTGATCGTGATCGATTAGAGACGGTCATCCTCAATTTGATCAACAACGCGATTGATGCGGTGAACCCTCTGGGAAGAGATGGTATCGTAACGGTTCGAACAAGACCCATGCAGATGGATGGAAGGCTTGGGGTCGAGGTGACGGTGTCTGACAACGGACCTGGTATTCCAAGTGAGATCATTGGGCGGGTCTTTGACCCGTTTTTTAGTACTAAACCGGCGGGTCAGGGAACCGGCTTGGGGCTATTTCTGGCCTACGGGATCGTCGCAGACCACCGAGGACAGATTGAGGTGAAGAACGGAGAGACTGGCGCGCGCTTCTCGGTGGCCTTACCGGCAGTCTGGGGTGACGCGTTGGTCGAAGAAGAGGGGATATGGGAATCGCAGGAAAAATTCTCATCGTAGATGACGAGCAAGAGGCCTTGGAGAATTGTCGACGAATTCTCAGCCGGGTGCCATATGACTGCATGGTGGCGTCGGATCCGAATGATGCGCTTGATATGATCGAGCGAGAACGGCCTGGCCTCGTGTTAACCGATCTGCGGATGCCCAAGTTGGATGGAATTGAGGTTCTGGCCGCTGCCAAACGAATGGATCCGGCGGTCCTGGTTGTCCTCCTGACGGCGCATGCCACCGTTGACACGGCTGTGACGGCCATGAGGCATGGCGCGTTTGACTACATTACGAAACCATTTACAAGCGATGAACTGGTGCTAGTCGCACGAAGGGCATTTGAGTCTGCAATGTCTGGTCTTGACGCCGATGTGCGTGCTGGGGCATCTGAAGAGCGACCGTCCACGAGTTCGTTGAACGAGGGAGTTCGACTTGTTGGAAACAGTCGAGTAATAAGAGAAGTGTTAGCGTTAGTCTCCAAGGTGGCACGGACTGATTCGAATGTGCTGGTGTATGGGGAAAGCGGGACCGGAAAAGAAATGGTGGCCAGGATGATCCACGAGCTGAGTCCTCGCGCCGATCTCCCGTTTGTTCCCGTGGACTGTGTGTCTTTCCAGGATTCCCTTTTAGAAACCGAACTCTTCGGTCATGAAAAAGGGGCCTTTACAGGTGCTCATACAGCGAAGGCCGGACTCTTCGAGGCAGCGGACGGCGGCACGATTTTTCTCGATGAGGTCAGCGGAATGAGTGCAAATCTACAGGCTCGACTACTCCGTGTTCTGCAAGAGCGACATGTGCGGCGTGTTGGCGGAACACGGTTCACGCCGTTGAATGTTCGTATGATTGCGGCGTCCAATCAAGATCTTGAAGAGCTGTGTCGTCGAGGGAGCTTCCGCGAGGATCTGTACTATCGCCTGAACGTCATTCCACTTACCCTTCCTCCTCTCAGAGTACGTGGAGAGGACATTCTTTTGTTGGCCAATGAGTTCCTCACGCGGTTTGCACAGAGGGTTCGGCTTGATATTGGTCCGGTTCCAACGATCGATCCATCCGCAGTCGACCTGCTGATGCGATACTCATGGCCGGGTAATGTGCGGGAGCTACAAAATGTGATGGAACGAGCCGCAGTATTGGTCGACGGGACCACAGTAACAAGCGCCCATCTACCGGAACGGTTCCTGGCACTCTCAGAGAGCGAATCCTCGCAACCTGAATCAAGCTCGTACAAGCTCGCCAAGCAGCAGGCGGTGGAGTCTTTTGAGCGAGGTTTCCTGATTGATCTCCTCAAGCGAAACGAGGGGCATATGGGACGAGCGGCACGTGAAGCCGGTGTGGATCGGAAGACTATCGAGCGCATGGTGAAAAAACATGGCTTGCGCGGCTCCTTCTAAAGGACCCATGATCTTATTTTTGATGTCAGATGGGGCGCTTGTGTCCCATTTGCATCTCATCCTGGTATCATCACAATATCATCTATAAATAGGTGTTTTAGCAATTTCCATCATTATGAATGGGGCGTGAGATTCCCATTTGTGTGATGGCCTATCTGGCGTACCGTCAAAAATATCCTCAGAAATAGCCTGAAAAATACGGATTGCAAGCTAGGAACAAGACTTGCTTGGTAAATTAAGATTCTGGGCGAAGAGTATTGGAGTCTTTCAAAGCCACTGAGTTGTCCAGCGGGGGAGTGGGAACGAGAGGATTGGCCTCCCCTCGCTGCCTCCGATAGTGATCGGCTCCTGCTGGACTCTTAACTTTAGCAAGTAGACGGGTCGATCGCGGGCGAGATCTCTACAACGTCATTTCATTTTCCACTATTTCTATGGAGGAGGCTGGACGTATGGGGTTTTCAAGGAGGGTAGTTTGGTCAGCGTTAGGAG
>JAOUGT010000297.1 GCA_029865485.1 Nitrospira sp.
GTGAATCGCGCGGATCTCTTCGGACTTGCGCAACTGTATCAGTTGCGGGGACGGGTCGGTCGAGGAGGGGAACAGGCCTACGCGTACTTCCTCATCCCCGACGAAGGCACGTTGACCGGCGATGCGCAGAAACGATTGATCGCCATTCAGCAGTTTACAGAACTTGGCTCGGGCTTCCGCATTGCGGCGGCCGATTTGGAGATCCGAGGCGCCGGTAATCTGTTGGGAAAGCAGCAGTCCGGCCATATTGCGGCTATTGGACTGGATCTCTACATGCAAATGGTCGAGCAGGCGGTTCAACGGTTGAAAGGGCATGTGATCGAGGAAGAACCGGACCCGACGCTGCAACTGCCCGTGTCAGCCTTTATCCCCGAGCAGTATGTCACCGATCCTCACCAACGACTCTCCCTGTACAAACGGCTGACCGCCTGTGGCCAAGTCGGCGAGCTGGCCCTCATGCACGGAGAAATCCAGGACCGGTACGGTCCTGCTCCCGAACCGGTCGAGCGGTTGCTCGAAGTGATGCAGCTCCGAACCCATGCGAAACGCCTCCGATTGTCTTCGCTCGAGGTGCATGGCCAGTCGGTCACGATCGTGTTCCAGCCAAAGGCGACGATCCCTGAACCGGCCGTTCATCGCTTGATGGACCAGCTCAAGAAGCGGCTGAAGTTCCTCAGTCCGGTCTCTTTTGAAATCTCCATGCGTCAGAGCGACTGGCCGTCGCTGTTTTCAGAACTCAATGCAATCTTGCAAAGCCTTGATCTCTGTGATACCAAGACGATCAGAACGGATGCGACAGGCTCCTGATCGAGACCCCCATGTATCACCACTTATGATGCCCTTCCGGTTCCTGACCTTCTGCCGAACCTCTCTCATGCCTGGGCTGCTTGTCGGCATCATGGCCGGGTTCGGGCTAGCGGTCTCCGGCTGTGGCGAGCGGCAGGAGGAACCAATCGTCGCATTGGTCAATGGTCGGGCTATTACCCAGACCGAATTCGATCTTCGATGGGGAGAGCTCTCACCCGCCACGCGTTCCCGCTATGAGAAGGACGGCGGCAAGCGAAAGTTCCTTGACGAGCTCATCACGCGCGAGCTCCTGATGCAGGAGGGGCGCCGGCGAGGCTTAGATCATAGTGAGGTCATCCGGGACAAGACACAACGATATAAAGAACAGCTCATCCTCGACGAGCTTCTGAAAGACAAGCTCCAATCCAAGGTCGAGCTGACTCAAGCCGAACTTGAGGCCTACTACGAGAAGCACGCCGCCGAGCTGCTGGACCCGCTGAAGGCCAATATTTCGGTGATGCTTCTGCCCAATGTCTATGCCGCGAAGGACCTTGAAATGCAGGTGAATCGAGGCGGGAACTTTGCCAAGTTCGCCCAGCGGTACTCACTCGACGACAAGACGAAATCCAAAGGCGGTGATCTGGGCCCCTACAAAAAAGGGCTGCTGTCTCCCGAACTGGACGCAGCCATTCATACCCTCAGACCCGGGATGGTCAGCGGCCCCATCAAGACCGAGCATGGCTACTATCTCGTCATGCTGTCTCCTCTTGATGAAGCCATTATCCAAACCGATTTGGCCACAAAGGAACGCCTCCGGCAGGAACTTCTGGCCGACAAGCGGCGCAAACGATTCGACGAGGTGATCGCCGATATTCGGACCAACGCAGCAGTTCGTTTCGCCGAGGCCGCTCGATATATTAACGAGGACACCGGCAAGCGCTAGTCCCTGCTGATTTCCACGAACCCGCCGTTTCGTGTAGAATTATCCAACGAGCAATGAGCGTTTTCTGCCCCTGAGTGCAGGAATCATGACCACCGCTTCTCACAGACCCTGTCGGGGAACCCGACTCATATCAGCACTCGCCGTCTTCGTCTTCGCCGCCTGGTCACTTGATCTGGCTTCAGCTTCTCTGCAGGATCGCATCGTCGCGATCGTCAATTCCGAGCTGATTATGTTGTCCGATGTCCAGCGTGAGTTTGCCGCGGAACAAGAGCGTCTCTCACGTACCCATCGTGGGCCCGATCTCGCCCAACGGCTCAAGACCGCCGAATCCATGGCCCTCACGAAGCTGATCGAGCGAAAATTACAGCTCCAGGAAGCCAAGGCCAAGAAGGTGGAGGTGGCGGACGTCGAGGTCAAACAGGCCATTGAGCAAATGAAACGGCAAGGCACCTCCCTCGATCCCACGAGTCCCAACGACCTCCAGACCGTGCGCGATCAACTCTTGCTCATGCGGGTGGCCGATCAGCATATCCGCGGCAATATCATGGTCGGCGACTCTGAGCTGAAGCGGTACTACCAGGACCATCGCGACCGGTTTGCCCTGTCCGAAGAATACGAATTGAGTCAAATCCTGATCCGCCCGCGCTCCTCAGATGGGCTGGCCGATGCGCTGACCAAAGCGCGCCGCGCCATGAGTGATCTGAAGCGAGGCGAAAAGTTCGAGGATGTCGCGAGGGAATACTCCGACGGGGACAATGCCTTGCAAGGCGGACGGCTTGGCATCGTTCGACAAGGCGAGCTCATTCCCATCATCGATCAGGCCATCGCTCGCCTGGTCCCCGGTGGGATCTCCGATATCATCGAAAGCCCTGATGGGGTTCAAATCATTCGAATGGACGATCGAAAGCCCAAGCAGTTTCGGAAATACGAGGAAGTGCTCCGGGAACTCCAAGAACTGGTCTATCGGCAGAAAAGTGAAGACATGTATCAAGCCTGGCTTGTCGAACTGAAAAATAAATCCTACATCGAGATTAAATTCTAGCCCGGCCGTCCCCCGCTTCTCTTCAGCAATGAACAGAGCACGCTAGCAGAAAACCACCGCTGAGGGTTCTTTCATCAAGTTCACGCGCGTGAAACGTATCTCGCCCTTCGATGGGACTCAGGGCCGTGAGTAGGTCGAACGGTGAAGCGTCGCTCGCTTGCGAGAGACGAACAGCGGC
>JAOUGT010000114.1 GCA_029865485.1 Nitrospira sp.
GGGATTGTCGGCGAAATGGTTTGGAGCGGTGACAATGGAAAACTCCAAGGGACGGAAGTGATCGCCATGGCGACTTCCACCAAAATCACCGTTGGTGGAGCGGTGGAGACCGCTTTGGGAAAGACGGCTGGCCAGGTCATTGAGGCCAAACTAGACAAAAGAGGAGACAAGACCGTGTGGAATGTCGACATCCTGACCACTGAAGAAGCGATCATGACGGTCTGTGTCGATGCCGTTTCGGGAACGGTCATGCTGACGGAGGAGAAGATGCCTGGAAAGAAACCCACTCAAGGGAAGAGGCTGTAACGCGGCTTGTCGCAGGACATGAGTAGAAGGGGTTGATGGCGAAGGACAATGAACTCCCTGCCAAGCACCGCGTGAGACTGATGTGGAAGGAGGTAAGTATGCAACGACGATATGGGTTATTTGACATGGTTGTGGTCATCGGGTTCTGCGCCACGATTGCCGCTGCTGGTTTATTGGTCATGGCCGCGAATGGGAGGATATCCATTTCACATACAGCAATTCTTGCCATTGAAGATGAACAGGTCGTCATGGAACTAGATGACGTGCGATGGCTCCAGCCGATCCTCGGCCAGGCGATAGTCGATCAATATCTTCTCGACCGTCGATATGCAACAGATCTCTCACTGGCAAAAGTGCGGTTAGCCGCAGTGAGCGACGAGTATACGCAGTTAGAGGCCAGGCCTTTCAGTTACCTTGATTCAATTCGAGCTTCCACAATACGGGCAGAACCGGATCATGCGACGAGAGTTCAGGAAGTCATGGGACGTGCCATTGTACAGTTCACTCAGCGTGGGGTTCAGCGCGGCATGCTGCCGTCAGGTGGGGATCTCCTAGATTTCAATACCCGGATGATCGATCAAACTGATGATTGGGGGCAGCAAATGGATGCCGAGTTTCTTCTCAATTGGCAAGCCAATCTTGGACGTGCCATTGTCGGGGCTACTCAAGATCGCACGAGCGGCTCGGCTTTGGTACAGGAGCGGTTGGGCTCGGCGATTATAGAGCTCGCCACCGTTCACTTTGCATACGATGCAACGCATCTTGCCATCGAGGACAATCTTAGCGCGGCGACTGCCGCAGCCGTTCGACTCCAATCGTAGGAGCGTGTTTACTGGTACGGAACGCACTGAAAGGACTCCTCACGGAGAGGACTATGAATAGTATGAGGCTGGTACAACAGGATGCGAGGCGTTGTTGTGGCCGGGCAAAGTGAGGGTTTCTGATCTTAATGCAGAATCGGACGGACCACGAGTTGGGCCATGTGGGAGATGTGCAGAGGCGCAAAAGGAGATGCTCTCAGTGACTCGGGCTCTACTCGCCCCACCGTGTAAGAAGGCTTGAGTTCCAGCATCTTGCTGGGGGTGAACGACATAATTTCGACAAAGGAGGATCACATGTCTCGGTTCCCACTTGTGTTGGCAATTGTTCTTGCGTTTCCTGTGTCAGGCTTCGCACAATTTGTAGATAGAGGTGAATATGTAGAGGTGTCAAAAGGTGTGAAACTCTGTTCTCCCTCTACAGTGGGCGCGAAGAGCGGGATTCTGGATTCAGAGAAGCGTTTCTGGCGTGTCACGAGTAAGCCACGGGTCAATGGCACGCAAACCGTGGAGGCATTTATTCTCGAAAGTGCCTATGATCGCAAAAGCGGTGAGACCACGATTGAAGCACGTCCATACGATGAAGGGTATGCGACTCGATTTAAGAGGGCGACAGAGCAGAAGGGGGTGCTGTTGATGGTGAGTCCAAGGGATGGTGAAGTTGAAGCGATGGTCGAGATTTGCAAGAAAGTAACGGATCGGAGCGAGGCCGTTTCGTCGTTGCCCTGAAAGGCTAACCTTTCTTGAAGCACCGGGGTAGTAGAAACACAAAGAGGATCGAGCGTCACTCACAGTATTTGTACGATTTTCAGGTCTTGAAGACGTGAACTCCCTTCCAGTTCGACGGCGTTCGCAAGCCTATCAGCCACACTGGAAGATCGGAACCGACGCATCCTGGATGGACAAGGGTATTGGGGAAATCAACTTCGAAGGTTCCCCGCGGGAATAACAGGTCATCGCAAACCCATTCCGTTTTGCTCAACTAAAGCCAACGCTCTCCGCATCGGCAAGCAAGATACGTAGGGTCAGCAAGTGCTGAGGATTCAGGGGTAGGCGGGAAGCATCCTCGTGGCTTCCTGCTGCTGCAGCGAGCGTTTATAGCGAGGTGTGTGAGACGACGCACTTGGTGCTTGGTCAGCCGTTTCCTCGACCAGGTTCTTCAGCTACTCCAAACAGTGTGCGTGCAAGTCAAACACATATTGATGGTGGCCTTCCACCTGTCTTGCAAGCCCAGGTGAAAGGTGAAAGAGTCCAATACCGTTTCAGCTTTCTCACCAGGAACGGCTCATGGAAGTAAACCCCACGGATCATAATCTTGATCACACCCGAGGGAGACGATTCCATTCCGAGGGACCAGACAGGGCAACGAGCAGCGAGGCTACTTTCCCCTTAGGTACACAATCACTCCGCCGATCCCGAGTGCTACAGTGACGAACGCAAATGTAATCGTATTGACATCCATGGTTGTTCCTTTCTTGCATCCTCTTGAACTCGCACGGTGCGGTGTATTGAGGCCCATCAATAGGGTGGTGCTTGGGGGCCCCAGTGTAATCCCGCGAGATCTGGGTCTTCGCCCGATTGGCTTGGGCGGGCTGGCTTGTTGGCCTTTCGCTGTACCCGGCGCGCTTCTTTGTCTCGTTGCTTCTGTTGACGTGATTTCTCACGGTCTCGTTTCGCGAAGGTGGTTTTGCTTGGTCCTCCGATGATGCCCTCCTTTCGAGCACGATTGACTGCTGCTCAGCTTTTCAGGATGCAGATGTCCTCTTGCTGGGAGTCCGAGATTGCTTGGTGTCTGGTCCAGGGCGTCCAGCCTGTCGGTGTGAGCGGGATACCGTATCAGCACTCAATCCCTGAGTGGCGGCTGACGTAATTTGGCGACGCAGGTCTTCAATCGACGGTGCTGATGACAATGCCGCCGGATCTTGAAGCCCAAGCCTTTCCCAAGGCACCTTGGTGCGTAGTACCACTCGTTTGCGTCGGTGGGTGGATCTCATTCCCCATGATGTCTTCATCGTTTTTCCCTCTCAAATGTTCACATGCGAATCGGTGACTCGCTGGCCAGAATGTTCAGATGCTGCTCGGAGACGAGCCATCGTGCACTCTTCGTCGACACAGACGGTTGGGACAGGAATGCCCCGGGTCATTAAACTGACTGGCGACTGATCAGTGGAACCGCGCAGGAACCGTACAGGGAGGAAGAGCGCGAGGATCAGAATCAACGTCGGTCACTCTATCATATCGGGATATGGATAGCGAATGAGGGGCGACTGGCTGCCGGATACCGAGCACAGGGGAACCGAACAGCGAATGGAAGATCAATGAGCTGAACCCGCAGGGTACGAGGAGTCGGGGCACGCAACTCAACATGGAGCCAATTGCAGTACCCAATGATGGGGCGACACCGAAGAAAGGGGCGCTTCAGGTGAGGCGCCCCCGTCGGTGAGTGATCTCGAGTGCGTCGTGTCAGTAGCGGCTACGCTTAGGGCCACCGCTAAAACGACCGCCGCCGCCAGTCCGAGGCTCCATCGGTTTGGCTTCATTGACGGTTAAGGAGCGACCATCCATTTGTGATCCGTTCAAGGCTGTAATGGCTGCCTGCGCCTCTTCCGTCGTCGACATTTCAACAAAGCCGAATCCGCGCGATTGGCCGGTGAACTTGTCTGAGACGATGCGGGCCGACTCTACGGTCCCGTGCGCGGCAAAGAGGGTGGTTAGTTGCGATTCGGTCGCCGCGTACGGCAATCCGCCGACGTATAACTTTGTACTCATAAGCCTATCTCCTTCCAAAATGTGATGGTGGCCGAGACTCGAGAAATAATGTGTGAGGGGAAGGAGAGGGCCGAAGACGCAATTGGAGGGGCGGCTTAGGTCAGGCTTCCAATCAGATTTCCCGGTAACAACAACATCGGTGATGGACCATTGTGAACTCGTTTCATGCGAGGTCCGGCACGATGAAACGGGCGCATCCTAGCAGGTGTGGGAGTAAATAGCTATGTGGTGCCCCAGGTGACCGGATTCCCGTTCCTGCGCCCAGATGCCGCATCATTGGTTGCCAGCCGATTGCGGCCCATGCCAGATCAGATAGGGTGGTTTTTTCATGGCCGCACCTGCGTTGGGGTAGAGACGCAGGGCATAACTGTACGCCTGTTCCTGGGCAGTCAGACAGGTAGACGCCGAGAGGCGGTAGTTCGCGATATTGCGGAAATCCGTGCGATTATCCGTCTCGATGACGGTATACACAGAGCAGGAAAAATCCCCTTCCTTTGAGCACTCTGTGCTGATCGCCAGGTAAGATCCATCCGAAAACGTCATGAGTGGCTCTAGGTTCAGACGGCTCATTACGACTCCTTTCGTCTCAGAGGATTGTAGGAACGAGTCAACTTACGGGGAGAAGCGTGAGCACGTTGGCATGAGCGAGCAACAGACTACGCGCACGCTCATGGTCAACTCGATACGGTGTGAACGTGCTGTGCTGTCCCTGGTGCTTCTAACCGAGGTGAGCAAGAGATCGCGACAGAGGTTGGATACTTAGTCAATAGAGTGGCGCCTGCGGACCCCATTGCAACCCGGCGAGATCAGGATCTTCGCCTTCTTGGGCTGGGCGGTCCGGCTTGTTGGCCTTGCGCTGCACCCGGCGGGCTTCTTTCTCGCGCTGCTTCTGTTGGCGTGACTTCTCACGGTCTCTCTTTGCGGCTGTGGTTTTTCCTGGTCCTCCGATGATGCCCTCCTTATCAAGCAGCCATGCGCTGCTGCTCAATTTACGACGAAGCGGGATTTCGCTTGCGCTCAGGCACGGATCGCTTAGCGCCAGGTCCTGGGCGTCCGTCCCGCTGTTGAGAGCGGGAGACTGTATCGGGACTCAACCCCTGACTGGCTGCTGACGCAATTTGCCGGCGAAGGTCTTCAATCGACGGTGCCGATGACAATCCAGCCGGATCTTGGAGCCCCAGCTTCTCCCAACGCACCTTGGTCCGAAGCACGACTCGCCTCCGTTTATTCGGGGACTTTGTTCCCCATGATGTCTTCATGGTATCTCCATTGCAAAAGTTCGTCTGCGAATCATGGGCTCGATGTCCGCCATCTCATTACCGGGGCTTAGCACGGGACGCAGGCGCTTTCTCAGTTGCCGCGACAAACCGATCTTCCGAAAGGACTGCTCGGAGCCGGTCGGTGAGGGAACGACGATACAATTCAGATTCTCGACCGATCAGAACTAACTGGTTGGCGTCGGTCAGAATATTCAGATGTTGTTCTGAAACGAGCAATCGCGTCCCACCTTCTACCTTGACGCGGTATTGCGTTTTTCCGTCGGGGTTACGCTCTGCCCCTGAGACGATCTCCGTGAGTCCATCGATAATCCCTTCATAGGGCTCGGATCGGTGGCGCACTCTTGTGCCATTTGGAATGCGGAGCCAATGCTCTGCGGGTGCTGGTCGGGCATTATTCGCTGTGGTCATAGTAGATGTCCTCTCCGAATGCGGGCACCCCGTGCGGCTCGTGGCGCTGACACCGAACATTGTGCCCTTAGGTCGCTACAGTTCTGTCCGTCGCAGGCCGTGGCATTCTCACACGCACCTCGATGGTTCACAAAAAAATCTTGCCCTGGAAATTCATCGCTGACGATCGCGCAGGCACGGGCGTCGGGAAGGATGGGCGCGAGGAGCAAAATTCGTATCCATCAGTGTAGCATACCAAGGCTAGAATTGCGAATGTTCAGCAGCATCGGGGTGGGAGGGGACTCAAAGGAGACCCCTTGTCAGATTCACTCCGTGGGCCATTGTGACTGGACCAGGACAAAGCACGGATCGTGGCGGATAGGAGGTGTGCCAGAGCTGCGGTGAGGCGGCGACTCTGGTACACAGGCACGCGGTGATATCCAGATGCCAGCGTAAGGAGAGGTTTGACAAGAGAGGCAAGCCAGATGATCCAACCGCTTGCAGGTCTATCCGAGCGGTCAGTTCTTCCTGAGGCACACCTGGGAATCACCTCCCATTCGCTGAGGTGGCATCGGATCGTCATCTACGCTCGCCGTTTGAATGTGGTGAAACATCGATCATGACGCGTGACGGACTGTCTTGCTTGGGTGCTGCGGGAAATTGGGAAAAGTTTGGCCGGATCAGCTGAGCTCGGTAGCATAGAACGTCATGAGGCTCTCTCGTGTCATTGTGTCAATCCTTCTAACCTTGCCGGTTCAAGCCCTGGCTGAGACAGAATTCGTCGCACGGGTGTTGACTGTGTATGAAGGAGATCGGGTGATGATTCACTATCAAGGGAGAAACGAGATGGTCGCCCTTCGTGATGTGGATTGTCCCGAGTTGAAGCAACCATATGGCAAACAAGCGAAGCATGCAACGGCTGCCTATATCGCCAACCGTGAAGTGGTGGTGCGAGAGCTGAAACGGGACCGGCAGGGGCGGATGACGGCTGACATTCTGCTTCATGATGGACGAAACATCGCGCAAGAATTGGTCAAGGAGGGCCTTGCCTGGGTCCAGCCTGGTGAAGTTCACGATCCATCCCTCAAGGATCGTGAGGAGTTAGCTCGAGCCTCGAAGGCTGGCCTGTGGTCTGAATCTGATCCTGTCCCACCGTGGAAGTGGAAACCCACCAAACTAGTACCTCACAAGTAGAGGGCAGAAGCCGCTTCTCTGGTGATTAGTTCGTGGAGAAGTATTCACTCCCCATCTTCTGTGGATAACTATGTGGGTAAGTTCCGTTTGTCAGGCAAGATGCTACGAATAGCGCGAGAATTTATCAAAGTGCCCATTTTATAGGCATCTGCTCTCATGATGGTACACCGCAAGATGTGGTGGTATAAGTAGACATTCCTGATTTTCTTGCATATTCCTAGGAAAATCATGTGGTGTTATCCACTCAGGCAGGATGATACCCATGCTATTCCCAGCCAGCTGACTGGCTATCCACAGGTTGCAAAGTTTTCTGGGGATGACGTTCCCCACTACAGGAGCGTAGATTCATTTCTGTCAAGGGGTGCACGATAGAAAGACGGCTCTATTTGGATCGGGAAAACAGTCGTTGGGCTGGGCCTCATGTCCATGTCCCACTGGGTGAGATCAGAGAGATTTGTATACATTGCAGTTGAAGCAGAGGAGATATGGGACACTTCCCAGTGCAGGCCGTGGGAAGTATCACTGTCGTCGGCAGTGATCTGCTACTGGATTATCCAGAAGCTGGCGTGTGCAGGTTCGATTGCTCGTCGGATTGTGCCAGAGGTCTGAAGACAGTCGTCTTGCCTCTGGGATGGGACCTCCTGGAGAAGCTCAGTTCCGCAGAGATGCACACACGCTACCTCCGCGATTGGTCAGACGGGTGTTGGGAGGTGGAGAAGATCTATTGTCAAGGAAGCAAACTGCCTGTCGCTGATCTCGAGGACTCATACTCGCAATACTGTGCGAGTATGGAATGAATGCCAAGTGTGAAGTCGTCGTACCCTCATGGTTATTGGTTGACGCATGAAACAAGAGCTGACGACAAACTATCTGTTATCCGATCACGCGTTGTTGGTAGGCTCTCCTCGTCATCAATGCGTAGTTGGCTATCGATGCCCTGACTACTCTCCTTAGATGTAGCTGCGTGAGAAGCTGTCTGTCCGTGCCATACATCCTCTTAAGGAATGTGGATGGAGTGATGGGCTCGCTGAGGGGTAACTGGGATCAGCTGGACGGTTCCGATGTGGATCACGGGACACCTATGCTACACTCACCCTATGTCGGATCCCTCTGCACACCAGGCGACTTCCTCGTTCAAGCTGTTGACGGCGTATCTTGGCACGACATCAATCGAGGAGGTCCTCAAGACGGCACGAGGCCGCCGGGTGCTCTGGCTGGAAATTTTATTGAACGACCAGTTGGATCTGACCCCCCTGGCAGACTGAGCCGGCAGTCCAGGAGGCTTACCGCACGGCCTGTCGATGGTATGCGCACTACCGCCGTCTGCTGACCTACCTGTTCAACCGAGCCCCGCTCCCGGTCGATTCCGGCCCGATTGATTTCCGCGAGTATCGAACCTTCGCCGAGGCGGTCTATTTTGCCTATGCTCACCGCTGAGCATCTGATCGAGCTTCTCACTCGATACGTTGCCGACACGGACACCCCGCTCGATCTCCTCCTCGTCGGCGGACTGGCCCTACACGCCTAAGGCGTTCCCACCCGAACGACTCTTGATGTCGACGCCGAAGTACAAGGATCAGCGCTCACTAAAGGGTAGCCGGGGGTACAACAAAAACCGGGGCGGAGGGCGGGTCTAGAAAGTTGCTTCTGTGCCCTCGTTTGCCCCATGGGCCACTTCAAACTGTAGCAGCTCTCACCACACCACAATTCTTCGCTCGTGCGGTCGAGTGCCCGAAGTAGATCAATTTCTGTGCGTATTCCTATTCGAAGAGGTTGCACGATGGAGAGACAGGTCGGTTGCGTATAGCTAAGACTGTCGAACAACGACCCGATCGGCGACCGTATCTCCTGGTGAAGATCAGGCACAAGAAAAGTCGTCGTTGACTGTAGACGGCAATGGTCGTTGGCCGGATAAGCGAAAGGGGGTGACGTGTATATCGAGATGTTGGGATGAGGTTGTCTCTGTTCAACAAGAACGTTCGGGCAAGAGAAGGATCAATCGATTTCCGTGTTGAAGATGGAGGTAGATCATGAGAAACAGATGGCATTCGGTCATCGGAGTAACCACATGCGTTGCCGCGGCAGGAACCATGCTGTGGAGCGCGGGAACGGGGGCCGCGTATGCCCAAGCTGAGGGGATGGGCGCCCCACCATCGAAAGTGGAGATCACCATTCGAGATCGCCAACATGGGTATGAGACGGTGGGGATCACGATGCCCTCACAGAAGACGATCATCGTGGTTCGTAACGAGAATAGTGTGACGCATGGATTTGCCTCAACCTTGTTCAAGGACTTGCCGGTTCGTGTGGAGAATGGGAAAGAGGTGAAGGGGAAAACTTTTCGGTCGTTCCAGGTCGAACCAGGACACACCATGACTCTGGGGTTTTCAACTGCACCGACAAAATTCGGGCCTTATGGCGGGGCCGAGAGTATACGCCATGCAATCTGGTGTGACATTCATCCCGAAGTAAAAGGGGAGATCTACGTCATCGAAACGAGGGGAGAGGTTGGTGGTGGCTAAAGAGTTGCCGCTGGAGCGGAAGAATACCTTGCTTAGTACAAGAGTTCGAAGGGAAGTGGGCTGTACGGTTCCCTCAGGAGGTGTTGATCCATCGTAGTACTGAGATGCACAAGGAAGGGGAAAGGTTCATTAAAGGGTAGGACGTGAGTGCTCCAGCCCTGTAGTTTCGGCAATGCGAGTGGGGGAACGACGATGACGAACGGGACGAAAACCTACAACAGGTCGTCGATAGTCCTCGTCGGCTTTCTCCTTTCTCTCGTTTCGGTTGCGGGAAATTACCTGGTGTCATCTGCGGGTCTCGCCGGAGAGTTCCACTTCATGGTCCACGATGTGGAAGGCGACGCAGCAGCCTGGTCTCCGCGCGAGGTGGTCATTCACAAGAGCACGGATCTCGAGGGAGGGCTGATTTTCGTGCTGGAGAACCCGACGCCTCGCACCCATGTGTTCGAGGCCCCAGACCTCTTCGAGCAGATTAGAGTGGAAGGGAGTGAAAATAAGACCGTGAAACCGATGCGAGTCTACGCCGCCCCTGAAGAGACCGTGCTCGTCCAGGTCAGCATAGAAGAATGGAAGCGTGTGCCAGAAGCGGATGGGTCGGAAGCGCAAACCTTTCAGTTCTTCTGTCCGCTGCATACGGGTGAAGAGGCCTTGCGAAGCCAGATTCGGGTGGTTCCCTAGGCGAGAGGCGCATCGGCGAGGAAGACAAGAAACGAGAGCGGAGGCGGGTCTAGAGAGCTGTTTGTGAAAGGTTGAAGTCTCGGATAGGGCTTAGGCTTCCCGCTTACTACCGGCGGGCCTGCTCGCCGCCCCAGCGCTCGACCTCGATTCTCTTGAGTGTTCCTCTCACCGAGGCCTCCGCTCACTGCTAAGATAAGTGTGAAATACTCGACGTCAAGCAGAGGATCACCGGTGTAGCGGGTCGCCTCACTTTCCGTTGCTGGTCGAAGTCTTCTCAACGAAGCTCACCATTTTTCCGAGGTTTGCCGTCGACGAACTCGCGCGGTTCTTTGAACAATCAGGCGCAGGCTGATTCACTATCTTGATCTTGCTTGGCTCTTCACTAACAGGATGCGGGAAAAGTCCGCCAGCGGCGTTCTCGCGTTGCGCCGAGGCTCAACGTACGGGACAGAGTAT
>JAOUGT010000115.1 GCA_029865485.1 Nitrospira sp.
AGCGGAAGCCCTGGATTAAATCATCCAGGGCTTCGTCCAGGATTTTGATCTTCACACGACC
This sequence comes from Nitrospira sp., assembly GCA_029865485.1. Classification (GTDB taxonomy): domain Bacteria; phylum Nitrospirota; class Nitrospiria; order Nitrospirales; family Nitrospiraceae; genus Nitrospira_D. The sequence goes on from JAOUGT010000115.1 coordinate 62, forward strand.
TTGTTTCGGATGTCTGCTTTGGCGGCTTCCCAATCGACAAATTGAGATTGCCCCTCGGCCAGTCGTTGGCGGCGTTCATCAAGGATATCTTTGTGCCAGGAAGGGGACTCGACGGCTTCTGGAGTACGGGCGATGTCTTCCCACAGCGACTCCATCGCCGCAAGCTTCTCGTGAAGACTCATCTCTTTGAGAGGAAGTTTGAAAGACATGTGTTCATGTATACCTCAGCACCAAGCAGATTCAAATCCACAGGTTTCCAAGCTGACTCTTACGTTTCGGCCTTCATCAAGATCCTATATAGCACATCCCTCCCCCCACGAGAGACGCTTCACGAACGACGAGCGATGATCATTTGCTGACCGGAACATTCCCCGTCCACTTCACGATTTCAATCGGCTGGAAGACCGGGTCTTGTGATCCTTGGGAAGATTCAGCTTCGACACGCTGGAGGAATGTGGGTGGGCCAGTCAATGGGGCGTAATTCAGCCCGACTTCGACATCGAACGTCTTGGTGTCTTTGGGTGTGGTGAACGTAAAGGTTTCATCTCTCATCTCTTCCGGTTTCAATACCGTGTCATCTGCCACTTTGACAGCCTCGAAATCGAAGATCGTCGGCTGGCCCTGCGCATCCAGATACGTCCGACCATAGACTCGCTTATCTGAAAACACAGTTTTTAGGTTTTTCCCCTTGATATCCAGGTTCAACACCAGGGCAGCCCAAGCGGGATGGGTGGCAGGGAGATTATGTGGCACCAGACTCTGGACCTTCACCGTCACTGTCGTTTTGTCGCCCTCGACTTTGGTGCGCACATCGAGCTTCGCCGCTTCCTGGCGAAGTTTTCCGAGACGCCCTGGGAAACTATGGTTTGCGACGGTCCGCTTCTTTTCCCCATTCGCGGATTCGCCAACTTGTTGCGGCATATGGCAGGTCTGACATTCTTTGCCGGACTTCACCGCCCGACTCTGGTCCCAATTCCCCAGCAGGTCGTTGGCCTTCCCGAGATTCGCTGCCGACGGCACCGACTGATGGCAGTTCAAACAGAGATCTGACTTCTGGAACAGACTCGATTCCATCGACTGATGGGCCAGATTCTGCACAAAGTCTTTGTAGGGCCCATAGAGCGTTTTCCCACCGACCTCATACTTGGGCTCAGGAGGGTGTTTCGCGCGATCCACCTGCTTGATCAAATGGCACTGACTGCAGGCCACGCCGTCCAAGGAGGGATCCCCTCCTTTCACTTGATCCACAAACAGTTGTGCCTGGTCAGGGAACTCTCGAACATGCGGCGCATGGCATCGGAAACACAGCGCCTGATCTTTTCCACCGGGCGACTTGAGATAGGCATCCAAGGCGGTACGGAACACGGGAGAATGGATGGACTTCGCCAGCGGCGACGTTTCCCACTCTTCGTACACCCGTTCATGACAGCGCTTACATTTATTGGAATGGGGAAAGGTTTTTTCAACCGCCGCCTGACTCCCGGCAGCCTGGGCTTGAGCGGAAACTGACCCGCCACTCGAGAATGCGAGAACGCCGACTGTCACGACAACGCAGAGCCCAACGATCCAGGCCCCAGGCACAAGTCTCCGCAATGGATATTGGTTATGACAATGGTTTGACACGATAAGTCAGAAAATGTCGCTGTGTATATTCTTGGATAATCTTCTTCGCCTCTTCCCGTTCGTGTTCTGTCTGCAAGGAGGCAAGGTATTTGTCCTGCAAGCTAAGCTCCGGCATGGGGATCAGTGCATAGGTAAGCATCACCTCAACGGATGACGCGACGGTCCCACCGGGAAGCGTGAGGGCGAACGGCACCTTCCTCGTATTCCCACCCTTAATGAAGGGATCAGGAATCGGCCCACGAAGAAGCTTGTCATAGGATACTCCGAACTGCTGCGTTTCCTCCGCCAAAGTCTGCCCCTTTGCATCCTTCGCCGTCACCGTCAGGAAGAACTGTTTCAGCACCGGATCGCCGTCGGGAAAGGTGTGCGGCAGGCTACCGATCTTCACAAGACTTCTGCCTTCCACGGTCGTGCCGGTCTTCGTGACGTCCACATCAATTCGCGGCATCCATTCTGCTTGCACGTTCCGGTTTTTGAGCATCGTGCCTGCCACGACGACACCTCGAAACCAATGGCGGCCGATGGGTCGGGTCATGGCACCACGACGTGATGTCGAACTCCCCGTCGACGGCTCCATATGACAATCTTGACAGATCGTGCCTTCAAGGATTTCTCCGGGCAGATTCTTTTGCGTGACATCCTTGACCTTATCGAAGTGACAGGAAGCGCAAAAACTGGCTTCTCGAAACTGCATCGACTGCACCGCCGGATGAACGAGATTCTCTTCCGGATTGGCATAGGGGCCGTAGAGGGTTCGGCCTGGCTGCAGGGCGAACGTCGGTGGCGAAGTCGCACTCCTATCTATCCCCGCCATCAAATGGCACGCCGCACAACCGATCCCTTCCACCTCCGGCTTTCCTTTGAGGACCTGGCCCACAATATTCTCCGTGTGAGATGGAAAGACGGTGACAGCAGGAACATGGCAGGATAAGCATCGTCGTTGCTCATCCGCTGTGGGATTCGTCTCTTTCCAAAGACCGAGAACCGTGCGAAAGACCGGTGAGGTCAACGAGGTCCCGTGCAAGAGCGCGGCATCCACACGACCAAACGTCTTTAAATCCGGCGTCTGCTCTCTGGCACCCTTCCATTCTTCATAATGCCGCTCATGGCACTGCTTACAGTCCTCCGACCGGATAAAAACCTTTTCAATTTCCGCGACCCAATCAGCCGACGGCTGCTCACTCGTCCCTTGCGCCATCACCTGACCGTCATACACACCACTCAGCAGACTGCACAGGATAACCAGCAATAGGAGACACACTCCTGCAAGCGCGTATGCTAACCACAATCTCCCACCACTTCCGCTCACCCTACCCCTCACGCCTCACCCTTTGCTCCTCGCGGCTAATCTCGCTTGCAGCCGACAAAGTGAAAATTCACGCCCCAGCCGACCGGATCACCTGGATCCGCCGGCTCGTAGGTACCCACCGTCATATTGCATTCCTTCATCGCTTTCTTGATGGCTCGGCCGAAATCCGCCATGGTTCGAATTTCCTGCTTATTGATCTCTTTGATGACGGATCGAACTTTGATCCCGGCATAGTCTGCACGGGAATTCCCAATGACTTCGAAGACCGCGACTCCCTGGGGCCTCTCAAGATTCAGTTCCTTCTGAATCGCCTCATCCACGGCCCCGACCACGATCCCAAACTCTTCACCTAGCCTCGAAGCTTCCTCCTCAGTCATCTCACCATTGGATAGCTCAGCCTGTGCAACTGCCATATCTATCGCTAGCAGAGCACTCATCAAGCATATAATCCATCCCGTAGCCGTCCTCTTCATTCGCCCTTCATCTACTGCCTCGGTAAAGAGTTTCTGGTTTCAGGTTCCTTATTTCGAGCTTCATCCCTAATATCGCGTTTCAAGAAACACGCTACTCGAAACCCGGAACTCATGGATGAGACACGCACAACATCTCACTTACAGTCGAGCCAACGGGTCGATGCGCAGCTGAAACCATGGCGCCACCGCCTTTTGGCCGTTTCGTTCTTTGTTTTCTCCATTCCAGACGGAGAATGACACGGTCTGGATTCGCCCGGGAACGAGCGTCGCTTCGTTCTCCTGTTCCTCGCTCAGGAGTGGACGTCTCATCATGACATGCCACACTCCATCCTTCCAAAACCCTTGCCCCTGTACTCGCCCCTGCTTGTCTTTCGTCGTCAGCGTGCTGAAGCCTCCACCGATAAGGTCCTCCACGGAAGACACGCGTCGTGGAATGACCTCAAACGTTCGCACCCCTCCGTCTTTTTTCTCCGGAGCTCGCGCGGCCCGGCGATCGATATCGCTCTGCCAGTCCGCCTTCCAATGCCAGATGTTGATGTAGTGATCCAACTGCCCCATGCAAAAGAACGCCGGGGCATCACCGAGAGGAAACCCAACCGCCACCCCATCTCGGAACGTCCCAGGAGTCAGGCGATCATTTTTTGTGTTGTCCTGCCATTCCAAGAGAAAGGCGATGTCGGTCCCATTGTGGAGTGACCGCACGGTCAAGGCACGAACCGTCGGCTCAGGCCAGACCGGCCTGGTAATGACTTGACCGCTGAGGGGAATGGTCACCGGCGAGGCCATTTGCCACGCCGCATCATCGGCTGCTCTCGGCACCTCGCCTTGGATCAAGAACGATCTGATCGTCATCCCCTCGGAACTGACCAACGGAACCCCGGAGGCGCCGAGTGCGCTCGCAATGACGATCAGACCGGACAAAAGTCCAAACACAGACAACCGGACGCTAGCGATGGACGTTATTCGCACGCCACTGTACTCCGAGAAGTGATCGGGGTCAGAATACCACAAAACGTGATCGTGACAAATGTGACGATACGGGAGAGAGGAGGATTACGAGAGCTTCAACCGGCGGATCTTGTTTTCTCCGCGTTCGCAGATATAGAGATGACCCTGTGAGTCCAGCGCCAAACCGACAGGAGAATTGACCACCGCCTCAATCCCAAGCAGACCATCGCCGTGCTTCAACTGCCCAGCCGATTCTTTCGCGACAAATCGGGCAGCTCCGCAGCCACCGATATTCTTGTCTTCGTAGCCGCTGTCGCCGTTTCCCGCGACTGTGGTGATCAGGCCGGTCTTGCCGTCCACCTTCCGCACGCGATGGTTCATGGTGTCGGAGATGTAGAGATGACCCTCTCGGTCAAAGATCGCGGCTTCCGGAGCATGCAACATGGCTCGAACAGCCTGCTTGTCGTCCCCGTCATATCCATACCGGCACACTCCGGCAACGGTCGAAATCACGCCAGTCTTAGCATCGATCTTTCTGACACGATTGCTTCCCTTGTCGACCACATACACATTGTCCCTGTCGTCGACGGCAATCCCAACGAGATCGTAGAGACGCGCCTCCATGGCAGGCTTTCCATCGTCCAGATACATCGACATATCGAGCCCATCGGAACAGACCGGCATGAGCCATCCTTGGTCGTCGCTGAAATCAATCCCGATTGCATCACCGGAAAGCACCACAAGATTTCTCGCCACCAGCGGCTGTTCACGGGCATCGTCCTCAGCCGTCCAAGCCCCCGCAATCGTCGTCACCAAATCTGTTTTGGGATCGTACCGCCGAACCTTGTGCGCCTGCGTGTCAGCGATGTACAACACATCGTCCGTACCGAATGCAATGGCTGCCGGCCATGTCAGATTGACCTCACGCGCCGGCCCATCCCCGTTAAATCCATGCTGACCAGTGCCGACTACGGTGGTGATGATGCCTGTCTCATGATCGACCTTCCGAATCCGATTGCTGCCGGAGTCACAGATGTACAGATTGTTCCGAGAGTCAAAGGCAACCCCCAGAGGCAAATAGAGCCCCGCCTCCGCACACAGCCCGTCGTCGCCGCTATAACAGGTTTCCCCGATACCGGCAAAGTTGTGGACCGTCCCCTCTTGTAGGTGCACACGTCGGACGCGATCCGATCCCGATTCCGCGAAATAGAACCACTGCTCTTCGCGATCGAGCGCCCCATGATGAGGGAGCGGAATTCCCGCTTTCACTGCGCGCTTGCCATCACCCGTACTCCGGGCCTTCCCGTTACCAGCAAACGTCTCAATGTATCCCGCGGCTAAACAGAGTTCGGTGTCCATGTGTATCTTTCAATTGCTCGTGGAATGGTGAATAAAATCCCCGAGCGCATTACCCATCTTGCTCAGAAATCATCGGTTCGTAAGAGCGAACGGATCACTGCCAATTCGCGTTCCGAGAGGCCACGCGGAATCCCGACCAGTCTGCTAGGCGCGGGGCGCAGGTTGTGCCGTCGCCCCTGCAGGCTGATTCAACGGAACGCTCTGGGCCGGAGCGGCCGTGGCCACTTGAGGGGCTGCGGTCTGTTGCGCCGCCGCTTGGGCCTCGGCTTCGATGGCCTCCGCCTCATGCACGGACTTCTTGAAGCCCTTGATGGCCTTCCCAAGCCCTTCGCCCAACTGTGGAAGCTTCCCGGCGCCGAAGATGATCAGCACGATCATGAGGATGAGGATCAGCTCGGTGAACCCTAGACTGCCGAACATAGGACACCTCTTCTAAAAGTGAATCAAGACCTCGGACCATCCTTGGCCTTTTTGGCAAACCGCTCCTTCAACCGCTTCCTGGCCTCTTCGGCCTGCTCAAACATCTTGCACTTGTCGTACACGCTGATGAGATTGTAATAGGCAAGCGGCTCGTCGGGATTGTGCTCCACCGCACTTTCCATGACGCGAATCGCCAAATCGGTCTTTTTATGATTCAGCGCGATCTCCATCAGCTTGAAGGCCGCTTCCAAATGCTTGGGATCCAACTCCAACGTGCGAAGGTAACACTGAATCCCCATGTCGATCGTGTTGTAGTCGGACACCTGCGGGTTATCCAGCTCAATATACACTCCGGCGAGGTTATACCAGGCGATCGGATCGTCCGGTGTGATCTCTACGAGGCGTTCATAGTACCCCTTCGCATCCATATACTGCTTCTTGTCCGCATGGAGTCTGCCGAGATTGAAGAGCGCCAGCACGTCATGGGGGAATACTTGTAGCGCATGTTGAAACTCAGCCTTGGCTTCATCGGCCATGTTCTTGGTCGCGTAAATCGTGCCCAAGTTCGCGTAGTACATGGCGAGCGAACGGTTCATCTCGGCGCGAAGATATTCCGCCATCTCAATGGCCTTCTTGACCTCCGCCAACGCATCGTCAAGACGTCCTTTGCTGAAATATAATTCTCCCAACCGACAGCGCGCCTGAAAATCATCCGGCTCAGTAGCCAACAGTTTTTCGATGCCGGCAATCTCTTCATCCGGAGTAAGGGGCTGATCGCCCAGATCAACGGCAGTGTCCCCTTGCGGGGGCATGGATGCAGGTGTGTCCATCATTTAACTCGTTCTGGGCCTACGCCCGACCGGTCATCAATCCATCGGATGCCGGCACCATTGGACCGGCACTCGTCGATAATGCTTCAGCTGTCGCTACCTTGACCCGATCACAGGCCAGCAGCATCACCCCAAGCACCACCATCAACGTCAAGTTCGAGAACATCAGCGCATAGCCGGCGATAAACATGAGCCCGATTCCATAGCCGGCCAATCTCCCCATGGTCAGAAGCTTCACCACCGTATAGGACCAACAGAGCAATCCCCCCACATACACCGCAAAGGGGAGGTAGAACGTATAGCCCATCCCGAACTGGAAGATCCACCCAATACCTTGCGAGGCCTGGCGGAAAGCGGACGCGAAGCCCGGAGTAATCCGATCCAACAGATAGTCGACGACAATGAGTGCCGAAAACGTCACGCCCGTGACCGTCCAAAACCAGATGGCCCGGTTACGTTGCTGCCGATTCTTCGTCCGCAGTGAGAGGCTCTTGCTTTTGCCGTAGGCGAGAAAGGCGCAGAAACTGGCCAGGACCATCAACGCCTCTCCCATGCGATGCGATTCGTACGCCAACGGAGGCTGCGCAATTGTGCCCATCAGACTGTAGCTCGTCGACACAATCTGATAATACAACCATCCTGATACGCCCAAGTAATAGGTGATCGCCAACGCTCGCTGGGTCGTCTCACGATGAGTCATCACATAATCCGAGACAAACAGCGTCAACACCACGAGGGTCAATCCGTTGTAGACAATTGCACCCAGCATCCCCGGCTGCACAACCAAAAACCCAACGGTGAGCACCAATAACAGGGCGGTCCCGATCATTCCTGATTTCACCAGCCGACTGCTGTCAGTCCCTCCCCATCGATTCATCATGGTGAGTGTGAGGCCTAAGAACAACAACACGGCAACAATATTGAGGAGCCAGGCCCCCACTTCGGTCAAGGTCGTGAATGTGGGAGTGATCCATGGATGGGTTGCGGCCATCTTACTGAGATGCATCCCCAGGCGCGACAACAATCGGTACAACACCAGTTCAAGGAAGGAGGCAAGAAGGACGAGCTTGACCGTGTAATCGAACAACGGACCAAAGTCCGATACTTTGCCGATCACCCGTTCGGTCAGCGCCCCTGTCTTCATGACTCTATCCATAAGGAATCGGTATTATAGCCGCCGCTGAAAAATAGGGTCAATGTGCGGCCAGCGACGCCGGTTTCGCCCCTGCTTTGGCCCGTGAGATGTAGAGCAATCCGTCCGCCATCGCATAATTGAACGGCAGTTCACACACCACCTCACTGATTCTTCCGTACACATACTGATACAGCCGCTCCGCTTCATCCGGGGTCATCCCCTCTTGTACTTCGTAGAAGAACCCAAGACTCAGATCCTCCGCAGACGGTCGCATGATCCGGCGGATACCGTAGCCCCCGGGATCGCTCATGATCGGAGCTTCTTTTTCCAAATCGAACAGGCAGGGCTGGCACGAAAAGCCGTACGACTCGTGCAGCCGTTTGTTCTCGACGATAAAGTTCATGGTCTCAAGCGCTTCTTCTTCTTTCTCCGTCGGGAACCCGACGATGATGTAACAGTGCACGGCGATGCCGAGATCCACACAGTCATCCGCAACCCGCCGGACCCACTCTTGCTTGATCCCCTTCTTCATAAAATCCATGATCCGTTGGTTGAAGGACTCCAACCCAAACACGATCTTCAAACAGCCGGCATCCCGCATCGAGGACAACAGCTCACGTGAGAGATTTTTTTCGAAGCGCATCTCGCAGGTCCATTTCACGTCAACCTGCTTCTCGATTAGTTGCTGACACAACCGTTTAGTCGGTGACAGGGCAAAGCACTCGTCGGTGAAAAAGAAATGACGCGCCCCATACCGCTGTTTCAGCCACTGCAATTCCTCGACTGTACGGCCCGGGTCCTTTTGTCTGAAATTCTGGTGGTCGAGAGTCAACGCACAGAACGCGCAATCCTTGTAGTAACAGCCACGCGAAAACTGGACCGGAAGCACTGGTTCTGGCGAGAGATAGAGATCCAGCGGGAAGCCGTCATAATTCGGTGCCGGAAGCTGGTTCACATTTTCAGAATAGAACGGCTGGTTGACCGTAATCTTTCCGTTTTGTCGATAGATGAGGTTGGGCACCTTACTGTAGTCCTTCTTGCCGGCCAATTGATTCACCAATTCCAGCAAGGCCGTCTCCCCTTCAAACACGACGATATCATCGGTCAGTTCAAAGAGACTGGGACATCGTCGGATGTTATCCACCAGACGGGTAAAGATGCTGCCGCCGATCGTGACGTGCAGCTCCGGAGCCGCCTCCTTGATCAGTCGGCAAAGGGTGAGGCCTGGAATGATCTGGGAGGTGGCGGTAATCGATACCCCGATGAGATCCGGACGGCTGTTGACGATGGAGGGGATGAAGCGGTCACGGAAGAGACTGAGATACGGATTCTGCGCTTCGTCGCGCACGACCCGCATCAGATCTTTTGACGAATAGATCGAGTAGTTCCCAAACTGATTATCGACGACGGTCAATCGGGTCGGGAAGTAGACGGAGGATACGACTTCCAGCCACTTATCGATCATGAACAGACTGGCGCGATAGGCGTCCGGATCGTAAAACTCTTCGCTTCGCAGCGTGTCTTTCGCCAACTCAATGCGGTCGACCAGGTAGGAGAACCGATCAAGCGAGTCCGTCACCTTTCCATAGTGCTCACGGCTGCCGGGCCCAGTCTCTCCGGTTTGGCTTCGCTCCAGCTCGCGTTGCTTGGCAATCAACTGTTGGTAGACCTCTGCCGCATAGTTCCGAGTCAGTAGGGTATCCAGCAATTCGATGCCTAGATCGCGCTGGGAAACGTTGGAGATCCCACCTTGATGTAGAAACCCCGTCAGGGACGGCAAACTGAGGTAGGGTTGGGATGGGTGCCAGGTCGGAGGAAAAAGGAGCGAGACGTTCATAGCCTGTTATGTCCTTTTACTCTTGAAAATCAGTTACTTCGATTTCTTTAATTTTATACATTCCGCTCAAGGCGAAATGCAATCCTGCCTGGATGGATCGATCGAGGACATACACGTCGCAGCACAAAAAAAGCCTCGGATCGTTCCCCACTTCAGGGGGTCAATCCGAGGCCTCTTTTGAGATCATCTCGCGAGGCCGCACACAGGCGGCCTCGCACGAGTCAGATCACTACAGCTTCAACGTAAACCAGGTTGACAACGACTTCATGCCGTTTCGCTCGATGTTGGCGCCATCCCATACGGCAAATGCGATGGGTACCGACATCCCCGCCTTGAACTGCACATCGTTCGCATCACCTGTTTCCAACGTCCGCTTCACGACAACCCGCCAGGTTGGTCCGGTGTATC
>JAOUGT010000116.1 GCA_029865485.1 Nitrospira sp.
TTGCCCCATCTGGAGCAGCGCATTGAGAATGGCTGTTGGGCGATAGGGCGCTTCTTGTTGTGCCAGATGCAAGGTATCCTGATAGCGTGCATTCTCATAATACTCCAGGTCGACCTCAACGGACTTAGCCTGAAGGACCGAGTACATATGGTCAGTCACAACCTCGGATTGTATTTTTGAAACCAGCCCAGCTATAGCGCTGAGAATGGCACTAACCGCCGCTACGCCGGCTACGCCGGCAAGAATCCCAAGGATGCGGGTCAACGATGTGTCATCCCAAGGTGTCTTCAGTCCTTCTGTCACAGCATCAATTAGGAGCTTCGTCAAATACAGCGCCCCGAGTGGAAGAAGGCCCTGGATGGCACGCACCACGACACTTGCAGTAGCCAAAGTTGGGCTGCTCCGCCATACGAGAGAGAGAGCCCGTCTAACCGTGCGTGAGAAAGGCCCAATACGACCCAGTATCGTATTCATGATCAGCAACACCACCCTAACAATTCGCCTTGGGATTCCATCGATTGCAAGTTTGAATGTCGACACTAAGAACCTCGGGGGGTTCTACTGCATCAGGAGGATAAGAAAACGTGGTCGTGAAACCTCGCCAGATGTTACCTGGCTCACAGAACGTCTTGGACTCAACTGTCAACCAGGCATGGCCCTCCAGGCCAGCGAGGCCTTTTCTGACACCACAGTGAAACCGCACCGGATATCCCCGACGTCGAGCCAGCCTATAGAGGGCCAATGATCGGGGGAAACAATTCCCTTTCTGATTGTATGGGAACAGCTCCAGCCAGCGATCGACATAGTAGACCATCTTCTTCATCTCGGCTTCGTCAGCCGTCACCCTCGCTGAACGAGAACTCAATCGCTCGAGGACGCCCGGCAAATTTGTCAGACGCAACAAAAGCCGAACCCATAGAACCAACAGGCCGGTCCGGAATACATTCCAATACTTTTCCAGCTGTACCATGATGCTCATTTTCAGTGTAGCAGACCTTTGTTCAAAGCAAGGAATAATAGCCAGCATCAACCAACTACTTACGCTACTCCTAGCAACTTACATGCAGCCAGAAGGCTTCTACAGAGCTTTCTTGATCAGAGGCCTACGCGTTATGCGGCACCCACCGATTAATAGCCCCTCGAACTCCAGAAGAAAGGAACCGTTTCATCATTCGATGCAACGGCTGAACAAAACGTGCAAGACGAAGCAAAGAGTTGCGCCAGCGAAACCATGTGGGAGGAGTCACGGTCACAGGGCTCTGAAGACGACACAGCCGAAGTCCAAAACGCCAGCGCTCCCACCACGAATCTTTTAATGAAAAGTAGAGTGCAGCCGACTGTTCTTCCCAAACTCCTTCTCGACCATCTTCCAGTAGCGTGGCCGGCATACGATGCGAAAGGACCTCTATCTCTACCTCACTCCTCACTCGTGCAAGAACCCCATCCGGTAGAGGAGCATCCAGGAGTCGATGAGCAATCGTCAGACCCATTATGACTAGACGCTGACAGCCCCAAGCTGATGAACGGGACATGACAGCATTCCAGTCCAGGCTCGGATGGCTGCGAAGAAGTTCCGCCACATCACAGGCCCATTTCAGATGCTCCCATGCATGCTTCGACCCGTGCACACACAGCACGATGAGTAAATCTTCCAGTGCCAATCCAGGGACCATCCGGTTCTCAAACGCTACTGAAACTTGTCGAGCCCAGAGCTCCGGACGATCTAATCGGAAGGCGAAGTGTGGGTGAGCCATCACCCACTGGAGATCGACACGACAGAGCGTACGCCTTTTCACAAAGACCTGGTGCGGGCCATCATCATGTTCATCACCCTGCTCGTCGACTACGTCTCTACGGTCATAGCCTAGTCTCGCAAGGACTGCCTGCGCCTCTGAGACGGACGATTCAGGAACAAGCAAGTCAAGATCCGTAAAGTCACGAAGCCCCAGGTCGCCATACGCCACCGTTGCGAGGGTGGCACCTTTGATTGGGATAACTGGAACTCCCTGCAAGGCAAACTCGTCGCACAACTTGATAAGCTCCCGTGCCAACAAATGATTCAACAAGCCTCCGACTTGCGCCTTCCTGCGCAATCGCATTAGTACCTCGGCAGGCACCAGGTCAGCCGCCGCTCTAGACAGACTCGCGTACACTAATGGCTCCACCCCGTGGCATTCTGTCATTTGAAGGAAATTTGCCCAGTCCAATGGCTCCTGAAGTTTCTGGCGGATTCGCGCCACGAGATCTTCGGTAATCCCCGTGCGAGCACACCAGACAAGCAGTTCCGCCTCTGATCCCAACGGAATCTCCCGCGCAGAGGAGTAGTCTGTCATCACATTCCCTCCTCTAGTAGTGGCGTGATGAGTTGAGGAAGCTCTAGGATGTCTCGGCCAAAATGTAAGCGATAACAGTCTACCTGCTGAACAAGCTTTACCAAAACCTGAAATTCTCGTTTTGCAACCTCTGCGTCGTAGACCAGTAAAGCTTGAGGGAGGAGCATTTCTAACGCGCGACTCTTGGGAAGTAATTCTAGATGGCTGTGAGGAGCATCAATGACATGAGGGAATAGCACGAGCGCTGGGCTGCAACATTCCCCGATCGAAGTGGGATAGATGTCCTCCGGATAAAAGGCTCGCTTCGGAAATCGAGGCTGAAGCACCCGCGCCGGTGCAGTGCGCAACTCAGGGAAGAACTCCACGGTCTGTTCGGTCACATTGATCTTGATCGGAAAAGGAAGTAGATCGACATACGTTCCGGCATCTCGAAGCAAGGGATGATCATCAGAGAGATAGCGATAGCCAGACCGAAGCAATGAGATGAACGATGTTGTCTTCCCACGCCCACTGTTACCAGGAATCAGAACTCCTCTACCATTCTTCTCCAGCGCCGTAGCATGAATGGTGTAGAGTCCTCGACGTCGCAAGAGTTCGGTCAAGGCGAGATGGAACAAATATTCGATCAAGCTCTCCGGCATCGTCTGAGGATTGATCAGATAGCCGTCCGCTCTCCTCTGCACACTATCGACCACCAGCACCCCAACATTGAAGAAGTCGGCGATTAACCGTTCACCGTCAAGCATCACCTCATAAGGCAAATCGGTCTCCGGGCAATCTGAACCCGGAACTCCCACATTGGCAGCCAGTTGCCGCGCCGAAGATGAGATGGTCACCGGAATATCAACCCGATGTTCAACGGCATGGAAATATAGGGTGAGTGGACTGGACGGACAAAGCACCTCTTGCCGAAAATACCTCAAGAATTCATTCACTGGGGCTGCAAGCCAGGAGGAGGCAGTGACATATCGTATCTGGGCACCATACAGCGAGAAGAGATACTCCGTCAGAGGCTGTTCACCCGTATTCATCGTCATCTTTCCCCCAGGTCGTTCCTTGTTACCCCATCTACATATGAAGGATTAAAGGGCGGGCTGGCTGATCGATGGACCCAACCAGCCCATTAGACAATCTGGTGACTGCCGTCCCTAGGTCCCCTACCGACGTCTATGACCGAACTGGTTATAGTGATGATACAGGCGTCCGCCGCCCAAACCACTATTCCCACCACCAAGACTAGGACCACCAGACCCGGACCTCTTGGCAGTAATATCCCGCAAGAGTTCGTGCTTGGTAAGCACTGGTTGCACATACATCTCTTTCGTCATCTCGCTTCACCTCCTTTATACTCAACCCCTATTAGGTTAAATCCTGGCTGGCCGTAGAATCGGCCAGCCAGTCCTGGCACGAGCTGACACTGCCGATTCAGTTAACGGGTGATGTCATGGAAGGATGACTTTCCTGGCACGCCATCGTAACCACCGTTACCAAAACCGTTATTGCCATGCGGTCTGCCATGGCCAGACCTCTTGGCGGTGATGTCCCGCAAGAGTTCGTGCTTAGTAACCGCCGGCTGCGCATACGTCTCTTTCATCATGTTGTTTCACCTCCTTTCTTGTTGAAGTAGCCCTTCCTTGATCAACTGATCAATCAGGGTGACGAGATCGCTGAGGGCTCGGTCGGGAACGACGTCAAAACGACTACAGAGGACCGCATGAATGTCGCCGATAGTGTGCTTTCCGGTACAAAGCTCCCAAATCAGGCTCCCTAACCGGTTGAGGGTGTAGTATCGACCGGTACTAAGATCCAAGAGCACTGTCTCCCCGTCCATATTAGTAGCCTGCACATCGGGGTTTCCCATGAGAGTAATCTGGTGCAACAGTGCGGAGTCGAGCTGGGAAACCGCAGTGGGAGCTGAAAAGGCCTGCGATATGTCCGGCATGGCTGTTTCCTCCATCAGCGATGACAACGTTTGTTCAAGAGCTCATTCACGAGCACCCTGACAGGTGTAGCATGCGGAAACGACCGTGATAGCTATGCTTTCGAGGGAGATGGCATGAAAGAAAGTAGGGTCAGCACGTTCTAGACTATGTTGAACGCCACACGATGATGTCCACAGCTGATGGGGAGACAGGCGTCAAGCGCCCTTCGTGACAGGATTCGGCATCCCTGAAATCCTGACCCATCGCCCCCAGCTCGTAATAGGCCGACACAGGCAGGTAGTTTGAACGGCAGGCCTCACGTCAATGCTCGGGGAACCCTTTGACACACAAAGGATATGCATGGAGCGCAAGAACCAGCTTATTTCGTGCTGCGAGGCGACTACCGACAACGATCTGACTGATAAGTCAGATAAGATAGTACTCTGCTTCAACAGATGATTTGCGCCATGGAGAGAGAGGGGCAGACGAAGGGAAACCGTCAACGCACTGATTGCTCAGTGCATCAATGTCCGGCCGGTATGGACTGAAAATCGATCGAGGTTCTGATTCGAAACCACGGAACGAAGCCCTGTCGACATTTCAGCGCACGTTTTTTTCACGAGCCCCTCGTGCAGGGTTTTCAACACCAGCCTACCGCTCTGGATTTCTTGTCATGGTGACGGCTGAGGCAAACTTTAAGAGACTGGCCCGTTCCTCATCGTCCAACGCCAATAACAAGTGTGCTTCCTCACCGTGCATCAGGCGAAGGCTTAAGAACGGCTCTTCCCGGCGCTTTTCTCGGTTATCCCACATCGCGTCGATTAACTGCACCTTATCCAATTGACCCACAGAAACCACATCGTATCGGAAGTAGGAGTCCCCGATCACAACATCAAACACCACATGACCCGCCGTCAGCACAACCAGGTTGAACCGCCCTTGGTCTTCGTACCCTTCCGGCAAAAATTTGTTGATGTGGCAGAGCGCAATCTTGCGATCGCCCAACATGTGGCGAATTTTCTCTTTCAGCCCATCATAATCGATCTGTAAGGCCTTCTCATCCGGCCCCGTTGCTGCTACGGCCGCCGCCTCCGCTCTCGAAAAAATATCATCGGCGGACATCAATCCTGACATGGTGTTCCTTTCCGTCTTCTTAAAAAACCGTAACCAATTGGCTCGAAATCCGTACGGTACCTGCCACCACGCATAGATTGCAAGGGGCAGAAATGAAATCCAGACTCGTGCTACTGCGCCACAATGCGGTGGGATACTCGTTCCTGACCCGCCTCATCCACCACGCTCACGTGGAAATCCTCCTTCGTGGCCCTGACAAGACCAAAGTTATGATACCCGGTCTCATAGAACAACTCTGTGGGATGCAACACCGTTTGGGTTGGAGCAAATCTCCCCGACGGTGCAGAGAGCGGCCCCGCGATATATTCATGAAAATCGACGACCCCGTCCTGGTTGGGATCATAGGCGTTGGCTTGTGCCCAATGCACATCGCCCGAGAGAAAGACCACGTTCTTGATCTTGCGACCGAGGATCGTATCAACAATGACTTGCCGCTCTCGCTCAAACCCGGTCCCGTCCAGCCCACCGGCCCACCCATCGTTTCCAGGAACCGAGCTATCACCGCCCTTTGGAATCGAAAGGGGAACGGGCGTTGCAATGACTTTCCAGGTCGCCGTTGACGTTTGAAGTCCGTTGAGCAACCAGGCCAATTGCGCCCGTCCTAGCATGGTCTTGGAAGCACTATCTTGATCCACGTTGCGATTGCGGTACTGCCGAACATCCAGGATAAATAGTTCAAGATCGGCACCGTACCGAACGGTCCGATAGAGGCGATGCAGATCTTCAAGGGGAGACGCTATCGGCCAATATTCCCGTAAGGCTTGCCGCCCCGCACGCATTTGCTCGTCATACGGACCCGCAAAATTATTACGAACCTCGTGATCGTCCCAGACCACATACACCGGCGTGCCAGCCAAGAACCGCTGTAATGAGGCGGCGCCCCGTTGGTAGCGATGGCGTAACCGATAGTCATCCAACGTCGTAGCCTTGAAGTCCGCACCCGGCTCGTTAGGAGGCGAGGGGCAGACGTGGTCACCATAAATGGTATCGCCGAGGAACAGAAAGAAGTCAGGGTGGTATCGAGGGATCACATCAAAGATCGGATAACCATCCGCCCCGCGGCGACATCGTCCCCCGCTGCCAAGATCTCCACTCCAGGCAAAACTCACAGCCGCAGAGGTCCGTTGGTCCGGCGGTGTGATGAATTCACCCATCGCTGTCGGCGTCTCAGGCAGCTGTCGCACGGTTGATTCTGCAGGACCAACCAGAACATGATACCAATAGCGAGTCGAGGGAGTCAGACCTTCAAGAGGCACAGTCAACGTATAGTCCGTCTCGGCACCCGTCTTGAGGAGTGCAGTTCTCGATGCTGTCACCGCTGTTGAAGCCTGCTCCCCCACTGACAGCGGCGCCCATTCCACTCGCACCACAGCAGCCCCATTGGTACGCACCCATAAGAAAGCCCGTCGTGAACTCACATCGCCAATGGCAATCCCCTGGGGCAGAAGTCCTAAGCCTGACTCTGAATTCCCCTCTGGCGAATCTTGCGCAGCCATCCTCGGACTAGACCATGCAGGACAGCCCCCTAAAAAAGAGCAGGTTGCGAAGAATCCGATCAACAAAAACAGTAACCGCATCGACACTCCTCTCTGCCAAGCACTTCGGAAGGCTTCAGACCTAATCAGGTATTGGGCTTGAAATTCTGTGGGACTGACCGGCATACTGATCCCGCGTCAAGAGGCTCAGGTGCACGATACTCACTGTTGCGTAACAAACTGCCTTGCCAAACCCTATGCGCCAGCTGGCACGCACTCCGTCTGCAAAGACCATTTCCTGAGTTTTCTGACATGGCGACGCCGTCGTGGCCCACAAATGTTCTCCACCTATGCCGGCATGTCGATGGTAGAGCGCGATACCATCACCGCCGAATGGATGAAAACTATTCGGATCGATGAAGTCCCTACCCCTGCGCCAAAACTATAGCGGCAGGCCCTAACGTTAGAGCATCCTGCTGCCAGCCAGACGCTACCATCCGCCTCTGAGCGCAATATTGGCCATCGCCGCTGTTCTCTGCCTCAGCCCAAAACAAGCTAAGCATGATTCGGATCTCCCAAACCTCACCATTCTCTTACTGCAATCCACCAGAACACAAAACCAGATAGCGCACCGGGTATTAGCCCCATTTGCAGGGTTCTCGTTCGTTCCGGTTCTAAGAAAACAATCACGACAAGTCCGCCCAAGATACTTCCAGCAAGTGTAAGAATGTGCCTTGTGATGAGATCTTTTCATCTAAGAAAGAGGTAAAATGGCAACCCAAAAACAAGAGCGGCAAAGTATGCGTACGGGCCCGTGACGGCGAGAAATCCAAGCGCATTTTCTCCAATCTCCCCAAACGTTGCTTTCCCCACACTCACAAAGCCAACAACTAAGAAATAGTGTGGGACCATCAGTAGCGCCAGCAGGCATCCCAGAAAGACGCGCATGAAATTCTCCGGCTCTGATTTGTCATCCTTATTGCATGTCACCCACACTCAGGCAGGGCTAATGAACGGGGTGCTTCCACCCGCAGTCATTCACCGAACATCGCTTTCCTCTTCCCGATCCTACCCTTAAGCAGGCGACCTGGTCATCTCCTCATTGCGCGCATGCAACGAGGGTCTTCCGAGAGCGCGCGTTGCGCGAGCACAGGAGATGACCGGGTTGTCTGCAATCTTCTTATCCCATCACCGGCGACCCATGGTGGTGAATCATGAGCCACTCATCACCGATGAGTTCGTACAGGTTGGTGGCTAGGATCTTGGCCTGTTGTGGTTCATCTGATTGCTGGGTCACAAGATTTTCGACGCAGATAACCCAAGCCATATCACCGGCGACCTGAACCATGACGTCGGAAAGCTCGAACTTCATCGAGAAGGTGTTGTTAAAGATCAGCACCCACGAGTCGCGAACTGCCGGCCACCCCGAACGAATCGTCCAACCTGGATGAATACAGGTGACATACTCTTGATGCATCCACACCTCGTCCATCTTGACGATGTCGAGACTTTCAAAGGCCTCATAGAATCTCTGATTGGCTTTCGTAACGGCTTCGATGCGCTGTTTCAACACACGGCACCCCTTAGTACGAAATGCCGTATCATACTGCAAGAGAATTAGGCGCTGCGAGGATATTTCGCAGTAATGCCCAGGAGGGCATATCCCTACGGCACGCCGAGACTTGGATGAGACTACAGCTACCGGCCAACCTATTCAAATGGGAAGAAGAATGCCCGGGAGACAAGTCACGGGCCAGAACCACCTCTGACCCCATGTGGGTCCCGCCACTAGACAATGGCAAATGATTGTCTTTTACTCAACAGATTGTCGGAGACAGGAATTCATGTCGCAGTGCGCCAACGACAGTCCTGACGGAATGGAATCAATGAAGGTCACCTACTTCCTCGTCGCACAGCGCATACCTTTGGCGACCTTCGGCGAAACTGATGACTTGCTCAACCGAGATGTGGTTGTACCTTCGTCCGGCAAGAACCCAGCGTCGACGCTATCAGAAAATCTTGGAAGGTTTGTAAAGAGATCGTCAAGGGTGACCAAGACGCCTCCCACGATTTGGCGAAGCTCCCGTTCCGAATAGTCTAACGGAACTAATCGTCGTCGTTGCCAGCCTCGAAGCGAGAAAGTTCGTCCCGGTTGCAGATAGGGTTTCTCGCAGACCATCACAAACTCCCGCCCCTGGTCATCCTCAAGAATAAACCCTTTGACGTTCATAAGAACTCCTTATGTTATCCCAGAGACAGCGCCCCTTCAGCAGCCACTAGCCTTTTCAGGAACAGTCCGATCAGAGCAATGACCGAGCCCACGACAATTCCACAGTTCACACCGCACCAGCCCCCCTTGACATAAGCCTGTCCTTCACTCTGCCCCTCAAACCATTCTGACATCATCTCCCCACCACATCGGTCACATCCCATCATCAGCCCCTGTTATCATTGTCTCCGAGCGACTTCCTTGCCCGGCTGCTGGCGGGACAAGAGCCGCGTCACCGCAGGAATCAATTCTTCGTACAATGCATCTTTATTGAGAATCGCGTCGGCCTTCGAACAATCGTCCTTCCCATAGGCCTCACCGATGGGAAAGAAGGACACGAGGATAATCGTCGGACAATACCCTTTCTCCTTCATCCGCACAGTCGCTTCATACCCGTTCATGAGCGGGAGGACTACGTCCATGATGACGAGATCTGGGCGAAGCACCTCACATCGCTCGAGCGCCTCGAGTCCCGAGCTCGCCTTTCCCACAATGTCAAAATTCGAGAGCATACCAAGCCACTTTTCCAAACGCACAAGACAGTCCACGCTGGCGTCGACAAGGACTGTCCGAATAGGCGAACAGTGCTTCATTACAATCATCACGACTCCGTGCCTTCTGTTCCACCACGCCTGACACAGAGAGCATCACAGATGAAGAAAGATTGGACTATCGGGGAAACCCTGATGAGAACGCCCGGAGTGCCTGAGGCATCACGATGAGGTTACGGAACAACATTCGAAATGGAGAAAAAGAAAAGCGGTTAGGAATCGACCTGAACCAATCCCACACGAATAGCCAGGCGAACAAGGCCCGGCACATCATGAATTTCGAGCCGCTCCATCAATTGCGCCCGGTGGGTTTCCACGGTCTTGACGCTCAGATTCAGACGTTGGGCAATGTCTTTCGTCGTGTAGCCTTCGGCGATCAGTTGTAAGATCTCGCGTTGACGCCCGCTCAGCCTGGCCAGCGGACTGGACGGCTCTCCGGTCTTGTTTCGGTACACATCTACAGCATACTTGGCTACGGCGGGGGTCAAGTAGGTGTCACCACGACTCACCGTTTTGATGGCCAATTCCAATTCTGCCAGCTCAGCACCTTTCAACACATACCCAGACGCACCGACCCGCAACGCTTGTCGAAGGTATTCTTCATTGGCATACATCGACAACAGGATCACACGCGTGGTCGAGGACTCCTTCATGATCCGGGAAGTCGCATCGAGTCC
>JAOUGT010000117.1 GCA_029865485.1 Nitrospira sp.
CAGTTGAACGCCATTGCCCATCGACTCAATACGCGCCCAAGAAAATGTCTCGACTTCGCGACGCCCCTGGAAGTCTATGCGCAGCTGCGCCATCCTTCACCCGTTGCACTTGGAACTTGAAACCGCCCTTAGATGCCTGCGCCGGCATCAGTCGTACCGGCAGCATACCGCTGGCGACAAGTCCGACCGCCTGCCTTCCAATCTGCGTCGAGGACTGATCGTCTGCCGCAGCTGGCGACAACCAGGCCAGGCCTGCGGACAAGAGGACCACAATGCCTACCGAGTTGATACGTTTCATGAATCAGATGGAAGCATCGACATCCTTCGCGGTCTCGCGAAGCAAGACAGCATGCGGCAGTATACAGGGGTGAGGCGGAAAAATGGCGCCGTGCTCAGGAGTCCAATTTCAGTACGAGAGGAGAGAACCGCTGAATGGTCCTTGAAGGAACAGACCAGACTGTCTTGCTGGGTTACCCCGCTTCGCGGTAGCCGCACTCCTGATTACGGCATTGCACACTTCGTCCGTCTTGCTTACTGACTTTTTCTACCAGAAACGGGGCCTGACAAGTGGGGCAGGCTTTCGGAATCGGGCGATCCCACAGGGCATACTCACACTTCGGATAGTTGCTGCACGCAAAAAATGACCGGCCTTTCTTCGTCCGCTTCTGCACGAGATCACCCCCGCAATCAGGCTGCGGACACTTCACCCCCAAGGCCAAGGGTTTGGTGGTCTTACACTGTGGATAGGCCGAGCAGGCAATGAATTTCCCGAATCGTCCGGTCTTCACCACCATGGGGCTACTGCATTTGTCGCACTTCTGATCAGTGGTAATTTCTTCTTTCGGTACAATTTTGATCGTCCCATCCGGTAGCTTCTCGAAGTTTTGCGTGTTCTTGCAGGGTGGGTCGTCTTTATACGCCGGGCAGGCGAGAAACTTCCCGTTCCGCCCCCATTTGATTTCCAGCATCCGGCCACACTTCTCGCAGGGAATATTGGTCGGTGGCTCGACGATATCTTTCGGACCGGGGATCGTCTTCGCGCGCTCCATTTCCACGGTGAAGGGGGCATAAAAATCTCGCACCGCCGCCACCCACTGCTTATTCCCCTCCTCCACGGCATCCAGCTGTTCTTCGAGCTGTGAGGTGAAATCGACATTGATGAGCTGCGGAAATCCCTTCAACAGAAAATCATTGACCGTTTTCCCCGTCTCGGTTGGAACCAACCGCCCTTCGGTTTTCTCCACATACTTGCGGTCCTGGATGGTTGAGATAATAGCCGCATACGTCGACGGACGCCCGATCCCTTTTTCTTCCAGCTCCTTGATCAGCAACGCTTCGTTGTATCGCGGCGGCGGCTGCGTAAAATGTTGTTTCGAGAGCAACCCCGGCACCGTTTGCGCCTCTTGTTCAACGAGCCGCAACCGTTCCCCTTCTGACAGTGGCGGCAGCTGACGTTCATCGTCGTCCGCCTCCTGGTCAGCCTTGGGTTTGTGTGTCGGGGCTTCCTTATCGACGCCCTCCATATAGACGATGGTGTGCCCGGGAAACTTCACCACGGTGCCGGTGGAGCGGAAAATATACCGAGCCGTTGTTCCGACCGGTGATGAGTCGATACGGGTCACATCCAAAATCGCCGGCACCATCTGCGACGCGATGAATCGATTCCAGATCAACTTGTACAGATTGTATTGATCCTGTTCCAAATACTGGCGGATGGACTCAGGATCACGGGCCGCCGACGTCGGTCGGATCGCCTCGTGCGCTTCCTGTGCCGCTTTCGAAGTCTTGTACACATTCGGCGTAACCGGAAGATAATCCACGCCAAATCGCGACTGGATCACCTCCCGCGCATCGGCCATCGCCTCATTGGAAATCCGGGGCGAATCGGTTCGCATGTAGGTGATCAACCCCGTCGCTCCTTCGGCGCCGATTTCGATCCCTTCGTACAGCTGCTGCGCCAACGTCATGGTTTTCTTCGGCGAGAAGTGTAACTTGCGTGAGGCTTCTTGCTGTAATCGACTGGTAATGAACGGTGCGACGGGATTGCGCTTCTTTTCGCGTCGTTCAATCGATTGGACGATGAATGGCTTCCCTTGAACCTCACTAACAATACGCCCCGCCTGCTCGGCATGTTCAATCGAGGCCTCTCCGCCATCGATACTGTGGAGCTTGGCTTCGAATGAGGGTGGATTGGTGCCGGCCAGCAACGCGGTGATCGACCAGTATTCTTCAGCTCGAAAGGCCTCCCGCTCTGCTTCCCGCTCGCAAATCAACCGCATGGCCACCGACTGCACCCGCCCCATACTGAGCCCTCGGCGCACCTTGTTCCAGAGCAACTGGCTACCCTGATAGCCGACAATGCGGTCGAGCACACGGCGAGCCTGCTGTGCGTTGACTAACTTCATGTCGATTTCGCCCGGCGACTGCAACGCCCGCTTAATCGCCGATTCCGTAATCTCATTGAACAAGACTCGGAAGATCTTTCCGCCCTGCTTTTTCTTCTTCGATTTTCCCAGCAGCTCCTGCTCCAGATGCCAGGCGATGGCTTCCCCTTCGCGATCCGGGTCCGGCGCCAGAAAAATCTTGTCTGCCTCTTCGGCCTTCTTCTTAATCTCGGACAATACCTTCGACTTGCCTTTGATGGTGACATACTGCGGCTCAAAATCGTTCTCAAGATCCACGCCCAACTTACTGGTCGGCAGATCTTTGACATGTCCCACCGACGCCATCACCGTATAGCCGCGGCCCAGGTATTTCGTAATCGTCCTCGCCTTCGTCGGCGACTCAACGATAATCAAATTTTTTGCCATAGCAGCTCCGTCCACCCCTCGCAAACTTTACCATCCGTACCAAATATCGAGGATTCATGCAACTAGATTGGTAGTCGGTAACAATCAGGCTGAGGTGAGCATACGGAATGAACCTCTGATGATGCAACGGGAATACCAGTGCCGTTGCACTCACCACCGTACGCCGTTCGAATCAAGGGAAGAGATTCCTACCCTCGATACGTCACCACTATCTTACTCGATGGACGCGTATTGGCTGACGGCAGGAGGAGCTCTTGTCGATGCTAGATGCGGATGTATTGTTGACCTGGCAGCTGGCGGATACGCCCTCCCAACTCAAGGGAGAGTAATGTTGCAACGACTTGTGCGGCACTGAGCCCGGTGCTTTCAATGATCATATCAACCGAGCGTGCCTCATAGGACAACGCGTCGTACACCCTCGCGTCTTCGTGAGACAACGAGGCTACGGCCTCGACCCCGGTGCGATCCAGGCGCAACATGGCCCGTTGTCGGGCATCGACTTGAGGCAGAATCTCCTCCAGAATGTCGCGTGCACCTTCGACCAGCTTCGCGCCCTCTTTGATCAAGTGATTCGATCCTCGACAGGCTTCTTCTTTGATAGAACCTGGCACCGCGAAGACGTCCCGTCCCTGCTCCAACGCCAGCCTGGCCGTGATCAATGACCCACTATCGACTGTCGCCTCGCTGACCAGCACACCGAGCGACAACCCGCTGATGATTCGATTTCTCCGTGGGAAATGGTGGCTCTGAGGAGCCGCTCCAATCGGCAGCTCCGAGAGAACAGCCCCATGCGATTCGATGGTCCGCCGGAGAGTCTGATGTTCAGCCGGATAGGTTCGATCGATACCGCAGCCCAGAACCGCAATGGTTCGCCCCTTGCCTGCGATTGCGCCACGATGAGCCGCCGCGTCGATCCCGCGCGCCAAACCGCTCACAATGGTCACGCCAGATTCGGAAAGGTCCTTTGCAATCTCCTCCGTAATCACCCTTCCGACCGGCGTCGCCCGCCGCCCCCCCACAATGGCGACGCCTACCGCATCCTGCGGCAAGAGCGCTCCACTCACGTACAACAAGGGTGGCGGGTCAGGAATTGTTTTCAGTCTCGTGGGATAATCGCCGTCAAAAAACGTGAGGATTCGAATCTTGAGACGCGCAGCGACGGCGACCTGGCGATCGATCTGCCGGCAGATCTCTGCGGATGGTCCCCGGCAAATGGCATCCGCCAACTCGGAACTGCACCCTGCCGTAACCAAGTCATCGGCGGTCGCATGCAGCACGGCGTCAGGCGATCCAAAGGCCTGAATCAACTTCAGTAACGTCCGATCTCCGACACCGTCGACGGATTGAAGCGAGAGCCATGAGGTCAAGAAGGCTTCGTCCATACTCGGCCTCAATAGCGCAAGGGGGAATTCCTGTAACGGCAGGGATGGTCCTTGCTGCCTGTGCGCAATCACCGGGAGACACAGCTCACCACTACAACACAACGAGATCGTACTGTTCCAAATGCAACTGACTGTCCGGCGTAATGACGATTTTCGCCGAGCAATCTCGCTCCAGAGATTCGACCCCGTGGCGCTCCTCGTCCTGAAGGAGCTCGGCGACCGTCGGATGCGCTCCCACGATAATCCGTTGCTGATCGACAGACGGCTCAATCCGTCGAATCTCTCGAAAAATTTCGTATACCACGGTCGTGGGAGACTTCGTATACCCCCGACCTTCGCAATACCGACAGGGCTCCGACAATGAGCGTAAGAGATCCTCTCGCACGCGCTCACGGGATATCTCGATCAAGCCGAGATCCGAGATCCGAGAGATCCTGGTCCGCGCCTTGTCCGAACCCATGGCATCCACCAGCGCATGGTAGACCTTGTCCCGATTTTTTTCCCGCTCCATGTCGATAAAATCGACGATGATGATCCCGCCGATTCCCCGTAATTTCAGCTGATAGGCTACCTCCTTGGCGGCCTCCAGATTATTGCGTAAAATCGTCTCCTCTTGATCTCGCTTCCCGACGAACCGCCCAGTGTTCACATCGATCACGGTCATCGCCTCGGTATGATCGATCACCAGATACCCGCCCGACTTCAGCCAAACCTTTCGGCTGAGGGCACGGACGATCTCCTGTTCTACTCCAAGGTGATCAAACAACGGTTCATCCTTGTCATACATGTGAATCCGCGCCGTTTGCTCAGGCGAAAACCGCTGGACGAAACTCCGAATAGCATCGTACTCCTCTCGGGAATCGATCCAGAGTCGATCCACTTTCTTGCTGAATAAGTCCCTGACGACACGAAAGCTGAGACTTAGGTCAGAATGGAGCAAGGCGGGGGCCGGAAGTTGTTCCCGTTTGGTCAAAAGGTCCTGCCACAGGACGTGCAGAAAATCGACGTCGGATTTGAGCTCATCTTCTTTGACCCCTTCGCTGACCGTCCGGACGATATACCCATAACCCGGCCGCCGGACACGGCGCATAATATCCTTTAGTCTGGCCCGTTCTTCATCCCGTGGAATCCGCCGAGAGACTCCGATATGATCGACGTTCGGCATAAACACCAGGTACCGCCCAGGTAAGGATACATAGGCGGTAACTCGAGACCCTTTGGTCCCGATCGGCCCCTTCGAAATCTGCACCATCAGTTCCTGGCCCTCGCTCAGGAGTTGTTCGATCGGCTTTGCACTCTGGCGCTTTGGCCGTAACATGTCTGAATCTTTTTCGTCTTCTTCCGCCTCCACCAACATGTCACCGGGCTCTGCCTCCACCAACAAATCCGAGACGTGCATGAAAGCAGCCTTCTCCAGTCCGATATCGACGAAGGCGGCCTGCATACCCGGCAACACCTTGGCCACCCGTCCCTTGTAAATGTTCCCCACATAATCTTTATGTTTCGCGCGGTCGCCAAATAAATCGGTGACGACTCCGCCGTCGAGCACGGCAACGCGAGTTTCTTCTCGCGCAACCGTTATTGCAATTTCATTTCCCATACGTACTCCTTTTGTTTCACTGCCGCCGAGGTTGGTGGAAGGCGAGAGATGCGGGACCGAACCCGGATCTGCGCCTCATCCGTACAACCAACTCCATTGGCTATCAATATTCTATTTCTCAAAACAGCGAACCTCTATGGTTCCATGATCCAACGTGACTCAATAAAATAAGCTCAGCCGCTTGCGTTTGATATTCAGCAGCAAGCCCAACGCCGCCATGGTCATAATTGTGGCACTCCCGCCGTAGCTCACCAACGGCAATGGGATGCCGACGATCGGAAACATCCCCGCCGTCATCCCGATATTGACCACCACGCAGAAACAGAGCATCGCGACGATCCCCGCTGCGAGCAAGGCTCCCAGCTGATCCTTCGCTTTGGAGGCAATTTCCAGTGAGAGCCAGATCAATCCGACAAACAATGTCAACAACACCAACACACCCATGAAGCCCCATTCTTCCGCGAAGACGGCAAACACAAAGTCCGTATGCCCTTCCGGCAGGAACTTCAGCTGACTTTGGGTCCCGCCGTAGAGCCCCTTCCCCAAGAGCTCTCCTGAGCCGATGGCGATTCTCGATTGCAACGCATGATACCCCTTCCCACCTGGATCATAGCCAGGGTCAACAAACGCCATAATGCGCTGTCGTTGATAATCATGCAAGGACCCCCAGACACCTTCCCAGGCAAAGGGAAACAGCATGATCGAGAACAATAGAATGACCCCTAAGGCTTGTGACCGCACTCCCACCATGAGCAACATCGCCGCATACACGGCGACAAAGCTCAACCCGCTGCCTAAATCCGGCTGTTTCAAGATAAGCAGAAGACCGGGCAACACCAGGAGCCCAGGAACGATGACGCGCTGCAACCATCCCGCCCTCGGTGCCTTTGAATAGTAGTGAGCCAACACCAATACGAGGACGAGCTTGGCAAACTCCGAGGGTTGGAAACTCAACGGCCCCATCGCGATCCACCGCTGAGCCCCCTTGCTTGTTCGCCCCTCAAATAAGACGACGACCAACATCAGTAAAACCATGGCATAGGCCGGATAGGCAAATCGCGCAAGATGATGATAGTCCGACGCCCACATGATGAGGAACGCCGCCGCGCCGACGCCGATCCAGACTAACTGCTTGAGATAGTATGGCGTCCCGACACCACGCTGCCCATACGTCACGCTGTAAATCGAGAGCACTCCGATGCCGAGAATGGCGAGAATCAACGCCACGTAGCGAATGTCGAAACTGTCGAGTCCACGATGTTCGGTTAATCGATTAATCATGAGTCGTTCGAGAACCGCCCTGGCCCTTCCGTGTTCGAGCGATCCGATGTGACCGCCGGCACCTGTGGAGTGAGCTTCATATAGGCTTCGATGACCTCTTTTGCGAGCGGGGCGGCAGCCGCCCCGCCGTGTCCCATGTGTTCACCGATCACGGCCACGGCAATCTTGGGTGACTCGACGGGCGCAAAGGCCACAAACCACGCATGGTCCCTGAATTTCTTTGGAATACTTTCCTCGGGCCCAGTGCGGAGGGCCGCCACCTGCGCCGTACCGGTTTTCCCCCCAATCGTCACCACGGAGGACTTTGCCCGCGTCGCCGTCCCCTTCGTCACGACATCTGCAAGCGCTTCCTTGATGAGACGGAAGGTTTCCGGCTTCACAGAGAGTTTCCCGCGTGGAACCGCCGGGATCTCTTGAAGATTGCCCGTCATCCGATCCATCACCGCCTGGACCAATCGTGGGCGGTAACTAATACCATTATTGGCAACCGTGCCGATGAGACTCGCCATCTGCAATGGTGTCACCGTGACATAACCTTGCCCGATCGCGGCTGAAATCGTTTCGCCGGGCAACCACTGCTCATTCTTGGCCTTCTGTTTCCACGCCGTCGACGGCATGATACCCGACCGCTCCGACGGCAGCTCCACCCCAGTCGCCTTCCCAAGGCCGAAATCCCTGCCAAATTCGGCCATCACATCGATCCCCATTCGTTGTCCAACCGTATAAAAGTACACGTCACAGGAATGGACCAACGCATTGTGGAGATCAACATATCCATGTCCACCGGCCTTCCAGTCGTGATAGACCCGCTTCCCGAACTGGTAGCCCCCGTTACAGAAGACGGTGCTGGACGGCGCCATGGTTTTCGTTTCCAAGGCGGCAATCGCCATTGGAATCTTGAAGGTCGAGCCCGGCGGATACTGTCCCTGTGAAGCCCGATTGTTCAATGGACGCCCTTCGTCTTGGACGATTTCTACCCACTGTTTCGCGGTGAGTTCTCGCGAGAGCACATTGGGGTCGAAGCCGGGACGACTGGCCATGGCGAGAATATCCCCATTGTTCGGATCGAGCGCGACAATGGCCCCCTGCTCTGCACCCAGCAAGTCTTCCGCCACCTTTTGCAATCGCGCATCAATGGTCAAATACAGATCATTGCCGGCCTGCGGCTTGTCGACCACCGTCGCCCTCTTCTCATGACCGAGCGCATCGACCTCCACATTCTTTTGACCGGCAACACCCCGCATGTGTCGATCATAGGACTTTTCCACCCCATACTGGCCTACGATGCTGCCTTGATGGAGGTCGAGAAATTCCGGCTTCTCCAGTTGTTCACCGGAAATTTCCCCCACATAGCCCAAGATGTGAGCAGCCGTCATCCCGCCAGGGTAATTCCGCTGCGATTCCACCTGAATCATGACACCGGGCAGATCAAGCCGGCGGGATTCCACCAGCGTGGCATCTCGGAGCGTCATCCGGTCCTTAATCTTTCTGGGGAGAAGCTTACTCCCCTTGGCGGTGAGTTTTTTCCGGATAAGAGCGGCGTCAAGACCAAGCAGGTCAGTCAGTTGCCTGATCAATAGTTCCCGATCCTTCACATCTTCCAATGTGACATAGAGACTAAAGCTCGGGACATTGTTCGCCAGAAGCACCCCATGCCGGTCATAGATCAAACCGCGAGCCGGCTCCAGCAAGACCTGCCTGGTCCGATTATTTTCAGACAAATCTCGATAGTAGGGCCCCTCGCGAATTTGCAGATGCCAGAGACGAAGCCCCAGCAGCGCCACAACCAGCAGGAGCCCCACCCGGAGAATGAGCAGCCGCCGATGAAGATCACCAAATTCTGTTTCTGGATAATGACCCGTCACCACGTGACTGCCTACATTCGTGATTCAGACATCAACTGCTCGATATTGAACTGACTCCACATGACCCAGTAGATCACTCCCCCGATGATGGCATCAAGACAGGCTTGTGGTAGCACTACATTCCAGACCGCCCACCACAAATCCTGTTGGGGATTCAGCTTGAGCACAACCGGCGTCACCAGACCAACCAGGCAGGACACCACTAGCAATCCGGACGTGAGGACGAGCGGGCTGAGATAGACCATTTGGCGTCCCGCAAGACCGGCCACAAACCCAAGCCCCCCCTTCAGCATGGCTCCGGGGATCACGTCCTGGGCAGAAAAGAGGCTCAACGCCCATCCGACCGCCACCCCAACCAACAACCCATCCAGCTCTCCACCGATGAGGCCGATCAAACAGACCGCGACAACACCAAGATCCGGCTTGACGCCCCAGAGGGTCAGATGGGGAAGCAGCACAGATTGGACCGGAACGATCCCCACGATAATGGTGCCGTAGATCAGCGTTTTCATGGTTTAGGCCGTGGCATGCCCAATCGTTCTTTCTCCGTCGGGACCGGAGAGGACTGAATGACCAGAACCTCTTCAACCCGGTTTGGATCAACCTCAGGCGTCAACTCAGCGGACTGGAAGAGAGCTTCCTCTTCTTTATCAATGCGCGTGATCGTGCCGATCGCGAGTCCTCGCGGAAACCCTTCCACTAATCCCGATGTGACCACTCGATCGCCTGGACGCGCACTCGATAACAGCGGAATATATTTCAACCGTGCTTGGGCATTGGTCGTGCCTTCGACAATTCCCTCGTCTCTTGTGCGCTGAATCAGCCCCGCAATCGCGTTATTCGGGTCCGTCACCAGCAACACCACGGCAGTAGACGCCGTCGTCTTCACGATCCGCCCGACCACGCCGGCGGGAGTAATCACTCCCTGATCGGGTTGGATCCCGTCGGATGCCCCCTTATCCAAAATGATCGTCTTATACCAATTTCCGGTATCACGGCCGATGACCTGGGCCGCAATCAGTGTCGGCAGGGCTTGCTTCTTGAACTCCAGCAGGGCCGCCAGTCGCTCGGTGGCCGCGGCGGATTCTCGCAGTTGGACATTCTGTTCTTTCAGAAGTTCCAACTCTCGTTTCAACTGCCGATTCTCTTCTTCAAATCCCTGGAGCGCCACATAACTGTCCCACACCCCGGCAATCCGATCGTGAATCCCGGCCACGGCACGAAGCGGCCAACTGATGATCCATCCGAATGGACCCCCCACCCCTTGAAACACACTTTGGAGTTGGCCTGGCAGAAGCAAAAAGCCGAGGATCAGAACGACGGCGAGAATGAGGGCCACACGCCTGGCATTAGACGTCACGCGTAAATTGACCATCCACATGAGGGGATGGGACCTTACCGGAGGTTGTTCGCCT
>JAOUGT010000118.1 GCA_029865485.1 Nitrospira sp.
AGCCAGCATTGTCTGGTTTGAAGTTCCCGCAGATGACTTGGACCGGGCCAAGAAGTTCTATCAATCGATGTTCGGGTGGAAGTTTGCCAAGCTGCCCGCCGCCATCAACGACTACTGGCACATCGATACCGGAGGCAAAAACGCTTCGCCCGATGGCGGCCTGATGCCGCGGATGCATCCTCAACAGCCCATCACGAATTACGTCAGCGTTTCATCGATCAGCAAAGCGTCGGCGAAGGTCGAGAAACTCGGAGGAACCGTCTGCAAACCGAAGACCGCGGTCCCGGGGATGGGCTACTTCGCCATTTGCTTAGATACGGAGGGCAATACCTTTGCCCTGTGGGAAATGAACGAACGAGCCAAGTAGCCGATACATCGGCCGACTTCCCCCACACACGTGATCCAGGAGGCCATGATGAAATATCTTTGTCTTGTTTACCTTGAAGAAAAGATCTTGAATGCCTTCCCCGCCCACGAGCGACAAGCGATTTCGGACAAAGCCATGTCGTACTGCGACAAGTTACAGAAGGCAGGCCAGTTACTCGCCGCCTCCCCGCTCCATCCGGTAGAAACCGCAACGACCGTGCGAGTCCCCGAAGGGAAAACATCAACCACTGATGGCCCATTTGCCGAAACGAAAGAGCAATTGGGTGGATTTCTCATGATCGATGTGCCGGACCTGAACGATGCCATCCGCATCGCTGCACAATTTCCCGGTGCCCACTTTGGCAGCGTGGAGGTCCGCCCGATGAAAGAGTTAGGGTGCGCAGACTAACGGCTGCAATGAGTGACGATACGGCACAAGAGGCCCGCGCGAGGGATGACGACGTCTACCGCGCGAAATCACGGCAGGTCTTGGCTACGCTGATCCGCCTGCTCGGCGATTTCGACGCAGCCGAGAAGGCCCTACAGGAAGCCTTCGCAGTCGCGATGGAACAATGGCCCCGCGATGGCATTCCTGCCAATCCTCGGGCCTGGCTAGTCTCGACCGGCCGCTTCAAGGCCATCGACGGCATGAGGCGACGTGCCCGCTATGATGCCTCCCTGAGCGAACTCGCCAAACAGATTGAAACCTCCACCAGCGATCCCTTGGAACAGGAGGACGAGCACATCGAGGATGATCGACTACGGCTCATCTTTACCTGTTGCCATCCGGCTCTGTCGCCAGAAGCGCAAATCCCAATGACTCTCCGTGAGGTTTGCAACTTGACGACTGAAGAAATCGCTCGCGCCTTCCTCACCAAACCGGCCACGATTGCACAACGAATCGTCCGGGCCAAGGCCAAGATCCGTGATACCCGCATTCCCTATGAAGTGCTGCCGCCGTCCGAATTGTCCGATCGTCTCGATACCGTGCTCCACGTCATCTACCTGGTTTTCAACGAGGGGTATTCGGCGTCGTTCGGAGCCTCGCTCACCAGGGCCGATCTCTCAGGCGAAGCGATTCGCCTCGGCCGGCTCCTCCTGCAACTCTTGCCTGAACCGGAAGTCATGGGCCTCCTGGCCCTGATGTTGTTACACGAATCTCGGCGAGCCGCACGCACATCTGAGACAGGGGAGATTGTCTTGTTAGAGCATCAAGATCGCACCCTGTGGAATCAGGACTACATCAAGGAAGGTGTGGAGTTGATCGAACGGGCGTTGGCCTCACGACGCTTCGGTCCCTACACATTGCAAGCAGCCATTGCAGCAGTGCATGCCGAAGCGCCCAGCGCTCAGGAAACCGATTGGGCGCAGATCGTGACGCTGTATGATTTGCTCATGCAAGCAGACCCATCGCCGATCGTCGAGTTGAACCGTGCAGTAGCTGTTGCGATGCGCGATGGACCAGCCAAAGGCTTGGAGTTGGTCGATGCGCTTCTGAATCGTGGCGAGTTAGCCCAGTATCATTTGGCACACGCCACACGGGCCGACT
Source organism: Nitrospira sp. (assembly GCA_029865485.1). GTDB lineage: Bacteria > Nitrospirota > Nitrospiria > Nitrospirales > Nitrospiraceae > Nitrospira_D. The sequence continues at coordinate 1,916 of JAOUGT010000118.1, forward strand.
TCTGCCGAAGACTCGGCATGCAGGCTGATGCTCGAGTCTCGTACGAACGTGCGCTTGCCTTGGCGCAACAAGAACCGGAACGAAGGTTTCTGGAGAAACGCTTGAAGGAACTTGAGGATTGAGAAAGGGAATTGGTCGGCCATACACAGGGAATAACGACTACCGTGAGCCGCCGCTTGGAGCAAGCAGAGCAGGCAGATATATGATTGCAAGGCTTGACCCACTTTTCTGGTGCGCGATCTGGCCATAACATTGTTCGGGACAACGACACGGTGTCTAGAACCGTTTTCATAGCCAGTAGTGAAGTTTCATAGGCTTGGTGTACAATATCTCGGTGACGAGTCACCCTTCTCACGGAGGCTCGCATGGTACAGGGCAACCACGAGCAGTCCTACCGAGTACGCGCCTTAAAATTGTTCCCCTGGATCTGTGCCCACTGTGGTCGTGAGTTTGACGGGAAAAAGCTGAGCCAACTCACAGTCCATCACAAGGACCACAACCATCACAACAATCCCCCGGATGGCAGTAACTGGGAGTTGCTCTGTCTCTACTGTCACGACAACGAGCATCAGCGTGATCAGGTAGGTGGCGAGTCGAACAACTCGCCACCGAGCCGCGAACCTGAGCGACCCTTCACACCCTTCGCCCAACTTGCCAACCGGTTCAAACGCAACACAGCCGCCTGATCAAGACCTTACCACCGACTCACTCAATGACCAGATTTGCCTGCAACCCGCCCTTCTGAAAGTGATTCGGCAACAGCATGATGCAGTTCGGGTTGTATCCTTGTGCTTTTAAGGTATCAATACTGCCGAGGACTTTGTCCTGCTTGAGGTCGATCACCGTGATGGACCCATCACTCAGCCCTTCCAAATTCAACAAGCTATTTTGGACAAATAGATACCGTTCATCGGGCGACAGCACCGTATGATGTGCCCCTGCCGCAGCCGCAATGGTCTTGAGAAACTTCGGATGGCGCGGGTCACTGTTGTCGTACAGATTCACATGCCCTGGTTTGGCTGTCGTGACGAACAGGCGGTCCCCCTTCCTGTTATAGAGCATTTCCAGCGGCATCCCCTGTTGCCGCGTCTCGAAATCATCGATCTGATGGAAGGAAAACGCCTTGCGACTGGGATCCCACTCTCCGGCCCACAGCGTGCCCTCCATCATATTGGTGATATGCATGACCGGTGGATCGGCATTAGGGCTGAACATGACCTCGACAGGTGCCGATTTCGCTGGAGCTGGCTTCGACCCAATCTTGTGGGTCGAGAGCACCTGTCCTGTGCTGGCCTCGATCACAGTAACCGAGTCACCCTGATCGGACATATCCGGTTTCGCCGTGCTGGTCACAACCACTCGATCAATCCCGTTATGAATCGCTATCCCATGGGGATAGAGAATCGTGGCCGCAGTGGGATCCTTGGCGCTGATCGTCTTGATCGGTTTGTCGACACGTGCATCCCCCACAATCACCGTGCTCGAACCCATACAGGTAAGGTACCAAGTCCGGTTATCCTCTGACACGACCAGATCCTCTCCAACCTGACAATCAGGGACATCGATGGCGCGTAGCCGATAGGGAAACTTTGTGAGGTCCACGACGTGCAAGATGCTTTTTCCCAAGGCCGTCACGTAGGCTTTGGTACGGTCCCGGTTAAAGAAAATGTGGTGGGCCACGAGATCGGATGGAAGCGGGATCTCCATCAGGACCTTGCCGAAATCATCAGACTCCGGATCGATTTCCATGATTGCAATCCCCTCTCGTCTCACTGGTTGGTTCGCCTTACTTTCATAGTTGATCAGAGCAAGGAGCTCAGCCGATGCTGAAGCCGTCCCTGCAAGCAGCAGCCCTACGCTCAGCAAGAGTACTCGTAATGGTTTCATGGCAACCTCCTTATCGATATCGCATAGTAGATGATAATATCATTCGTGTGTCTGTTACTATCGGACCTATCTAAGCTGCCCGCTCGTAGAACTCTTCCTGTACGGGAATCTGCTCGCATTCGACTTGAGCGACCTCACAGCTGCGTGAATCCGAGACCATCCGAGGCATCAGCAACGTCAGGAGCATTCCTGCGTTGACCAAGAAGAACCAGATCACTACAATTTCAATGTCGTGCATGTGCATGATAGTCGTCCCTTTCTTTGGGTGAATGTGTGTCCAACTGACTCATGTTCTCGTTGAAAACGCTCCGTTACACTCGAACACCGATGACTTCCAAATACTCTCCGCAAAGACCGTGGTGCAATCCGCTCCGGCTCGATTGTGCGCTGCCCAGAGCGCTTCGAGTTCTTGCCGCAACTGCGCTTGACCCTCGTCGTCGAGCGAGGCGAAGGCTCGGTTGATCGGCCCGTAATACAGACGAAAGAATTCCACGACCTCAGCCGGAGAGAAGGGATAGTCGAAGAGGTACTGTCGCTTCGTGAGGCTGAGTTCTGAGAGTCCGTGGCTCAGTCGATCACGCACCGTCGGCTCGTCACCCCACAGGACCGGCGACGGCATGCCGGACGGTGCGATGAACTTCGACACCGTCTTGAACATCTGCCCGACGAATCCCTGTGGCGTCCAATTGGCCATCGCGATGGTACCTCCCGGGACGCATACACGGAGCAGCTCCCGGGCAACCAGTTCAGGGCGTGGAGCGAACATCGCGCCGATCAGACTGACGACCACATCGAAGCTCGCATCGGCGAACGGCAGCGCTTCGGCATCCGCTTCTTCGAAGTGGGCACGGAGTCCCTCCGCTCGCGCACGGGCCCGTGCCCGCTCCACGAGGTTGCTCGCGATATCGACGCCGGTCACCTCCACACCATCTTTCGCCGCCATCAGCGCCAGTTGACCGGACCCACAGGCGACGTCGAGCAATTGGCCTCCAGGTGCGATGGTGAGTCGCTCGTAAAATGCTCGCGCGCCGCCTTCCATGTGCCGTGAAAAGCGATCATAGTCGCCGGCCGTCCAGATCGCTTTGAGCCGACCCTTGACACTGTCCATTTCCCCCACCGTTGCGCTCGTCATGATGTCCTCCTCCTTTGTGATGTCTTCACGATGCCGTGCTGTTTCTGGTTGTGACTATACGAGAAAGGTCTTCCGGCGTCTTAGCAGAGCGTCTAGCTCTTTTATCAGGGCGAGTGCTAAGCTGCGGATCGTCTATCCGAGCGTCCGGCCCGTTTAGCTCAAACGCTGTTGTGCTAGGAGCCACCTCCCATGGATGTGCTGTCTGAAGTTCTGAAAACCGTTAAGCTTGATGGAGCGGTCTTCTTTAACGGTGAGTTCTCGGCTCCATGGTGTTCGCGTGAGCCAGACTCACGCACCATGGCGTCCTATTTTTCCTCAGGCCCCAAGCATGTGTTCATCTTCCATCTGGTCACCGAAGGCCAATGCACGTGTCGGGACGAAGAAGGCAGCCCCGTCGTGCCGCTGAAAGCCGGTGATATCGTCATCCTTCCTCATGGCAATGTGCACCTCGTGGGAAACGGCACTCCGGTAAAACCAAGCAACGCCATCGAGGAGATGCGAGAAGTCCTCGGAACGGGGAAAGTCCTCGCTCAATTTGGAGGTGGTGGTGAACTCACTCGACTCGTCTGCGGGTATTTGACCTGCGACCCACAACTCAGCCAGGTGTTCTTGGCCGGGCTGCCGTCGATCGTCAAGGTCCATATTCGCGATAGCCCATCCGGAAAGTGGCTCGAGGATTCCCTCCGCTATGCGGTTGATCACGCGGAGGCCTCTGGTCCAGGCGGCGCCGTGGTCATCGCAAAATTATCCGAATTGCTGTTCGTGGAAGCCTTACGACGCTATATCGCACAGCTACCAGAGTCTCAGACAGGCTGGCTCGCCGGCGTCCGTGATCCGGAGGTTGGAAAAGCGCTGGCGCTCCTGCATCAACAACCCGCTCATCCGTGGACGATTGCCTCGCTGGCCGAGGAGGTCGGTCTCTCACGTTCCGTGTTGGCCGAGCGATTTCGGCATTATCTGTCAGACACGCCGATGGGTTATCTCACGCGCTGGCGGTTGCAGCTGGCCGCTCAAGTGCTGACGACCACGTCCAAGAGCGTGGCCGAAGTGGCGGGCGAGGTGGGCTATGAATCAGAACCCTCATTCAATCGCGCCTTCAAACGGGAGTTCGGAGTCCCCCCGGCGAGGTATCGCACCCAATCAAGATCAACCCGAAGCAACACCAGTGGCCAGAGATCAGAAAGCCGTCGCGGCAGAGCACTAGATTAAAAGGATCCGCCATGTTGGAACTGAGACCGACCTGCGAATATTGCGATACCGCCTTGCCACCCGACACACTGGACGCGCGTATTTGCTCCTATGAGTGTACGTTCTGCACTAACTGTGTTGAGAATGTATTGGGCAATGTCTGCCCAAATTGCGGAGGTGGCTTCGTGCCCAGGCCTATCAGACCGTCACAAAACTGGAAAGGCGACAACTTTCTCGGCAAGAACCCGGCGAGCACAATCGTCAAACACAGGCCGGTTGATATCGCAGCTCATGCGGTGTTCTCCGTCGCTATCAGAGCGATCCCACCGGAGAAGCGATAACACGAGCACATGAATCTCTGTTGACACCATGGAGAACAAGCGAGGTCCACACTTCCTACCAAGGAATCCGCAACCTCCTCAAGCAAGAGCCGGCACAGCGGCTTCTTGAAAAACGGCTAAAAGATCTGGAAGATTGAAATGGGAAGTCTCTCAGCGGCTGAGGCTCACGCCCATTTCCGAGAGAACAGCATGCATAGTTGGGCCTCCACGTCCTACGTCAGCCTCTCCAGCCGCCCTTTACGCCGAATGAGATTCTTATAGTCCCACTGAATCGCCCGGGCTTTCTTCAGCCATCGTCGCAAATCTGATCGTTGCATTTCTAACACATCCAGATAGAAAGCGGAGGCATCCTTAAATTTCTTACCCACGACGCTCAATCCTGCCTCCTCAAAATCCACCCCCGCTCCAGAACATCAGGCGTATCCCTGGTTTCTGTTTGCTATATCCGACAATGGGATTACCGTCCAAAAACCAGACTGGATGCGCGTGCCAGATCTTATTGTCAGCGTCTGGAAAATTTCTGTCGATTTCCTCGGCAAGCACGTTACACACTTCCTTGTGAGAAGGCTCTTGCTGCTTGTTGTGCTGCAGGGTGCCTGGATGCATCTCATTCCTCCTGCTGCCTGCCACTGTGCGGGCCCACTCACATAGCACAATATGACAGGATTCCACCGAGTTTAGTCACTCCACTTCCCTCTGTCGATCTCCGCCCGTCCCAACGACTATCTTATGTCACAGGAGGTTTCCTATGAAATATCTGCTGCTGGTTCATCACAACGAAGAAGCCTTCAACAAGATTCCTGAGGCCAAGCGAAAAGAGATGCTGGCTGAGTCGATCCAGCTTTGCCATCAGCTCAATCTCAATGGTCAATACGTCCATGCGTCGCCACTACAGGGTGAAGCGACGGGAACCATCGTTCGAGTACGCGAGGGCAAGCCGATGGTAACCGATGGCCCCTTCATGGAGACAAAGGAACAACTTGCCGGTTACTTTCTCGTGGACGCGAAGGATCGAGAGGAAGCGATCAGGATTGCCGAACGAGTTCCGGGGGCACGGATCGGAACGGTGGAAGTCAGGCCCGTACGAGAAATTAGGGGCTTACCTGGTGAATAATTGTAGGAAGTTTCCTTGTCGATTTTTAAGACTTCGTTCGACTAAAGGGTAGCGCCAACGTCTAAATCTGGGTCGAGACAGGAGACACATCATGCGATTCATGGTCATTATAAAAGCGACAAAAGAATCAGAAGCCGGTGTGATGCCGAGCACGCAATTGCTCACTGAAATGGGAACATTTAATGAAGAGCTCGTCAAAGCTGGGGTGATGCTGGCCGGTGAGTGGCTCCATCCCAGCTCCAAAGGGACACGTGTGAAATTCTCAGGCGACAAACGAACCGTCCTCGACGGTCCATTTGCCGAGACGAAAGAATTCATTACCGGTTACTGGCTCTGGCAATGCAAGTCGAAGGAAGAGGCGATCGAGTGGGCCAAGCGCTGTCCCAATCCGATGCCCGGAGAGTCCGAAATTGAGATTCGCCAGGTCTTCGAAGCGGACGACTTCGGAGCTGAATTCACCCCTGAGCTGAGAGAACAAGAAGAATGCATAGCCGAGCAAATCACGTCTCGCCAATAACCGGAGGCCGACATGCAACACTCCGTTGTCTCTCATGAGGAATGGTTGAAGGCACGCACGGCGCTGTTGGTGAAGGAAAAGGAATTCACCAAGTTGAGAGATGCCATGACGGCACAGATCCGCGCGCTGCCTTGGCGAAGGATCGAGAAGCAGTACCTATTCGAAGCTCCATCCGGCAAGCAGAGTCTCCGCGATCTTTTTGGCGGCAAGACACAGCTTGCTATGTATCATTTCATGCTCGGCCCAGACTGGGACGAAGGATGTAAGAGCTGTTCATTCTGGGCTGATGGATTTCAAGGCATCCCGATTCATCTGGCGCACCGGGATGTCTCCTTCGTCGTCGTGTCTCGCGCACCCCTTGTCCAGATTGAGCGTTTCAAGCAACGGATGGGGTGGAGCTTTCCCTGGGTCTCGTCCTTTGGCTCCGATTTCAACTTCGATTTCGGTGTGTCGTTCACGAAGCAGGACGAAGAAACCGGGCAAATATTGTACAACTATCACACAGGTCCCTATCTCGATGACGAATTGCCCGGAGCCAGCTTTTTCTTTCGTGAGGGACAACAAGTCTTTCACACCTACTCCACCTATGGTCGCGGGCTCGATCTGTTGAACTGCTCCTACAACTGGCTCGATCTTGCGCCTAAGGGGTGAGATGAGAACCCAGATCACACCATGGACTGGGTCCGGCACCACGATCGTTATGAGGAGAACCCGAGGCCCCCGTCATCGTGCTGTAGCTCGAAATAAGGAGCAGTGAGAAGAACGAGCGCGGAGCAGGAAATCTCAGGGGAAATGGACAGCCCAACTCCCGCTCCACGAGCCCATCCCTTCCCTCTTGATCGAGCGAGTTGTGACGTTTAGGGTGAAAGAGAACTTCGTAGGAGCAGACGGCAGAAAGAATGAGCCAACCATAAGGAGGCCACCATGCGTTCTATCACGCTGACAGCGACGGCATTGTGTCTCATGCTGACCATATCACCGAGCCTCGCCAAAGAGAAGAAACACGACAAACCGATGGACCCACAGGCCATGATGGAGCTGTGGAAACAAGCTGCCACACCCGGCGAGCCGCATAAGCTCTTTGCGACCTTGGCCGGCAGCTGGACGACGGCCACCAAAGAATGGATGGAACCTGGCAAGCCCCCAATGGAATCAACCGGTACAGCCGAGTCACGGATGCTCCTGGACGGACGCTTTCTCCACCAGGAGTTCCATGGCCAGATGATGGGCCAACCGTTCACCGGCATGAGCATCGACGCCTATGACAATATTCGGAAGAAATACGTCACCATCTGGGTGGATACGAGGGGCACCGGCGTCTTCATCATGGAGGGAACCGGGAGCGCGGACGGGAAGACCATCACCCTGAGAGGCTCACATGCAGAGCCGGGCGGAGGCACGATGACTCATCGTGCCATCTGGAAGATCCTCGACGCCAACCATCAACTGGTTGAGATGTACGGTGCACACCACGGCCAGAAGGAAATGAAGATGATGGAGATCACGTATACGCGAAAAGAATAGGAGCCGATGGCTGACAGCGAATAGCGCTATGGCGCAACCCTGCCTGGCATCACGTGAAGGGCTCCGCACGGGCGGGAATTCTCAGTGATGAAGGCTTTCTTGCACGTCCTGCGTTGATCGAAGGATACACGGAAGAGTTCCCGCAACCGGGTAGACCAGAGACGATTTGGGCAAGGTGCTGACGACGCGTTACGCGGCCTGGCTGCGCACGCCTTTGATTTGCCGTTCTGCTTCCAGCCAATGGTCCACATCGTTCCCGTCCTGAAACCCACTTCGTTCATACAGAATATAGGCTCGTTCCGCGATTTGTTGATGGAGCGGCTCATGACCTTTCGCGTAAGCCTCTGAGCTTCCGTTGATGGCTCCGACGGAAGCCGCCCCCTGTTCATCCGCTCGACGAGGACCGAGGGTCCGCCCCACCCTGGCTACTGATGCACGACGCCCATTGATAATCGCTTCTTTCTGTTCACCGCTCACCCGACGCGCCATAATCCTCCTCCACCTGTAACACCCGCTCACATCTCATCCGCACCAAGGGGTTCGTGCGACCTTCTTCGCATTGTACCCCGATCAGTCAACGATACAACTTTCTTCGGAGATTTCGGAATGCTGTCCGCTGCACCTCGAACCGCAGTCCGATCCCTAGCTTGTGGTGCGAGCCGCTGCCTCAGGCTGTCTCACAATAGAACAG